>CAZYST010000008.1:0-4921 GCA_964650305.1 uncultured Lachnospiraceae bacterium
TTCATTTTTTATTATATCATACATTTTTAAACTCAAATTTTTATATTATTTTTATCAGATTATGCATCAACATCTCACTCTTTGCTTTTCTTTATCATTACATATTAAAGTTTTTCTTATATTCCATTACCCCATTTTTTTAATAATTTTTATCAAAAACAATCTTAAATATGTAAAAAGAAACAATAATTTTAGTCCCATTTTATAAGGACTTGAGAGTATTTTTTCTTATTCTTCCATTAACCAGTTGATATTTAATTTTGACATATTTTCTTCGTTCATTATTTCACTTCCTTTTAGTTTAAATTTTCTTACTATATTTTTGCAGAAATTCTTCTAATTCACTATCATTTGCAAATATTTCTTTTTAGTTTTCTAAGTAATTAACTTTTTTTCCGTGATTATTTGCATATTCTATTTCTGATTTTGTACTATCGCCTATATATCCCCCAACGTTTACAACAAATATTTCATCTGCCATATCTATTTTTCTTTTATGCATGTCATCTAACATTTGTTTTGTTTTTGTTAATGTTCCTTCGTCCATTTTTTCCCAAACTTCTTCATCACCAGAATGACCAAATACTCCTACTGAAATAACTATATTTCCTTTTAGTGTTAACTCTTTTTGTACTTTATAAAATTCATCTTTAAATCTAGTAGATCCACATAATGTTATAACTTTATAATTTCCTATCATAATTCTCTCCTTTTATTATAATCTATATTGATTTTTATCTGCTCTTTCATCATATTCTCTATCAAATTTTTCATTTTTATAGAACCAATCTGTTTGTTTATCATTTGTTCCACCTTTTCTATTTTTATTAAATAGAATATCACAAAAAGTAAGTAGTGGTATTACTATTCCAACAAACAATATTAAACTATTTGATCCTCCTGCAACAGTCATTCCTGTTTCACTTGTCATTACAATTTGATTATATAAAGCTGTACCAAAATATGCTAAATATGCTCCAAAATATAATGTTGCTGCTATCAAGTTTCTTTTAAATATAAATACAAAACATATTATTGTACCAAATAATAATGCTATTTCTAAATTTAAATCAACTGGTGCAGCAAAAAATTCTGCTTTTAATGTTGCCATTAAACAAACTACTACTCTAAATCCCCAAAATAATATTCCTAAAAATGTAATCAAATAACTAAATAAAGCTGTCATCTGATTTTCCTCCTTTGTCTTTTATTCTTAATAATTTTAACACAATACTCAAAATATTTCAATATATGTGCTTTTCAATTTATAATCTAAAAAAAGCAAAAAAAATATGTGAACACATGTCCACATATTTTTATAAATTATTCACCATCTGTGAAATTAAATTCATCTTTGAATTTTTCTTTAAAAATTTCAAATACAGCATTTAAAACAACGTCATCTGTAACACTTACATATGAATCTTCTGTTTCACTTTCTGTTTCTTCAACTTTTAAAATAACAACTTCTCCACTATCTTCGTCTTCAACTGGTAAAAGAACTACATATTCTTCTTGCTCATATTCTATTAAATCTAAAAATTCAAATTGTACTTCATTTCCATTTTCATCATTTAATACTATAATATTGCTTAAATCTTCTTCCATTCCATCTATTACGTTTTCGTCTTCGTTCATAAATTTCTCCTTTCAATTATAATTATATAAATTATACATACTTATAATATACTATATAAAAATTTTTTTCAATACTTTTTATTTATTTTTATTAATAAACATTTCTAAAATATATACTGCTGAAATTGTATCTACAATTCCTCTTTTTTTATGTTTGTTTACATCTAAAAAATTCATTGTTTTATGTGCTGCAACTGTTGTTAGTCTTTCATCTATTGTTTCAATTTTTATCTTATTGTATTTACATTTTAATTTATGTATAAAAGCTTCTGTTTTCTCAACTCTTTGACTTTTAGTACCATCCATATTATATGGCATACCCACTACAAAAGTACTTATTTCATATTTTTCTAAAATTTCATCTATTTTTTTTAGCAAAACTTTATCATTTCCATTATACGAAATAGTTTCTAATCCTTGAGCAGTAATTCTTAAAGGATCTGTAATAGCTATACCTACTCTTGCATCTCCATAATCAATACCTAAAAATCTCATCTAGTTATTCTTCCAATCCTATATAATATTTTACCATTTTTTCTAGTAATTCATCTCTTTCAATTAGTCTTATTAAATTTCTAGCATCATTATGACTTGTTATATATGTTGGATCACCAGATAATATATAACCAACTATTTGGTTTATAGGATTATATCCTTTTTCCACTAGAGCTTGATATACTTCCTTCAAAATTTCTTTTGCTCTAATGCTCTTGTCTTTATCAACTCTAAAACTCATTGTTTTATCAATAGCCATCTTTAAAACCCTCCTATATATAATTTATTTGATTTTCTTGTTTATCAGCATTGTCAATATATTCTTCTAGTCTCTTTGTTAATTGTTCTATACCTGTTCCTTTATAATAAGTAGAAACAACAAAATTAATTTTTGGTGAAGCTGAGCTTTCTTCTTTATATTCTTTAACTCTAACTTTTTTGCCTTTTATTATTCTTATTCTAGATATTTCTTGTGCTTCTTCTATTATTTCTAGTTCTTCCATTTCATTTTTTAAATCTCTTAAAAATTCTTCAACACTGCCTTCTTCTACACCAGAAAATACTATTACAAATTTAGGTCCCATATATCTTACAAAAATATATTGTGATGACATTTTTGATTTTACAATGTTGCTTATTTCTGTAATTATATCATTTCCCATTTGTCTATTATTTTTTTCATTAATTTTTTCAATATTAGTAACTCTAAACATACATACAGCAGAAGTTGGATATTTATCTATTATTCTTTTTCCTTCTCCATATAAATATTCAGCTGAATGTAATCCTGTAAATTTATCTATTCTGTCAATGTTTTCTATTGTTGTTTGATAAGAAACTGTAGATAATACAGATATTATATTATCTTTTACAACTTCTATTATTGTAACATCTAAATTATCAAAAGCATGCATTTTTCCACTTTCCATAATCCAATATCCTATATAAATATTGTCTATATATAGTGGAAAGAACATTGCTGATTTTGCTCTTCCCATTTCAACTTTTTGATATGGTAATTTTTCATTTTCATTATCAATAGTAATATATTTAGGAGTTGCTGTGGCTATACTATCTTGAAATATTTCTTCTGTATGTAAATTAGATAAAGTATCATAATGTATTTTATCTACATTAGATGTTTTTACTACATATTCTGCACCATCGAAAACTACTATTGTAGAATATTTTATATCATACTTTTCTATTACAATTTCATTTATTTTTGCAAGTTTAGCATCTACTGTTTCTTCATTTCCTGCTACTTTCATAAAATCTTGCAAAACTTTTAAATTATTTACTCTTTGACTTAAATTATTAAAAGATTTCAATTGCTTATTTATATATACATTGTATGCTATCAATATTCCTATAGCTATTAATAAGATTAATATTACTACTATAACCAAAACTTTCACCCCTAAATTTTATTAATATTTTTTTCTCATTTGATTTAATGTATCATTCATACTATTTGAAAAAGTACTTGCACTATAATCTTGATTTATCGGTGCACCCTTTTTTTCATATGTTTGTTTACTTGTTAGTGGATATACCATATCTCCTAAATTTCTTAAATTTCTTACAAAAGGTTTTGAATATCCATTTAAAGTTAAATCTGTTCCTTTTGCAACATTTTCCATATATTTTGCACAAGCATTTTCATCAAAAGGTATTACACAATGTTTTACAGCATCTTTATTAAACAATTCTGTCATATATGACATTGATGGATCGTTATATGATGACATACCTGTAATTATAAGTTTTGATGTTAAACCTCTTACTTTAATTTCTTTATTTACAACTACTCTTATTTTTTCAGGTTCTAATACACCTTTTCCTTTTAGATCTTTTAAGAATGCTGTTAATGGTTGTATTGTTAATATATCCATTGATTGTACAAGATATAATTCTTGGCAACTTGCAAAATAAGATGGATCAGTATCAAAATCACAATCTATCAATATCAATGAATAGTTTTGAACTAAAGTAGATAATATAGGTTCAGCATTTGAATAATCTTTTCCATCGTTTGGAAGTGCTGTATATACTGTTAGATTTTTGTTTGCTTTTATACCCTCTATATATCCATTTTGTAACTTACTAATTGATGTATATGCAATTTTTCTTAAGTTTTCTTCATTTTTTGTATAAATATAATATGAATTTTTATTTTTTGTCATATCTAATATCGCTGTATTTATTCCTAAAGAAGAGAATAATAATCCTAAATGATTTATTAAGAAAGATGTTCCATTTTTTGTAGTTCCTAAGAATGAAACTATTTTCTTTTCTTTGGTTAATAAACTATTTAAACTTGACATTGAATAATCTATATTAGGCTTTACACTTTCTATTACAGCATTTTGCTTTTCATTATTCATATTATAATTATTAGAAATAGTATGTTCTACTTTTGGTGAATTATTCATTTTTTCATCTTCAAATCCCATTCCAGGTAAAACTGTTTCTTCTATTTCTTCTGTTGATTTTGAATTATTATATTCTAATCCAGGTATTATTGATTCATCATCATCTATTGTTTCAATATCCATTCCTGGCAATATTTCGTCTGTATCATCTAAATCATCTAAGTCATCTAAATCTGGTAAATCCACTTCATCTGTATATTCATCATCATCTATTTCATCAAAACTTGATAATATTTCATCATCATCTTCATCTTCTTCATCAACAAATTCAGATAATGTATCGTCATCGTCTTCCACGATTTCTTCTTCATCGTCTAATGGTAATATATTGTCATCATCTTCTACAATTTCTT
>CAZYST010000008.1:5021-45578 GCA_964650305.1 uncultured Lachnospiraceae bacterium
CTTCATCGTCTAATGGTAATATATCGTCATCGTCTTCTACGATTTCTTCTTCATCGTCTAATGGTAATATATCGTCATCATCTTCTACAATTTCTTCTTCATCGTCTAATGGTAATATATCGTCATCGTCTTCTACGATTTCTTCTTCATCATTTAATGGTAATATATCGTCATCATCTTCTACGATTTCTTCTTCATCGTTTAATGGTAATATATCGTCATCATCTTCTACGATTTCTTCTTCATCGTCTAATGGTAATAAACCGTCATCGTCTTCCACGATTTCTTCTTCAAACCCTGGCAACACATCATCGTCGTCAAATCCAGGTAGCATTTCATCATCTTCTAAACCTGGTAAAGATACTTTTTCATCTTCATCATCAAATCCAGGTAAAAGATCATCTTCACCTAAAGTAATTTTTCTAGGTCTTCCTCTTTTTCCTTTAGGTTTGGGAGTCATATCTATTGGTGTTTTTCTAGGTCTTCCTCTTCCTCTTTTTTCTGAAACTATTTCTTTTTCAATTTTATTATCTACTAATGGCATTACATCATCGTCTTCTACAATTTCATCATCAACCCCTGGTAATATTTCTTCATCATCAAATTCAGGTAATGAAATAGCATCATCTTCTTTTTTAATAGTTGGTAATACTATATCATCATCATCTTCAAGATCATCAAAATTTACCATTGGTATATCATCTGGAATATCTTCAAACCCAGGTAAAATATCATCATTTTCTATTTTTTGTATTTTTTTTACTTCTTTTACTTCTTTTTGAACTGGTTTAACTTTTGCAACTTGCGCTTTTCTTTCTACATTTTGAGAACTAATTTTATTTTTTGAAATATTATTAGAAACAGGTTGTCTTTTTATTTTATTCATTTCTAAAAAATCATCTTCATCTATTACGTCATCTTCTACGTTTTCTTTTTTTATAGTGCTTCTAGTTTCGATTTTTTCTTCATTTCTCACTACTGGTTTTACTTTTTTTACAGATGAAGGAATAATAATAGGTTTATCTATTTTATTAGAAACAGAATTCATCAAATCCATTCTAATACCTGTTCTTTTTTCTTCTTCTTTATTTCTTCCTATATTACTTTTTATACCTCTTATAGCTCCACCAGATGCAGACATCATTTCTTGATATTTTGGAGATTCTTCTTCAAGAACTGCTTTTACTTCTATAGGTAAACAATTAATAATTATTTTTAACTGTTCATCTGAATATTGCATAGCAATATTATTAAAACTTTCAGCATATCTTTCTGTATTTTTTCCAAGTTTTCTGAAATGATTTCTAATATTTTGAATTTCAATTTCACTAACTTCTTTTTCGTTACTTTGATCGTATTTAGCGTCCTCTGCATCAATTTTATAATACATTTTAGCTTCTTTTTTTATTCTTGGTTTGTTTATTAATTTGCAAACTTCTGATTTTACTCTATCATTGCCTAAAAGTGCATTATAAACACCTATACTAAATAGCTTAATTAAGAAAGAACTTCCTTTTGTTCTTCTATCTGTACAAATAAATATTATTGATGTTTCTTGTCCATTACTATCTTGTGCTTCATCACTAATATTATCTAACTTTTCAAATAAAAACTTATCAATCGCTTCGTAATTATTACTTGCGAATGGTTCTAACTCTTCTGATATGATTATTCTATCATATGTTTTATCTTTTTGTATTTCTTTTAATATTGCATTAAAGTAATAAACGTTTTTATAAGATAAAATTTCTTTGTACTCTTTTTGATATTGCTTTACAATACCTTCTGATATACTTTCATTACTAACTGCAAATAAAACTTTCATTTGTTTAACCCCTCCAACCATTTACAACTATAGCAAAAACTAGTGGTAATACTTGACATATCAATAATATTGTTACGAAAGTTATAATCAAGTTAAAACCTTTATCTCTAACATCTAACTTTCTAATACCTATTACATATTGATATATAGAACCTATAGCAATTCCTATAAAACAAAATGGTATACTATATATTCTTACAGCATTTAATATGTATGCTACTAAACCATATGGTGTTGAACCATATTTTTCAACATATTCAGCCAACACACCTTTTGTTGATTCTTTTATTTCTAATAATTCTGTTGATTGTGTAGAATTTAATATTTCTTCAGCTGTTGTAGCGAATACTGATGTGAAACCAAATATTGTTAGTATCATTAGTGTTACAATTACTACTTTTTTTAGCATATTTATTTTAAAACCTCCTTTAGGTTGATTTTTCACGTAATACAAATACATTTACATATAATATCATACAATATTATTTAGAAAATATCAACCTAAATTGTGAAATTTATAAATATTTTTTCTAATATTATATTTCTTAAAAACTTACGGAATAAAAACATTCATAATCTACTAAAAAAGAGTACTTTCTGTACTCTTTTATTTTGAAAAAATACTTTTAATTTTATTTATAAATTTTTTTATAAAACTTTCTTTTTCTTTTTTTATAATGTCATTTTTGTCATTTATATTATTTTCTTTTTCTTCTATTTTTTCTTTGTTTTCTTTATTTACTTCTATCGTTTGCAATTTTTTAGGTTTTGATAAATCTTCAGTATTTTCTATTTCTTCTTTATCATCTTCAAAAATATTTTCTGCATTAAACCTTTCTCTAAGTTTTTCCTCAAATTTTACTTGATTTGTTTCCATTCTGTTATATAACTCTTGTCGTCTTTCTTCATCTTCACACCAATATTTTAAATGTAATAAAGCTATAATTTCTAATGTATATTTTTGTAAATTTTGTGAATACAATGGTTTTCTTGGATCAACATAAACTTCATATTCTGGATCTTTCATTTCTTCAAAAAAATTCACTAATTTTGATGGTAACATTTCCAAATATCTTTCATTCATATGATGAATTATATAATCTACTTCTGCATATGCTTTTATATCATCTCTTGTTATTATTACTCCCATAACAACCTCCACTTATCTTCTGTATTTATTTTATTTTATCTTGTTCTTGATTTTTTTCTTGACCCACTTCTGTTTTTCCGTTTTCTAATATATCATTTATTATCTCTTCTACAGTTCTTGAATCTTTTTCAACAGCTAATTGTTGGTCAGATACTTTTTTTCCAGCTTCAAGTGTTGTTTTTAAATTTGCATTTTCAGCATTTTCTAAAGATGCATTAAACATTGCATTTTCTTCTTTTGTTGCATTAATTGTTTCTGCTACATATTTAGCATAAACTACTGTTTTTTCAGTAATACATTCTAATTTTTCTTCACCCACCCAAGATTCAAAAGTATATTTTATCTGTGCAGTTGGCTCTTTAGTTGGTGTTTCACCTTTGTATTCTGCTTTTTCACCTTTTTTTACTTTTTGTATGTCTAATATTGTTGTTCTGTCATCATCTACAAAAATTACATCAAAAATTTCTTCCATATCTTCACCTATTCTTTTGTAATATTATTTCTTTTATTATATTATTAACTAAAGTTATTTTCAACATGTTTAATGTTAATTTTTGTTTACAAATTTATAACATTTTTCCTTTTCAATAAAAAATCTTCTTTTATAATAGAATAATAGAACAAAAAGAAAACATTAAAAACTTTCTTGTTCGTGTGCAAAATTTGCAACACAAATTTCTGTACAAAGTATTTATATTATAAAAAATTCAAAAAAAACTTTCTTAAATATAAAAAGAGATATAGCTTTTGCTATATCTCTTCATATGAATTCATATAATTTATAATTCTTATTTTTTATTTACTAAATCTTTTAATGCTTTTCCAGCTTTGAATACTGGTGCTTTTGATGCTGGTATTTTTATTTCTTCTTTAGTTTGTGGATTTCTTCCTTTTCTAGCTGCTCTTTTTCTAACTTCAAAAGATCCAAATCCAACTAATTGTACTTTTTCTCCTTTTTTTAATGAATCTGTTACTACGCTAACAAATGCATTAACTGTTTCTTCAGCACTTTTTTTTGTTTCTCCTGTTTTTGCAGCGATTGCTGCGATTAATTCAGCTTTGTTCATTTTTAATTCCTCCTAATAGATTGTTTATTTTATATTATGTAGAATATCTATCTTTCTTCTACAATATTTTTATTCGCCAAAATCGCCTAAAATCCTTCTTTTTTTTAGATAATTTTATTTTTTTATTTATATTTCAATATTTTCGTTGGTTTATCATTCAAAAAACATTGAAAATACGAGCTTTTTGCTTTTACTATTGTTTGCTCTTTTTTAAATAATATTCATTAATTTCTTCTATTTTTATTAATTTTATTTTATAAATTATATAAAAATAAACCGCCACGCTGTTTATAATTACAATTAATATCAAACTATTATTATTTATATATTTATTTAATATTTTATATACCATTTCCGAAGTTATTCCCATAATACTTGTTGCAAAAATAATTTTTAATACATCATTTTTTATTTCTTTTATAAGATTATACTCTTTATTTAATTTTATAAACATTATTACAAATACAATTATATTTGAAATTATTGTACTAATTATAGCTCCATATTCATATATTCCATTTACTTTTAATAATATTATATTTAATATAAATTTTATTATAGCACCTATACCAAGTGATATAATTGGATATTTTATAAAATTTAAAGCTTGTAATATCGCACATATTGTTTGTATTAGCATCGAAAAAATTATAGTAATAGATGCTATTTGTAATAAATTTCCACCTAGATTAGCTTTAGGAAATAAAAATTTCATTATTTCATTAGAATATAAAAACATTCCTAAAAAACACGGAAAACCTATTATATTACTTATTAATATTGAAGTTTTTATCTTATTTTTAATGTTTAATGTATTTTTGCAAATTCTAGACATTGCTATTTCAGGAATGATTGCCATAGCTATTGAAACATTAAATGCAAGTGGCATATTTATTAACAAATCTACTTTCGAACTTATAATTCCATATTTTATTTTTGCAATTTTTTCTCCATAAATTGGTGTTAACAATTTAACTACAGTAACTGAATCAATATTTTTATTTAATGCAGATATTAACGAAGTTATTGATAATGGTACTGCAAGAAAAAATATTTGCTTTATAATTACTATACTTTTTTCCTTTTTATAGTTTTCTTTTATTTTTAATTTAGAATTCGTTTTATAGATTTTAATAAAATAAATAAATGTAATTATTGTAGCAAATGTTGTTGCTATATTTGCTATTCCAGCCATTATTATAGTATTGTTTTTGCTTACTATTGATATAATTTCTACTAATATAATAGTTACTATAGTTTTTATTAATTGTTCATTTAATTGTGTTTTTGCTACAATTTTCATTTCTTTTATTCCATTAAAATATCCTTTAAATACCGAATTAATAGAAACAAAAAATATAGAAGGTGCTAAAGCTATTAATGTATATTCTGCTTCTGGAATTTTTAATAATATATTTGCAATATATGATGCAAAAAAATATATAAAAACACTCCCAAAAAATCCCAATATTCCAAATATATAAACAGAAATTTTAAATATTTTTTTGGAATTATAATAGTCTCCTTTTCCTATTTTTTCAGCAATTAATTTTGATAATGTATTTGGAACACCTACAGAACATATTGTAAGAACCAAAATATATATTTGATATCCACTCATATATATAGCATTTCCTGCATCACCAAATCCATTTTTATTTGTTAAATATATTGTATGAACCATACCACAAATTTTTATAAAAATTTGTGAAGAAAGTAAAAATATTATTCCAGTTATAAAATTTTCTTTATTGTTTTTCAATTTTTTCTCCTACTTTTTCTTTTTACTAATGATATTAATAATTTATTATTTTTATGCTCAGTTTATATTTTTTGTTTCAAAATATTCTTTTTCTTAGGGAAATCCTGTTTTTTTTCTTAAAACTACTTGTTTTTTTTTGATTTTTGTAGGATAATATAGATGTATAAATTTGTTTATTTGGAAGTGAGGAGTTATGAAATACGTTGATAAATTTTTAAAGAAATTAAAAACAGATAGAAATACTTTTGCCACATATGTTTTAACATTAATTTCTTTTTATATATGTATAGATAGATTTGTGGAAATTTTATGTATAGCACTAACTGGAATTTCAGTAGATTATTGGGGCCCAATAAAATATACTTTAGCACTTGCATGCCCTATATTTGCATTTTATTTTTCTGGAAGTTCAAAATTTGTAACTGACGATTATGTAAAATTATCATTTTTATACATATATACAATTGCATTATATATAATGACAATATCTATGTTAATTCAATGGATAAATCAGATTGGTTGGTTAATTTTATTTAGTGTTCCTAATTATTCTTATATAATTACAACATTTATGGATTTAATCAAACCTGCTTTTTCTGCATTTGCTTGGTATATTCCGGTTTGCAGTTTTTATCCTTTGTTTAAATGGTTATATACTGTTATTAATGATACTAAAGACATTAGAGATTCAATTTTCGACTATGGTGGAATCGATTTATCAGATAAAAATGAAGGTAGAGGCCCATATACTTCTGAAATGTTTTTATGTAGAGATAAAGAAACAGGAAAAACTATTAAAGTTCCAGAAGCAAGAAGATTTGAATCAATGCTTATTGTAGGTATCTCTGGATGTGGTAAAACTTCTATGATGTTTGAACCAATGATTGCAAGAGATATAGAAAGAAAGTATTTTTATAAAGAAGCTGCAAAAGAATTAGGATACACTGCTCTTCGTACAGGAATTGCTAATTTAAACTCTCCTTACTCAAATGATTATATAAATGAAAACTTTTCATTAAATATGTTGGTTCCAATACCATCAAAAGAAAAAATTTATAAAACATTTATGTCTAAATTAATATATAATTATGCTGGTGAAAATACAGTATATAAAAATTTAGGAATTACTTATATGGCTCCAGATTATGAGTCAATTACACATATTAAAAATGTAGCAGAAAACTTTGGTGTTAAATATCAAATAATAGATCCTAATGATCCAAATTCAATTGGACTAAATCCATTTATTTTTGATGATCCAATAAAAACTTCAATTGCTATATCATCTGTTTTAAAGAGAATGTATAATTCAGAATCTAACTTTACAAATAGTGAATCAGTTAATGAAGCTTTTATGCAAAATATAGTTACACAAGCTATTGAAAACTTAACTTTAATGTTGAAAGAAGTTTATCCAAGATTAAACAATGATGACCTTCCTACATTAGAAGATTTATTAAAATTATTAAATAATTTTGACTTAATTGAAGAAATGGCTGAACAAATGAAATCTTTCCCAGATTTAGAAGAAAAATATCATATTCAATTAGGTTACTTTAAGAAAACATTTTATAAAGATGCTGTAGATAGAGATCAAACAGCTCGTTATTTACAAGCTTCTGCTGCACAATTAGAAAACTTATTAAGATTTCCTGGCATAAGAAGTATTTTATGTAATAGAAGTAGAAATCTAAATTATGATACAGCTCTAAAAAATGGTGATGTAATTTTAGTATGTACAAGACGTGGTGATTTAGGTGCTAGCGTTCATAAAGCATTTGGTCTATTCTTCCTTCTTTTAATGCAACATTCAGTTTTATCTAGACCTGGAAATGAAAAAACTAGAATACCTCATTATTTATATATTGATGAATTTCCTCCATTTGTATGTAGAGCAACAGAAGATATATTCACTTTATATAGAAAATATAGAGTTGGTACTATTATTTCTGCTCAAAACTTATCACAATTTGGTATAAAAAATGATTATAGTTTTAGACAAACAATTCTTGCAAATACTACTACAAAAGTTGTATTTGGTGATAACACTCCAGAAGACAACGAATGGTGGGAAAAAGAACTTGGTGATAAAAGAGAATGGGTATTTACAAACGATTACAAAACAGACAAAGGTACATATGATGCAACCTATAAGAATATAAAATGGGCATGGGTTCCAAACTATAAAGCTGGTAAAGTAATGTACTTGAAATTCAAAGCTATCTTGTACAAAACTAGAGATTTAAAAGGAAAAATGATTGTTGGTTCTGCAAAGGTTGATTTCTTGGAAACAAAATATAAAGAAAAACAAAATATCAAAACATATAATTTTTCTAAATTTACTAGTGGTATAGTAAGTTCAGAAACAGATGCTCATTCAAAAAATAATAAATTTAATTTAAAAAATATGGATTTTCATTCAAATCCTGATAATCCAAACAATATGGAACCTGTACAAACAAATACTACAGATTTAACATATAAATTTGATGATGAAAATCCAATAACATCATTTAATTCAAATAATAATTAATAAAATTAAATCAAAAATTCACTAAAAATAAGCGAAGTAAATTAAAATCTTCGCTTATTTTTTTCTATATTAAATTTAAAAGCCAAAATTGATAAACAATTTTGGCTTTATTTTATCCTAAAAATTTAATTTCAATATTATTTGCTTTATACTTTCCTGTTTCTTTATCTTTTTCAAACTCTATTAAAGATTTATCAAGTGATACAGAATTTTGTTTTAAATCTGTTGTAAAATATATTTTTACTTTACTAATCTCTATATTATTTTTTATCATTTCTTTAAAAGCTTCTACTATATGTTTTTCATCTTCACAAAGTAATATTAGTTGTGGTGGAACATCAAATCCTGAATCTAATCTTACAAAATTATTATAGAAATCTTCATATAATCTCATTCTTTCTATAAATTTTGATTGCCAATCATTTTCTCTTCTAATACAGTCAAATAATAAATTAATAGATTTCCCTGCTTTAGATAATTTAATAAGTGAATTAGATTTAAAAGTTTTTCCTGACATTTTAGCTGTTATTTGTGGTTTAACTTTATAGCTATCAAAAGCTTTTGCTTTTCTAAAATATGCAACAATTACTTGATTTCCTGCTAATCTTTTTTTCATTAATCCAACTGGTTTTGTATTGTCTGTTGGTTGCCATCTACATTCAACTTCTTTTGAATTTAGTAAATATTTTCCCATTTTCTCCATACAATAAACTCTATATATGCCTTTTCCTTCTTCAGAAGAAAAATAATATCTTGTTAATATTTTTGTTTTTACTAATTGATCTAATTTATTATTTAGTTTATCTTGAGATTTTAGTTTTATATTTCTTTTTTCAAGAATTTGATAAATTTGTCTTGATGTTACAAATTCAAATTCATTAACAATATCCAATATAGCAAAATGAATATCATTAATATGTCCTAAATTTATTTTATGAACGATTTGATTTATAGATACATACCCATCTTTTCCATCAAAAGTTTTAATTTCGCCTTCTCTTATTGCAAATGGGGAAACCGTAGTTTTAATTTCTTCGTCTTCTATCACTTTTTATTACCTCCTTTAAACTATTAAAAGTTTTATTTTTTTCTTTTCTTTAATAATTTTCTTAATGAAAACATTAACTTTTTGGCCATATTTAAATCCTTCTTTATATTCAGCCATTCCAACTAAATTTGGTTTTAATTCTATAAATATCCCATTTTTATATTTATCAGTTTCTTTTACAATTCCTGATACAATCATCTTTTCTTTAAAATCTTGAATGTTTTCTTCCCAATTTCCTAAAAGCTCTTTATACGATAAAATTATTTTGTTATTATCTTTATCAATAGATTTTACCATAACTTTTATTTTTTGTCCAATATAAAATCTTTCTTCTGGTGATTTCATTCTTGAAACAGATATATCTTCTATATGCAATAATCCAACAATTCCTCCACCTATCTCTACAAACGCTCCAAATTGCCTAATATTTTTTACTATTCCATTTAATATCATTCCTGGTTTTAATTCTTCTTTCATCCATCCTAGTGCTTCTTGTCCAACCATTTTTCTTGATAATATTACACTATTATCATTATAAATTTCTTTTACTTTAAATTGTATAAAGGAATTAACTTTATTTGTACATAAATTGGTTTTACAAAATCCATATTCATCTATATTTACAGCATCTATTTCATTTCTAGGTATTATTCCTTTTACATTATTTCCTAAATTTACATGTAAATTATAATTTGAATCACAATTTATTACATATCCCTGTAAAACTTTATTTTCATCAAATGCTGTTTTGATTTCATTGATATTTGTAAATTCATCTTTTTTTTCAATCCATCCTTCTGGAATAAATTTTTGATATTCCATAAAAACTCCTCTTTTGTATAACTTTATTATTTTAATATTTTATTTACTTCTTCTTGTTTTAAATATCTCCATGTACCTAATTTTAAGTCTTTAACACCTATTGTTCCTATTTTTGCTCTATGTAATGCTAAAACTTTCTTCCCTATTGCATTACACATTTTTCTTACTTGTCTATTTTTGCCTTCATGTATTGTTATTTCAATTCTTGAAATATTCTTTTCGATATCTATTTTTAATATTTTTGCTTGTGCTTTTTTGGTAATATAACCATCATCTATTTCAACACCTTTTTTCAATTTTTGAATATCTTCATCTGTAACAACACCTACAACAGTTACATTATATGTTTTGGTAATCTCATGTTTTGGATGTGTAACTTTATATACAAAATCACCATCATTTGTAAGTATCAATGCACCTGATGTGTACATATCTAATCTTCCTACTGGAACGATTCTTTGTTTTACTTTTACTAAATCTAATACTGTTTCCCTGTCAAATTGATCTTCTACTGTTGTTACAACACCAATAGGTTTATTTAATAATATATATACTCTTTTTTCATTTTTATTATTTTTTACAATTTTATTATCATATTCCACAATATCTATTTCTGGATCAATTTTAGTTCCAAGTTCTGTAACTACTTTTCCATTTACTTTAACCTTTTCATCTAAAATTAATTCTTCTGATTTTCTTCTTGATGCAATACCTGAATCTGCTAAAAACTTTTGCAATCTTATTTCCATATATATTATTTTTCCTGCTTTCTTAAAATATTTAAAACATTTTCAAAATATTCTGGAAGTTCTGCTTGTAATTTCATTTCTTTTCCTGTAATTGGATGTTTAAATTCTAAGTTATAACTATGCAACATTTGCCCTTCTACACCAAATGGGTTCTTTCCATTTGAATAAACATAATCACCAACCAAAGGATAACCTATTTGTGCTAAATGTACCCTTATTTGATGTGTTCTTCCAGTTTCTATTTTAACCTCTATTAATGTATAATTTTGAAATTTTTCTATTACTTTAATATGTGTAATAGCTTCTTTTCCGTTTTTGGTAACAGCCATTTTTATTCTATCATTTGGATTTCTTCCTATTGGCATATTAATTGTTGCTTCATTTTCTTTTATCCTTCCTCTTGTAAGTGCAATATATGTTTTAGTAACTTCGTGATTTTTTATTTGTTCACTCATATTTATATGTGCTTTATCATTTTTAGCTACTATTAACAATCCAGATGTATCTTTATCTATTCTATGAACTATACCTGGTCTTATTTCTCCACCTATCCCAGATAAAGAATCTTTACATTTAGCTAAAATTGCATTTACTAATGTACCATTTGGATTTCCATTTCCTGGATGTACTACCAATCCTTTTTGTTTATTAATAACTATTATATCATTATCTTCATATACTACATCTAATGGAATATCTTCTGCTAATAGTTTTGTTTCTTCTGGTTTTTCTTCAAATATTTCAATTACATCATTAATATTTAATTTATATGATGCTTTAGATTTCTTTCCATTTACTAATATTTTTTCATTTTCTATAAGCCTTTGAATTGCTACTCTAGATAAATCTTCTATTTTCATTGAAATAGCTTTATCTAATCTTATATTATTTAATTCATTTTCTACTTTTATTACTTTTTTATTCAATTTTTATCACCTATTTGTTAAAATTTTCCTTTAGTAATATCTTTTGTAAATACGATTTTTATTAAATAAATTGGTAACACTACCATTCTAACTATTCTTGATGGTTGAAGTATTAATCTCCACAACCATTCAATGCCTATCTTTTGAAAAATTACTGGTGCTCTTTTTATGTTTCCTGCTTCATAATCAAATGTTCCACCTTGCCCAGCTGCTAAATCTACTTTTAATTCCTGTTTATGTTTATGTATCCATTTTTCTTGTATTGGTGCTCCCATTGCAACAAATAATACATTTGGCTTCAAAGAATTTATTTGTTTTATAACATCTTGTTCTGTATCTTTTTCAAAAAAACCTTCATGATAACCTACAATTTTTATTTTTGGATATATTTTTTTTATATTTTCAGTAGCTTTTTCTGCTGTATCAGATTTTCCTCCTAAAAAGTAAAAAGTCCAATTATATTTTTCTCCTAATTCTAATACTTTTCTAAAATAAGCTTGACCAGGTATTCTTTCTTTAAATGGCTTTTTTTGTAATTTTCCACCTATCATAACACCTACACTATCTGGTGTAGCTAAATCAGCCTTATTTAAAATTTTATAAAATTCTTCATCTTTTTGTGACATCATTATAAATTCTGTATTAGGAGCAACAACCATTTTGCAAGATTTATTGCTATTTTCTATTAATTCTTTTGTAATATCTCCTGCTTCTTCTAGTGTTATATTATCAATATTAATTCCTAATATTTTGGTCTTGTTTTTCAATTGTTTCACCCCTATTTTTTCCTGAAAAAATTATTACAAATATTACTATTAAAATCCAACCTAATACAATAAAAATATCTGCTATATTAAATATTGGAAAACTACCAATTTTTATAAAGTCTATAACACCTTTTCTTATAATTCTATCTATTAGATTTCCAAACGCTCCACCTAAAATTAAACATAAACTAATATTTGTTTTTGTATCTATTAATTCTGCTTGTTTTTTCATAAAACTAATTATAAGTATAATTATACAAACACTTATAAATATATTTTTTATATTTCCTGAATTGAATCCAAATGCCATTCCTGTATTTGTAGTAATTTCTAAAGATATTGCATTGTTTATTTCTAAATTTCCATTTTTTAAAACTAATATTTTACAAAATTGATCTATTATTATTAAAAATATAATAAATATTATTGATAATATTATTTTTTTATTTTTCAAATTATTCCTCCTAAACCAAAGGTTATTCTTGATTTGTTATTCTTTCAAAAATTTTGAAATTTCCTTCATTATACAATAATTTGTAATTGCTATCTCCTTCTAAAATCATTGCAAGCTTTGAATTATCATATAAAATAGCATGTGTCACACCATATTCTTTAAATTTAGTTTTATAATCAACGCTTATTCCTGCAATATTTATAGCATCAGAAAAAATATCTCTTCCTTCTATTCCTTCTTTTTCGTTTCCATTAAATTCTGGTGTGTATAAATCACATCTAGAATCAATAAATACTGGTATTCCTCTAAATAATAAATAACTTCCATAATTATATTCATTATACAATTTAATATTTTCTACATCTAAATTCTTTAATATCCAATCAGAAGCTGCAACCGGATAAGAACTTTCATTTACATATTTTTCACTTAATGTTGGTTTTATCATTTTTACAGATATAATTATAAAAGCAGAAACAACTATTACAGCTCCTGAAATTGATACTGTAAAGTTTATAACTTTTTTACATAATTCTTTATCATATTTTTCAAACATTGATGCAATCATTTTAGCAAGTATTGGTGCACAAAGAATTGCAAACATTGAAACTTGTCTTCTTGATTTAAATGATAAGAAAGTTAATCCCATAAGCATAAATAAATCTGGTAATTTTATTTTTGTATCTGTAAATATTAATAATGCTAAAAATAAAATTATTGCAAAACAAAATTCATGATTTTCAATAAGTGTTAATGGTAAATGTTCATTAATACTGCTTGTTGTATTTCCTTGGTAAGTTTTATATAAATATGTATATGCACCTGTTCCTGCAGGATTTAAAAATCCTGTTAGTGATGCTATAAGCATAATTATTATTAATATTAAAACCCATTTATCTTTTTTTACTTTTATTTTGTATGGTGATTCTCTTAAAATACCTCTTTTTCTTATTCTTTCTGATATATTATTTTTAATAGATTTTTTCTTTTCTTCAAATTTTTCTTTTTTAGTAATTTTCTTCAAAATATTGTTTACAAAATATAGTAATCTTTGATCTAAGTCTAAATCTATTATTGCTATCCATATATATTCTGCTAAATATGGCAAATATAATACAAAATAAAATGGAAATACAGCACAATGTAAATTGGTAATTAATATTGGTATTATAATTAGCATAACAGCATTTTTTACTTTGTGATTTTGTAAAAACATTTCTATATTATAAAGTGTAAGTATAAATAATATAAATGTAACAAGTTGTGCTCTAGCAGCTAGATAAGGTTTCATTAAATACATTACACCAATTGTTAATATTGATGATACCACTCTATTTTTTGACATTTTATTACATGTTAAATATACTGTCATTCCCATAATAGCTGTAAATATTATTGTTGATATATATATACCTAAATGTCCAAAATTATTATATATTATAAATATACACAAATCATATAACCAATGTGGATATGTATATGGCAATTCATGCCATGAATATAAATCTGTTGTTAAATCTGATATTCCATTTTGATAAATATATTCACCTATTTTTATAGTGTAAAATGTATCATTTTGCAAAGTTTTAGGTGCTATACCTATAGCAAATAATATAATACAAATTACTACTACTAAATCAAATATAATATTTTTTAGTCTTTCGTTTTTCATTATCTTCTCCTTTATTTACGGATCGTTAAGTTTTTATATTAAAATCGTTTTGTTCATTTTATCATTATTTGTATATTTTGGCTACATTTTTTTATAATTTTATAAAAATTAGTATAAGAATTATTTTTATAATTAAATACAAAATAAAAACGCCCATATACCAACTTTTGTTAGCACATGAGCATTTATATAATTTGCTAAAATTTATATATTAAAAAATATATACTATATTATTTAAACAATTTCTGCTGTTTCAGCATTTTCTGTTTCTTCTTTATCTTCTACTTCCATACTTGCAACAGAAACTTCATAAGCTATTCTTGTTTCAACTTTTCCATCTTCATATTTCTTTTCATAAGTTCTTGATTGAACTCTACCAGATATTTTAATTTCTGTTCCAACTTCCATATTTTGACAAAATCTTGCATTTCTTCCCCATGCAATACATGGTATGTAATCTGATTTGTTATAAGCTCTATTTACTGCAAGTAATACATCTGATATTTCTCTTCCAAATGGTGTTTGTCTATAAATAGGTTTTTTACAAACATATCCTGTTAATAATACTTCGTTTGTTACTTCGTCTTTTTCTTCTTCGTCAGTTTCTATGATTTCTTTTGCAAAAACTGTTAATATTAATCTATTTCTTTCATTCTCATAATTATTATATGATCTGAATTGACCTTCTACAATAACTTTTTTTCCTATATCTAAGCTTATATCTGTTAATAATCTTTCTGAAATAGTTATTGGAATAATATCAACTGTTGAACTTAATCTTATTACTTCCAAATTAAAAACATAAAATTTTTCTCCATAGATTTCATGACTATAGCTTTTATCACTTGCTATTTTACCAACCAATTTTAAACGATTGTTTTCTGAATAATTTGTATTCAATTTTAATTCCTCCTTAAAATTTATCTATTGTGTTCTTCATATATGTATGCTTTTTCCGTAATTTACTAGAAACAATTTAATTATAGCACTTTTTTTATCTTTTGTCTACATAAAATTGTATTTTTTTGATTTTTTTGCCAATTTTATGATTGATACATCTCGTTTTTTGCTGTATTTGTTAATATTTTTACTTATATATATTATTTGTAAACCAGCAAAGAATTATGTTATCTTCTATTCTTTTACATATTTTTTAAATAAATTTCCTCTTTCTTCAAAATTCTTAAAATATCCATAACTTGCAGCTGCTGGTGACATCAAACATGACTTTCCATCTTCTGTTATTTTTTTAGCTATCTCTACCGCTTCTTTTAAGTCATTTGTTTTATATATTTTTTTATCAGATTTTTCTAATTCATCATATATATATTCACCTGTTTTGTGTAAGCATATTATATTAGGTATATTACTATCTTTTAAATATTGACAAAAAGTAGATAAGTTTATTCCTCTATCTTTTCCTCCTACTATTAATGTTCCTACATTTTTTATTGCTTCTATAGAATGTATTGTTGATTCTGGTATTGTTGCTATTGAATCATTATAATAATCTACCCCATTAACATTTGCTACAAATTCCATTCTATGCTCTAATGGAGAGAAATTGCTTACTGTTTCTACCATTTGTTTTTTATCAAGATTTAATATATTACATACAGCTATTAAAAACATAATATTTCCTATATTATGCATTCCTCTTAAATTCATTTTTTGATTTAAATTCATTACAAATTCATCATTACAATATATGCATTCATCTTTTATATATACTTTATTATTTTCTATATTATTTTTATTTTCATCTAATATAATTTTATAATCATGTTTTTTATAAAATTTAAAATTATATTCATTTATCAAATAATTATTTGCATTATATATAAAGAAATCATTTTCTTTTTGAAATTTGGCTACATTAAATTTAGCTTCTATATATTTTTCTAATGAATCATAATGATCTAAATGTTCCTCATAAATGTCTAATAATATTGCTATATTTGGTGATTTTTTAACATATTGTAATGCATGAGAAGAAAGCTCTATTACCACAATACTTTCTTTAGTCATTTGTTCTATATCATTAAATATTGGTTCACCTATATTTCCTACTAGAAAAGCATCTTTATTTTGTTCTTTTAATATTGTATACATTAATGTACTTGTTGTACTTTTACCTTTAGTACCTGTTATTCCAATAGTTTTAATATCAAAATATTCTAAAAATAATTCTAATTGACTTGTTATTTTATCTTCAAATTTTGAGATATCCATTCCTTTAAAAGAAATACCTGGTGCTTTTATTATTAAATCATATTCTTCTATTCCATTTAAATAGTTTTCTCCTAAAGATATTTCTAGATCTATATCTTCTATTAATTCTTTATTATTTTCTAAAATTTCTTTGTTTTTGTCTGCTATGAATAATTTTTTTTCTGGAAAATTCTTTCTTAAAAACAAATATGTTGATTTTCCTTCTCTTCCATAACCTAAAATAAGTATTTTTTTATCTTTTAAATAATCTAATAATTCTTTCATCATATTCCTAATTCCTCTTTTAAAATTTTTTCAAATTTTTCTGGCAAATTGTTTTTTGCATTATAGTAATTTAATAATTCTTCATTTGAAAATTCAAAATTTTCTTTATAATATTTTAATAAATATGGTAATTCATCTTTGCAATTTTTTATAGTTTGGGTTATTGCATATCTCACTTCTGAATATGTACCAACACATTCAAAAGGCTTTGTTTCTGCATATCCACAAAGTTCAATAAATGTTTGTCTTAAATCTTCTCTTTCAAATAAATCTTCTCCAAATATTTCTAACAATTTTTCTTTATATAAAAATGGACTTAAAATTGTATATACAAATAAACATTTTGGGCAATTGCAACACCATATCCATGGGATATTTTTACTTCCTGCATTGCAACTTTTAAATATTTTATGATATTTTTCATATTTTGAAAATAACATAGCTATTTGTAATTCTGATATAGGTCTTAACATACTGAAATATTGAACATTAGAATATAAATATTTTTCTGCATATTCTCTAAAATCATTTTCAAATTCAATTGTTTTTGAATACTGGTGATTTATATTATCATCTTTTACATTTGTTTCATTTGCACTATCTTCATTTGACAGAGCAACATATTTTTTTTCTAATAAATAAGATATCATATATGTTAAAAAAGCTACAATTGCAGAAAATGGTGTATGACCATTATAAAATCCTTTTTCATTTAAGGTTAAAAGATTTTTATCTATTATTCTATTTACTTCTATTATTTTATCATTTTCATATCCTGCAATATTGGCACAATCTATTGATACTTTTTTACTTCCTATACAAAAACATAAAATATCATTTTTATATTTTTTCAAAAGTTCCATAGTAACATTAGAATCCTTACCACCACCTATTGGTATTATAATTCCATTTAACTCTTCTTTTTCTCTTTTTAGTTCTAATTCATTTCCTAAAGAAATAAATTTTACGAAATCCTCTTCTGTTACTATAATATTATTTCTATATCTAAATTCACCTAATCCTAGATAATACAATTTTCTAAACCATTTTTCTTGATACTTATCTAGTTTTCCACATTTTATTATAAAATTTGTGGAACAAGTTACTTTAAAATAACTAATAGCTTCAATCATACCAATATTAAAAACCATATTTTTTACAATATTTGAATCTATATTTTTAAATTTAAAATCTTTTTTTAATATTTCTATCCTAGGTTTAAAATATTCTAAATTTTCTATTTCAAATTCATATTCTATTATAATTTTTTTATCTGTTTCTAAAATATTATATTTGTGATAAATAAAATTTTTATATGTATTTCTTGTTTCTAAAAAATTCATATTCTGTCCTTTCAAAACATTTCATTTTTATAATAATATATTAAATATATACTATATTTGTGTTTTTGTAAATATTAACAAATTCATTATTTATTTCATATTATGTAATATACAAATAATAAATTGTATAAATAAAAAAGGAAGGATTACTATGGAATTTGATAAAAAATGTATTTTAGATATAAATGGATTTATTGAAAATGGTAGCCAATATGATTTAGATATAACATTACCAGAAGATAATAGAGATGTAGTTTATGGTATAGTGAAAAATTGTTATAAAGAACCAATACAAGATGCTGTTGTAAAATTAATAGAAATATGTAAAGATGAAAGAAAACCTGTAAGTCACACTTTTACAGATAAAAATGGTGAGTTTGTTTTTGGACCTCTTTGTCCTAATAAACATTATTCTTTAGAAATCTGGGTAAATAACGTTAAACATGTAAAAATTTGCAAAGTATGTAATTGTGAAGGAAGTTGTTTAAAAGGTATTGACTTAAATTGTAATTGTGAAAATGAAAATATTATGCTACCTGAATTTTTAGAAAATTAATAAAAAGAAGCCTATTTAATATTTTAAATTTATTTAGGCTTCTTAATTTTATTTAAATAGACATTTTTATTTTTCTTGCAAATTGTTTTCCTTTTTTTACCATCTTTTTCTTACTTGAATCAACACCTTCTGAATACATCATCATCGTTCCAGCAGTAATTAATCCACCTATTAAAATTCCTTTCATAAATTTCATTTTAACACCTTCCTTTATTTTTTATATAAATTATTATTTTCCTTTTTATCTAATTTATACTGGGTAAAAAATGAATAAATTTCAAAAATTGATATAATTATCAAAAAAATTCCAAAATATTTTTTTAAAATTTTGCTATTTATTTTAAAAGATAAAACAGAACCTATTATCGCTCCCAAAATTCCAAATATTATAATTATTCTTGATATTTTATAATCTATTTTTTTATTTTTTACATTTATATATATTGAAACAATTGAAGTTGGAATAAAAAATAATAAATTGGTTCCTTGAACTAAATGTTGTTCCATTTTATTAATTAAAGTTAGTAATAATATTAATATAGTTCCTCCTCCCATTCCTAATGATGCAACTATTCCTGAAATTATTCCTATTATTATCTCTTTCAAAATTCCTCCAATTTAAATAATCATTCTTATTCCTGAATATAATAAAAATATAATGAATAATATTTTTATTATTTTTACGTTTAATTTATATAATAGTTTTGTACCAACATAACTTCCTATTATTCCTCCTATTATGCATTTTATTGCAATATTAATATCTATTAAACTATGTTTATAATAAAAAAAGCTACTTGTTATTACCATAAAAAATATACAAAAAATTGTAGTTGCTCTTGAAATTTTTTCATCTTTTTTTAATAACAATGTCATGCAAGGCACTAATATTAATCCGCCACCAGCACCAAAAAATCCACTTATTATTCCAGCAAAAAATCCTATTAATATAATGATTAAAATTTTAATTTTTTCCATCATACTAATAGGATTTCTTTTTTATCTGAATTTATTCATTTTATTGAACAGTATCATCTTTTATGTAATATTTTGTTCCTAACATCTTATCTGGTAAATATTGTTGTTCTACATAATGACCTGGATAATCATGTGGGTATTTATAGCCATTACCATATCCAAATTGTTCCATTCCTTCTGCTGGTGCATTTCTTATATGCATTGGTATTGTTCCTGTATCTTTATTTGCAACATCTTCTAAAGCTTGATTTATTGCTTTATAACTAGCATTTGATTTTTTAGATGTAGCAATATATACCGCAGCTTCTGCTAATATTATTCTTGCTTCTGGCATACCAACCATTGTTACTGCTTGCATTGCAGATGTTGCAATTACTAATGCTTGTGGATTTGCCATACCAACATCTTCTGCTGCAGATATAACAAGCCTTCTTGCTAAAAATACTGGATCCTCTCCTGCATTTAAAGCTCTAGCTAAATAAAATATTGCTGCATCTGCATCACTACCTCTTAATGATTTAATAAATGCACTTATATTATCATAATGACTATCACCTGTTTTATCAAACATTGCTTTTCTTTTATTTAAACTTTGACTTGCTATTTCATCTGTAATTTCTATTATTCCATCAGCATTCATTTTAGTTGTAAGTACTGCTACTTCTAAACCATTTAACGCTGTTCTTACATCTCCATTTGATACTTCTGCAATTTTCATTAATGTTTCTTCTGAAATTTTTAAATTATAATTTCCTAGTCCTTCTTTATTGGTTATAGCATTTTTTAAAACTTTAAAAATATCCTCTTTTGTTAATGATTCTAATTTTATAACCATAGATCTTGAAATTAAAGCTTTATTTACTTCAAAATAAGGATTTTCTGTTGTTGCTCCTATTAAAATTACTGTTCCATCTTCTACATATGGTAATAATGCATCTTGTTGAAGTTTATTAAATCTATGTATCTCATCTATAAATAATATACATTTACCACTAGGATTTAATAATGGATTATCAGCTTCTTCTATTGCTTTTTTTATGTCTCCAACACCTGATGTAACTGCGTTTAGTTTTGTAAACTTATATTTTGTTGTTTCACTAATTACTTTTGCTAAAGATGTTTTTCCACAGCCAGGAGGTCCCCATAAAATTAGACTTGATAATCTATCTGCCTTTATAGTTCTATATAATAATTTATCTTTTCCTACTACATGTTCTTGACCAACAAACTCTTCTAAAGATTTAGGTCTTACTCTATATGCTAATGGTTTATTTAAATCCATAATTATTCCTTTCATATTTAAATTGATTTATCTTGCAAGTACTGTTAATCCTTTTTTTATTAATTCTTCCACTGATAAATTAGTTTTATCTATTTTTTCAAATGCTTTTTCTATTTCTTTTTTATTATATCCTAGTATTTGAAGTGCTGCCACTGCTTCTTCTAATACTTCTGTTTTATCTATAACATTTCTTGTTTCTTCTGTTTTTGATATAGAAGATTCTGTTTTTAATTTATCTTTTAATTCTAATATTATTCTTTGAGCTGTTTTTGCTCCTATTCCTGGTATTTTAGTAAGTTTTGAAACATCATTTGTTATTACTGCTAATACAAAATTTGATGGTGTTATATTTGAAAGCATTGTTATTGCTGATTTTGCACCAATACCACTTACTTGCAATAATAATTCAAACATTTTAAGTTCTTCATTACTTAAAAAACCATATAAACTTATATTATCCTCTCTTACATGATAATGTGTATATACTTTTACTATTTCTCCTAATTCTCCTACATTTTGAATTGCAGATTCTGACATAAAAATTTGATATCCTATTCCAGATACATCAATAACTATAAAACTATTAGTTTTTTCTTCTAAACTTCCTTTTATATATGCGTACATTTTAAGCTCCTTTAACCAAACATTTTTTTGTTCATTTTATCATATAAATTTTATTTTGCAATAGTTTTATATAAAAATAAAACACTTATATCTAATAAATTAAATCTAGCATATTATTTAAATCGTATGCTAAAATAACAATTTTTTAGAATATAAGTGTATTTTTATTAATATGTTGTTATTTCTATTTTTTCTATTATAACATCTTTTAATGGTTTATCTTTTATTTTTCCATTTTCTCTATCATCTTCTGTTTCTACAGCAGCAATTTTGTCTACAACATCAATACCTTCATATACTTGTCCAAATACTGTATAACTTAAGTATAAAGAAGGATATCCGCCATAAATTTTATATTGCTCTAGTAATTTTTCTGGATAACCACCTTGTTTTAAATAACTTTCTATTTCTGAATCATAATTTCCTTGTGTAATAAAGAATTGACTTCCTAAACTAGATGTTCCTGTTCCACTACTTGCCATACACAAAGAACCTCTATATGGAACAAGTTCATAATCTAATTCTTCTTCAAATCCTTTTCCCCATATACTTTCTCCACCAGTACCATTACCTTCTGGATCTCCACCTTGAATCATAAATTCATTTATAACTCTATGAAAACTAACTCCATCATAATATCCATTTTTTGCATGTGTTACAAAATTTTCTACTGCTTTAGGAGCAACTTCATTAAAAAACTTCATTTTTATTTCTCCAAAGTTTTTTACTTTCATTATAGCTACTGTTTCACCTTTTTCTGGTAATTTCATTTGTTCTTCTGCAGCTTTTTGATAATCTATTGTATCTACTACTCTTGTTGTATTTTCCACGTTATTTTCTATTTTTGTTGTATTTTCAGAAACATTATTTTCTGTAGTATTATTAGAAACCTCTTCTGTTTTATTACAACCAGTAAGAGCTAAAATAATTACAAATAAAACTAAAACTATTTTTAAATATTTACTTTTCATTTTTCCTCCAATTTTAAATTTTTTCTGATGAATTACTATCTGTTGTAGTAAAAATTCTACTTATTCTTTCTTTTATCCAACCTAATACACCATCTACTTTTTCTGTTGTTTCTCCATCAACTGAAGCAGATACTGAATTATCTGTTGTTTCTACTGTAAGTGTACAACCTGTTAGAGAAAACATTCCTAATATTAAAACTATTACTAATATTGATGTTACTATTATTTTTTTCATAAAATCCTCCATTATTTATTATCAAAATAATTACTTATTTCTTCCAAATCGTAAAAACCAGATTGTCTATATATATCATATGCAACTATTGCAACTGAATTAGATAAATTCAAAGATCTCAAATTTTCTCTCATTGGTATTCTTATTGTTTTATCTAAGTATTTTTGTAAAATATCTTCTGGTAATCCTTTAGTTTCTTTTCCAAACAAAGCAAAAACTTCATCCATTTCTGAAAAATCCACATCTGAATACACATTTTTTCCTTTTGTTGTTACAAAAAACATATTATTTTCTTCTGGTTTATATTTTTCCAAAAATTCTTTAAAACTAGTATGTTCTTCTATTTCTAATTTATCCCAATAATCAAGACCTGCTCTTTTAACTTCTTTTTCAGTAACTTTAAATCCTAATGGATATACTAAATGAAGTTTTGCACCTAATGCAGCACATGTTCTTGCAATATTGCCAGTGTTTTGTGGTATTTCTGGCTCTACCAATACTATATTTACTTTCATAATCCCTCTTTTCAAAGCTATTATATCATAAATCTTATTTCATTCAATATCTTAATTTAACTTTTTACTACTTATGTTTTATTTAAAATAGTTTTATTCTTTCATTGCTATATTATTTCCTGATTCATATTTTTTTATTGATTTGTAAAATATCATTCTTGATAGCATAAAATAAAATAATGTAGCAATTATTATAATTAGAAATATTTTTATATTAAAATTTCCTATTAATTTCATTGGTAAATGAATTACATATGCTGTAGGTACTATTGTATACATTAAAAACTTAGTAAGGTTTCCAAATATTTCAAATGGATATGATGAAAGAGTTATAAACAAACTATTTTCGTAAATATGTGCTATTTGTTCTACATCTCCTATCCATATAGACAAAACTCTTACTATAAGTATCGTAGAAAATGTTATTGATATAGCGATTATACTATAAAGTAATAATTCTAAATACTCTATAAAATTATTGCTTGCAAACATTCCAATTACTAATCCATATAGCAAATCCCCAAAACCTCCAAAATCTGTTTTTGAAGTAGCTATATTTAAAATCATGTTTTTAGGTTGTAGAAAAAAAGAATCCATTTCTCCATTTACTATATATCTATTTAATTCTTTAATTCCTCCAAATATAAAAGTAATTGCTCCCCAAGAAATTGTTGGTATAGACCACAAATATAAAATATCTTCCATTACTATATTATTTATACTTCCATTATTTATATTAAAAACAACAGACCAAAATATTAAAAAGAAACCATTATTTATTATCATAAATATTGTTTGTATAATAAAACTTTTTTTGTATTCTATAGCAGATTTTAAATTATATTTAATAGTAAGTAATAAATACTTTAAAGTGTTTTTAGCCTCCGTTAACATTGATTTTCTCCACTCCCTTCTTATACATAATTCTTATAATTGCATATAAAAATATTGCTGATAATATTTCACAACTTAATAATTTTACAGCTAGCACTGGTTCAAAATTTACAAAAATTTTTGCTGGTGTATATATTAAATATGTTGTAGGTAAACAATAAATAATTTTTTGAAAAATTGTTGGATAAAATTCTGGTGGTGTGAAAACTACAAAAAAACTTAATTTTTGTAATACAAGCCAAAATGATGAATTCTCTTCTGTAAAAAATGAAATTATTCCTACAAATATTTGCAACAATATTCCTATAAATACTCCTATTAAAATTGCTATTAATGTAGTAAAAATTGTAATTGCACTTATATCTATTTTTCCTGCCAAAGTTATTCCTAAAAGTATTCCAAATAATATATTTATAACTGTTTTTATTATAACTGATGAACTTTCTGCTATAAAATAATTAATCATATCTACAGGCTTTATAAGCATATTAGCTATATCTCCCTGTTTTACCATACTTCCAATTTTTTTATATATTTTTTCAGAAGAATATGTTACAAGTTCTGCTATAATTATGTACCATATAAGTTCAGTTTTTGTATATCCTAATATAGTTTTACTTCCTAAAATATAATCCCATAATTCATTAAATACGAATACATGTATACCAAAAGAAAATAATGAAAATATGTAATCATATATAAATGCAATTTTGGTTTTCATACTATATTTAAATATTTCAATATATTTTCTCATTTTATCACTCCTTTATACTTCCAGTATATATATCATAAATAACATCTTCTAATGGAGCCGGTATCGCTTCAATATCTACAACATTTCCAAATTTCATAAATTTTTCTAGTATTTCTGAAATTGTATTAATACTTGTATCTACTTTTATAACTACTTTGTTTTTTTCTTTTGATACAGTTGGATAATTAAATTCAATATCTTCTATTTCATCTTCAAATATAATTGTTATAAACCTTTCTTTTAAATAATCTTTTTTTAAGCTTTCTAAAGTTTCATCTTTTATTATTCTTCCTTTATCAATTATAATAATTCTTTCACATAATTTTTCTATATCACCTAAATCATGACTTGTTAAAAATATCGTTGTATTTTTCTCTTTGTTAATTTTTAAAATTGCATTTCTTACTTTTTCTTTTACAACAATGTCTAAACCTATTGTTGGTTCATCTAAAAACAAAATTTCTGGTTTATGTAACATTATTCCCGCAATTTCGCAAATCATTCTTTGTCCTAAAGATAGTTTCCTTATAGGAATATTTATTATTTCTTCAATATCAAACATTTTAGAAACTTCTTTTATTCTTTTATCTAATTCTTCTTTTGGAATATCATACATTGCACCATACAATCTATATGTATCAACTGCAGGTAAGTGCATCCACAAACTAGATTTTTGTCCAAACATACAACCTATTTTATATGCCAATTTTTTTCTATCTTTTGAAGGGATATATCCTGCAACTTTTATATCTCCACTTGTAGGATATAATATTCCTGTAAGCATTTTTATAGTAGTTGACTTTCCAGCACCATTTGGACCTACAAAAGCTACTATTTCACCTTTTTTTACTTTAAAGTTTATTTCTTTTACAGCTTCATATTCTTTGGTATCTGGAAATAAAAAGCCTTTTATACCTTTGCTTTTTACTTTTTGAGTAAATTTTTTACTTAATTTTTTTACTTCAATCACTAAAATCCCTCCTTATTTATACAAAAAAACCTATAAAAAGATTCTTGTACAAGACTCCTTTTATAGGTTTTACCTAGTTAAAGTGTAAACATCAATGTCCTACATCGCTCACCATATGGCTTAGATGTACTCTTGTTATGATAACAATGTTAACATAATATTGTTATCCTGTCAAGTTTTATTTTAATATATTAAAATATTTTTATAAAATAATTGAAAAAAATATATTTTATTGTTATTATATTGATATAATATACTTAAGATATTTAATATACATAGGATGGTGAAAAATTTGAAAGCTGTATTTCCATGTAAAGGTGTTCTTATTTTAGAGAAAAACAGTATAGATCAATTAGAAAATTTTTATGTAACAAAACTTATGAATTCAAAATTATATAATTATTATAAAACTTCTGATGTTGCAGTTCAAATAGGAAATTTTAATTACTTTCCTAAGAATTATTCTTTTGTTTTAAAAGATGCTAATTTATTATCAATTAAAAAATTAAGAGATACATTAGAAATGGTTGATTCTGAGCCAGAAGAAGATTATGATTTAGATGAAACACCTATATCAGACGAATCTATTTTATCTCACCCATTTTTTAAAACATTAAAGCCAATTGATGATTAAGGAGTGATCTATATGAATGATATATATATTAGTGATATGCATGGAAATGAAGTTAATGCAAAATTAATTTTTTCTTTTATTTGTCCAGAAACTCAAAAAAAATATATTGCTATTGATTACAAGAAACAAATATTTGAAAAAAACAGTAAATATAATAATCTAGACATATTAGAAGTGGTTAAAGAAGCTAGAAATAAAGTATTAGTAACAAATATTAATGAAAATGAATGGGATATTGTACGAGACTCTTTGCAAAATAGAATATTTGCCACTTTAGAAGATTTATAAAAAACAGCCTAAGTTTTATAGGCTGTTTTTTTATATTATTTCATTTTCTTTTAATATATCATATATTCTACTTATAGGTAATCCTAATATACTTGAATAGTCTCCTTCTATCTTCTCTACAAAAACACTAAAACTTGTTTGTATTCCATATGCTCCTGCTTTATCATATGGTTCTTCTGAATCTACATATTCTATAATTTCTTCATCTGACATATTTTTTACATATACATCTGTTTTTATAATTTCATTATATTCCTTATATTTCTCTTGATATTCAATTAATACTGCTATACTTGTATATACAGTATGCATTCCGCCTTGTAATTGTCTTAACATTTTTATAGCATCTGTTCTATCTTTGGGCTTACCCAAAATCTTATTTTCTTTTACTACAATTGTATCAGCACCAATTATTGTTCTATCACCTTGTGTATTATCAAATATTTCTTTTGCTTTATTATATGATAGCTTTTTAGATGTGTTTTCAATATCATATTCATTATCTATTTTTTCATCATAATTACTTGGAACAATTTCAAAATCAAATTTTGCAAGTTCCATTAAAGCTACTCTTCTTGGTGATTTTGATGCTAATATTATTTTCATTTTATATCTCCTCTTTTATTACAAAATTCTTATATTTATTATATATATACCTAAATTTATTGTCAATATGTAAGTGTTTTGGAATCATAAAAATCAAAAAATACATTATATCAAAAATAATTAATTCACATAATCTTTTATACTTTCTTATATAGCTTACATTTTATATTTATTTCTTTTTCAAAAAACGAAAATGATTTTCATTTTTTCACAAAGATTTCATATTACATTTTTGTAATACACCTTGTCTTTTTATGTCGTTTATGATAGAATTCATTACCGAGAATATGTTTCTCATATAATGGTTAAAATAATACAAGTTTAGGAGGAATTTATGAAATTTGAACAATGGAAAAGTTTTAACTCTGGTTCTTGGGAAAATGAAATCAATGTAAGAGATTTCATTCAAAAAAATTACACTCCATATACTGGAGATGCTAGTTTCCTATCAGAAGCAACAGAAAAAACAAAAAAATTATGGGATAAAGTTTTAGAATTATATAAAAAAGAAAGAGAAAATGGTGGCGTTTTAGAAATATCTAATGATATAGCTTCTACTATATCTAGCCATGACGCTGGATATATTGACAAAGATTTAGAAGAAATAGTTGGGTTACAAACTGAAAAACCACTTAAAAGAGCTATTATGCCAAATGGTGGTATTAGAATTGTTGAAAAATCTTGTGAAGCTTATGATCAAAAAATCTCTGACAAATTAGAAGATATTTATCATAATTATAGAAGAACTCATAATGATGGTGTTTTTACAGCCTATACACCTGAAATCAGAGCTGCAAGAAGTTCACATTTAATTACAGGTCTTCCAGATGGATATGGTCGTGGTAGAATTATTGGTGATTATAGAAGAGTTGCTCTATACGGTATAGATTTTCTTATTGAAGAAAAACAAAAAGATTTAAAAGAATTAGAAATTTCTAATATAACAGAAGAAACTGTTAGAGAAAGAGAAGAGCATTTTGATCAAATATCTGCATTAAAAGAATTAAAAGTTATGGCTGAAAAATATGGATTTGACATTTCTAAACCTGCAAATAATGCAAAAGAAGCTGTTCAATGGACATACTTTGGATATTTAGGTGCTATAAAAGAACAAAATGGTGCTGCTATGAGTCTTGGTAGAGTTGCTACTTTCTTAGATATTTATTTTGAAAGAGATATAAAAAATGGAATATTAACAGAACAAGAAGCTCAAGAAATAATGGATCATTTTGTTATGAAATTAAGAATGGTAAGATTCTTAAGAACACCTGAATATGATCAATTATTTAGTGGTGATCCTGTTTGGGTTACAGAAAGTCTTGGTGGAATGGGTATTGATGGAAGAACTTTAGTTACAAAAAATTCTTTCAGAATGTTGCATACTCTTCAAAATTTAGGACCTGCTCCAGAACCAAATTTAACTGTTTTATGGTCTACAAGATTACCTAAAGGATTTAAAGATTTTTGTACAAAATTATCAATAGAAACAAGTTCTATCCAATATGAAAATGATGATTTAATGAGAGAATATTGGGGCGATGATTATGGAATAGCTTGTTGTGTTAGTGCTATGAGAATTGGTAAACAAATGCAATTTTTCGGTGCAAGAGCAAATTTAGCAAAAACTTTGTTATACGCAATTAATGGTGGTAGAGATGAAGTTTCTGGAAAACAAGTTACATCAAGATTCGAACCTATCACTTCTGAATATTTGGATTATGATGAAGTTTGGGCAAAATTTGATAAAATGTGTGATTGGGTTGCAAGAGTTTATATAAATGCTTTAAATATTATTCATTACATGCATGATAAATATTGTTATGAAAAATTAGAAATGGCTCTACACGATAAAGAAATATTAAGAACAATGGCTTGTGGTATTGCTGGTTTATCAATAGTTGCTGATGCCTTTTCTGCAATGAAATATGCAAAAGTAAAAGTTATTAGAGATGAAACTGGACTTGCAGTAGATTATAAAATCGAAGGTGATTTTCCAAAATATGGAAATGATGACGACAGAGTTGATCAAATAGCTGTAGAAATAGTAAAAAACTTTATGAATAAATTAAGAAAACAAAAAACATATAGAAATTCAAAACCAACAATGTCTATATTAACAATTACTTCAAACGTTGTTTATGGTAAAGCTACTGGTAGTACACCAGATGGTAGACCTGCTGGTGCTCCATTTGGACCTGGTGCAAACCCTATTCATGGTAGAGATACTCATGGTGCTTTAGCTGTATTAAATACAATGACAAAATTACCATATAAATATGCTGAAGATGGTATTTCTTACACATTTGCTATCGTTCCTAAAGCATTAGGTAAAGACTTAGAATCAAGAGTAAATAATTTAACAGCATTACTTGATGGATATTTTGCAAAAATGAGTCATCATATAAATATAAATGTTTTTGATAGAGCTTTATTAGAAGATGCTATGGAACATCCTGAAAAATATCCTCAACTTACAATTAGAGTTTCAGGATATGCTGTAAACTTTGTAAAACTTACAAGAGAACAACAATTAGATGTTATAAATAGAACAATTCATGAATCTATATAATAATTAAAACATAAAAAGAAAGGCAAAATTTATGGAAAATTTAATAGGAAAAATTCATTCAACTGAAAGTTTTGGCACTGTTGATGGACCAGGTATTAGATTTGTAATATTTATGCAAGGTTGTCATTTACAATGTAAATATTGTCATAACAGAGATACTTGGAACACTTCTGGCGGAGAACATTACACAACTGATGAACTTATAAATACTATATTAAGATATAAATCTTATTTTGATAATTCCAATGGTGGTGTTACTGTTTCTGGTGGTGAACCACTTTTACAAGTTGAATTTGTAACTGAACTTTTTAAAAAATTAAAAGAAAAAAATATTCACACAGCATTAGATACATCTGGTAATTTTCCTATTTCAAAAGAAATTAAAGAATTGTTAAAATACACTGATTTAGTTTTATTGGATATAAAACATATTAATAATGAAAAATGCATTGAATTAACACATGCATCTAATGAAAAAACATTAGAATTCGCAAAATATTTAAGTAACAACAAAATTCCTGTTTGGATTAGACAAGTTTTAGTACCAGGTATTACTGATGATAAATTTGATTTAATAAATTTAAAAAAATTTATTGATACTTTAGATAATGTTGAAAAAGTAGAAATTCTTCCTTATCACAATCTTGGAAAATTTAAATGGGAAAATTTAGGAGAAGTTTATCCATTAGAAGGTGTTCCTTCTCCTACTATTGAAGATATTGAAAATGCAAAACGAATTTTAGGAATAAATTAATTTTTAAAAAGCATCTATTTTATAGATGCTTTTTTTAATACCCTGTTTTTGGTAATTTTTTTACTGTAGTTTCATTAGTAATATTTTTATCTAAAGAAATATTATCTTCATATACAACAGTTGTTTTATTACTAACATTTTCTATTTTTGAATCAGTATTGCTATTGTAATAATATGTTTCTTTGTTTGTTGGTATAACTTCTATATTTTCGAAACTTTTATCTATCACTTCTACTTCTTTTTTAGTATTATTTACAGTAGCTATAAATTCTTCATTATAATCTAAATTTATTTCTATTAAATCTGTATATAAATTATATCCTTCCAATGTTTCTATTTCTTGTACATAATATTTTCCAGGTACCATATTTTCTAAAATTATCTCACCTTGATTGTTTGTAGCAAGATTTGCATAAATGGTTTTCTTATTTTCATCTAATATATTAAATTTAACATTTGAAAGAACTTTATCTGTTCCATATTCTTTTTTTATTATTTTTAATTTACTTAAATTTTTATTATATTCTTCTGAAATTTTAACATATATTTCTTCATTCCAATATCCTGTTAATGCATAATCTTGTTTTCCTGCAATCATTGTTTTTCCATATACTACAGGTTTAGTTTCTAAATCAACTCTTGCACAAATATCTATAACTCCATCTTCTATTTGTTTATTTATAGGTATTAATATTTTAAATTCCTCTTCTATTCCAAATTTATTTTTCGAATTATTTTCTAAATCTGCAATCATTGTTCCTTCTGGAATATTTCCTTGTAAAAATATCTCTGCATTACCCTTTTTTACAGTTGATGAAACTTTATATTTTCTACTTACATAATCACTTTTTTTATCATCTATATTCCATGTTTCATCTATTGATATTACTCTTGTACTTGTAATATTTTCTATATTTTCATTTGAATTTCGTGCATTATTTACAATATTTTTATATATTTCATATGTTCTTCTTCCTTCTTCTGAATTTACTGGACCATAATCTTCAATATTTCTTCCATGTAACATTGTATATACAGCCTGTTTAGTAGCTGTAAAAGCTTCTTGTTCATTTGCAGCACCTAATTCTTCTATCGATTTATATGGGTATCCATTTATAATTGCTCTCCAAACATTTACATTTTGAAGAACTTCTTCTCCATTTACAATATATTCTCCCTCTTCTGCACCTGGTAAAGTAACATCTAAACAATAAGCTGGATTTTCATATCCATTACTTGTAGTGAATTTTACTAATGTTGTTTTTATTGGAGTTCCTTTATATGTAAGAAGTTTTGGGCATTCTCCTTTACTATATACTTTTATTTCTCCAACACTAAAAGCAAAACTTGTTGAAATAAAACTAATTAAAGTTATTATTAAAACTAATGATATTAATATTTTTCTCAATATATCTCTCCTTTTATTTTATTTTTTGATAGATCTTTATTTTTATATTTATATTTACTTCATTTTATTTTAAAAGCTGAATTTTATATTTTTTCTTTTGCTATTATGCACCTTCTTTTTTCTGGTACATTTTCTAAGCATGTTATTAATGTTAAATAATTTTCTTTTGTATTTTCTAAAACAGACCAATCTGTTTCAATTATTATTTTTTCTTCTTGTACTTCATAAACTTTATGAAAATTATTATATGAATAATAAATTATATCACCTTTTTTTAACTGTTTTATCTTATTAAAATAATTTACCTTATAGCCTCTATTATGAGCAGCAAGACCAATATTCCCATTAGTTCTAACAGTTTCTTCAAAGTGACCTACATATTCGTTTAATATTTCTTCTGTTGTTCCTTCTTTTATATTTGCATGCAAATTAATTGCTGGAATTTCTATAATCCATTCTTCTTTTTTTTCATTAATATCAATTACATTTACTAGATTATTTTCATTTACTGAATTTGGTACTTCAATTTCTTTATAACTTAAATTATATAAAAAAATTGTTATAATAATTGATAGAATAATTAAATTATATTTAGTATTGTAAAAATATAATATCACCTACCTTTATTTAATTTTATTAATTGGAAAATTTGTCAAGAATTTGACTTTTAGAATTATTTAAAAATAAAATTGCAATTTGAAATTTAAATTGGACATATAATAATACTTTTTTTATCATTTGTAAAGTATTTTTATAAAATTTTTATATTTTTTCAAAAAAAGTCTAAGCATATAGCTTAGACTTAAAGGGTAATTAACTTATTTTAAATATTGGGGTCTTTAATTAAAATTTACAACTATAGGCCTCACTCCTTTATTTTTTATTTTCCTTTTCTTTATCTGCATTTTATATATAATTTATGTTTTATGTGTGACCTATTTTTGACAATTAAGTAAATATTAAGATTTTTTTTCTGAAAGTAATATCTCAAAATAAAATTCTACTCCATCTTTTTTATTTACTACTCCATATTTACTTTTATATTTATTCATTATAGCTTTTACTAATGCAAGACCAATTCCTGTTCCACCTTTTCCTCTGTTTCTAGATTCATCAACTTTATAAAATCTAGTCCATATTCTTTGTAAGTTTTCTTCTTCTATATTCTTTCCTGTATTGTATACACAAACTCTAATCTTGCCTTCTTCTTTTCCGTTTTTTGTAGTTATTTTTATCTTTTTTACTCCATTTATTTCAGAAACATTTTTTATAGCATTTGTAAAATAATTTGATACTACTTGCTCTATATAAAAATCATCTGCATATACCATAATTGGAATATCATTTTTAAATTCTACCTCTATTTTTTGTTCTGAAAGAACAACTTTAGAATTTCTTATTACTTCATTTATTAATTCTACTAAATCAAAATTTGTATCATTAAATTTTCTATCTTCATATTCTAATTTCATAAGTTCTAATAATCTTTTAACTAGTTTATCCATTTTATTTGCTTCATCTAAAATAACTTCTGCATAAAATTTTCTATTTTCTTCATCTGTGTTTACATTTTCCACTAAACCTTCTGCATATCCTTGTATTAGTGCTATTGGTGTTTTTAATTCATGAGATACATCTGATATAAATTGTTTTCTCATTTCATCTATCTTAGATTTTGCTTCAATATCTCTTTCTAGCTCCATATTACTAGCTTTTAATTTATTTATTGTTTCTTCTAGCTTATCTGACATTGTATTAATATTTCTGCCAAGTTCATTTATTTCATCTTCATTATCTTGAATTCTATATTTTTTACTAAAATTCAAATTTGCCATTCCATTTGTTATTTCATTTAATTCTTCTATTGGTTTTGTAAATTTATCAGTAGTAACTAATATTGCAATACCACTTAATATTATTGAAACTACACCTATTACAGCTAAAAATTTATTTGATAAATCTACACTTTCTTTTATAGGTGTTATTGGCATTCTTATATATAAATAATTTCCATTTTCAAGCTTTCCATCTAATAAAATAAAATTTAGTCCATTTCTTCTATCTTGAATTTTTCTGATTGTTACACCATCTTTGGCATACATAATATCTGTTTTATTAAAAATACTATAAGGTACCTCATATTTTATTTCTGCTAAATTATTTTCATTAAAATTATTTAAAAAATTATCATTTGAAGCATATATTTCATTATTTTCATCTAATATTAATAAATCAAAATTATTATTTAGAGCTATTTTTTCAAGTTCTAAAGAATACTTTTCCTTTTCTTCATCTGTTAAATTTTCTGGTATTTTTTCATTAATATAACTATAAACAGATAATGATGCATCTTTTTTTGAATAGTAATATATTGTTTCTAATACTACATTGTTTACAATAACTAAAAAACCTATAACTATTAAAATTATTATAGATAATGTTAAAAATAGTTTTGTACGTACAGAATCAAATTTTTTTATATTCATTTTTTACCTCTACTATTTTATTTCAAATTTATATCCTATTCCTCTTATTGTTTTTATATATTTTCCTTTTTTCCCTAGTTTATGTCTTATTTTCTTTATATGACTATCTATTGTTCTTGAATCTCCATAATAATCATAATTCCATACGGTATTTAAAATTTTGTCTCTTGATAAAGCAATATTTTCATTTTCTAATAAATATTTCAAAAGTTCATATTCTCTAAAACTTAATTCTACAATCTTTCCATCTACTGTAACTGTTCTTCCTTCATTGTCAATAATAATTCCATCATAGCTTTTCATTTCTTTTTCTTCAGGTGTTGTTCTTTTTAAAATTGCTTCTACTCTTGCTACTAAAATTTTAGGACTAAATGGCTTTGTAATATATTCATCAACTCCAAGTTCAAATCCAAAAAGTTCATCTTGTTCTTCTGCTCTTGCTGTAAGCATTACAATTGGTAAAGTTTTACTTTCTTGACGAATTTGACGAAGTACAGACCAACCATCTAATTTAGGCATCATTACATCTAACAAAATTAAATTAATTTTATTTTTATTTTCATTATAAACTTTTAAAGCTTTTTCTCCATCTTCTGCTTCTAATATATTATAATTCTTTTGTATTAAAAAATCTTTTATAAGCTTTCTCATTCTAGATTCATCATCTACTATTAGAATTGTTAAATCGTTCATTTTTACCTCCACTACAATTAGTTTTCGCAATTTTTATTATATTACTTTTTACTATTTTTTCTAAATATTACCATATATTTATATAACATTTTTATGTTCTTTGTGTGAAAAAATAAGCTATATTAATTTTTTTAATTCATTTAGATTTTTTTCAAAATATTCAAATGCTTGTTTATATGTTTCTTCTTTTTCTAGATCAACATCAACAGATTTTAAAAGTGATAAAGAATCTTTTACACCACCTTGACTTAGCATTTTTATATATCTTTCTACATAGCCTTTTTCTCCTGATAAAATCTTATTTGCTATTACTATTGCAGATGTTATTCCTGTAGAATACTTATATACATAAAAGCATCTATAAAAATGTGGTATCCTTGCCCATTCATATTTTATATCTTCATCAGCTATAACATTTTCACCAAAATATTTTTTTACTAATTCATAATATATTTCATTTAAATTATCTGATGTTAAACTTTCTCCTATTTCAATTCTATGATGTACATCTTTTTCAAATTCTGCAAACATTGCCTGTCTTATTAATGTTGCTCTTATCATATCTAATTGTTCATTTATAAGAGCTGCTTTTTTTCTGATATCATTTTCATTATTTATCAAATAATTTGCAAGTAATATTTCATTTACTGTAGATGCTACTTCTGCAACCATAATTGTATAATTTGCATTTATTATATTTTGATTTTTGCTTGCATAATAACTATGCATTGAATGACCTAATTCATGTGCTATTGTAGATATATCTCTTGAAGAATTTACAAAATTTAATAAAACAAATGGATGTACACCATGAACCCCCATACTGTATGCACCTGACATTTTATTATCACCTGAATATACATCCAACCAATTATTTTCAAAAGCATGTTTTAACATATTAATATATTCTTCACCCATTGGTGTTAATGCTTTTAAAACTGTGTTTTTAGCATCTTCATATTCTACATAGTCTTCTTCTACTTCTAATGGATTAGTATATACATCATACATATGAATTTTATCTTTATTTAATAATTTAGCTTTTAAATCCATGTATTCATGATTTAAATACATATATTTATTTACTTGTTCTAATAAGGTTTCATAAACTTTTTCATTAGAATCATCTGAATTTGTAGCTGCATCTAAAGATGATTTATAATTTCTTAAATTACTAGAAATAACTCTTGACTTTACTCTTGTAAGATATAATTCTGTTATTGTATTTATATGTTTTTTATATGCTAAATACATTGAATCAAAAGCTTGTTTTCTAACACTTTCATTTTTATCTTTTAAATATTTTGAAAATAATTCTGATGACATTTTTAATTCTTTTCCATTATCATCAATTATATTATTATATTCAAATTCTGTATTCGTAAAAATATCATAAGCATTTTCAGAAGCTGAAAAAATTTCAGAATATTTAGCTAAAACATGTTCTACTTCTTGACTTAATATATGTTTTTTTTCTTTCATAATATCTCTTATTACTTTTTCATATTCTTTCATTCTTTCATCTTTTAAAAACTCTTCTAACTTACTATCTTCTATTTTACTTATTTCTGGTGAAATGAAACTTTCAGCACCAGAAAAGTCTGTAGTTATTTTTTCTATTCTTTTATATAATTTTATACTTTCTTGTTTGCTCATATCTTGATGATATTTAAGCATTGCATATGCATATATTTTTTCATGTAATTCTAAAGCATTTTCAAGTGTTTTATAACAATTGTACATTTCCGAAACATTGTTAGAAAGCTTTCCTTTAAAACTTTCTATAATATCTAACAATTCATATAATTTATTTATAGCATTTTCTAATTCATTTTCATTTTCAAAAATATCTTCTAATTTCCAATTTAAATTTTCCATTTTATCATACCTTTCTTTTGTTTTATTATATTTTACTTAAAAATATTAAATATAATTCATTTATATGTCATATTTTATCACAGTTTATTTATAATGAGCAATAATTCTATTTACTTTTTTATTTTCTGTGATATAATTATAAAAAAATTAAGGAGGAATCCTACTTTGAAATTAAACTCAGATGAACAAACACTTGCAGAAAATAAAGTATTATTATTATATATATTAAATAAAGTTGGAAAATCTATTTCTCATAACGAACTTTTAGAACTTGTTTCTTCTATTTCAGATATGAATTATTTTTATTTTCAACAATTTTTATTAGATTTATTAGAAGATGAATATATAATAAAATATGAAAAAGAAGACAATGAAATATATGAATTAACAGAAGAAGGAAAAAAAGCTTTAGAACTTACTATAGACATCATTCCTGGAATTTTAAAACTTAGTGTTGATAGTAAATTTAAAGAAAGTTTAGATACTATAAAAGATAAATTCTCTATTTCATCAGAATATACTCCAATTTCAGAAAAAGAATTTACTGTAAGATGCAAAATAATTGAAAATAACAATACAATTTTTGATGTTCATGCACATGCAGGTTCTAGAGAACAAGCTAAAAAGATTGTTGACAATTGGAATACAAAAGCTGCTGAAATATATCCTCAAATTTTAGATCTATTAATAAATTAGAAAACTTAAAAATCCTACATTTATTTAATGTAGGATTTTATTTTTTATTTATTATTTTTTAAATTTTCTCTATATACTTCATATAAAATAATACTTGTTGCTACTGCAGCATTTAAACTTTCTGTTTTTCCTAGCATAGGTATTTTTATTCTTTCATCTGCATTTTGAAGCATTTTTATTGAGACTCCATTTGCTTCATTTCCTATTACTATTGCACTTTTTTCATAATTTACTGAATATATTGTTTTATCTGTATTTAAATCTGTAACATATATTTTTATTTTATGTTTTTTCATTTCTTTTATAGTTTTTACTAAATCATCTGCTTCTACTATATTTACTCTAAAAATTGCTCCCATTGTAGATCTTACTACTTTAGGATTATAAATATCTGCAGTATCTTTAGAAACAATTATTTGATTTATATTTAAACTATCAACAGTTCTTAATATTGTTCCCATATTACCTGGATCTTGAATACCATCTAATATTAAAAAATTACTATTTTCATAGTCTATTTTATTTTCTTTTTGATTTGGTTTTTGAATCACAGCAAGTATACCTTGTGGATTTATTACATCTGTTAGGGAACTAAAAATTTTTTCTGAAACATAAATACAATTTAACTTTGCTATTTCATACATTAAATCATTCGGTATAGAATTTTGCGTTTTACAATCATCACATATAATAATAGATTTTATTTTTGCATTTTCATTTAACGCCTCTTCTATCATTTTTATTCCTTCAATTATAAATTCTTCATATTCTTCTCTGTACTTTTTTTCTTTCAATTTTTTTATATGTTTTACCAATTCATTATCTTTACTTGTAATAACCATTTTTTCACCTTTTCTTAATTATATATTAACTTTATTATTTTATATTTTATATTTTTTTATACATTTTAGCAATATTTTTTGTGTTCAAAATTTGAACTTTGTGCGAATTTTATGTAAACACTGGACTTTTTTGTCTTTTTGTGCTATAATTATAATTGACCAATAAAATTACACATCAAAAGGAGATAACACTATGAAGAATTATGAAGTATTCGCATCCGTAAAAAATTACCTGGTAAACACAAACTTAGGACCAGCAACGCTTACCATCGAAAATGGTATTTTAACAATTGGCTGTTCTAGCAGTGTTTCTGAAAAAGAGATGATTGAACTTCGGAACGTCATCTTCACAGGTAACTATGACAACATCAACGTTTCGCAGCGTGCAAGTAGCTTAATGCAAAAGAACGATAACACAATTATCGTTAACCTCAAAATCTATGACATTTTCACAAACATCTATGAAAAACTCGTAGAGCTTGGCGTTACGATGCTTGAAGCAAGTTTCGATCCAAATGACATTTACTTTACATACTCACTTTCTGGTCGATCTGTGCTTAATTACACAGAACTTGGCATTCTCCAAGATCTGATCGATCCTAGCATCGCTGAGCATGACTCTATCAGAGTTATGGGTAATGGTGGAAACTCCTATACCTTACGTGCAAATGTTGCATTCGCATGCTAAGCTACAACTCCTTTCCCCTGGCAAAACGAGAATTCCCGTGGCCAGGGGATTTTTCATTTTAATTTGAAATTTTGTTTAAAAATTCTTTACATTCTTCTAATGTGAATTTTTTATTTGTTAATTTAAATGTTATATATGGATCTTTTGCTGGTGAAAATTTAATTCTATTTCTATAAATTTTCATTAATTTATCTACAACTTCAAAATTAAATTTAGTTTGATCAAAATGAAAAATTATATTTTCCATTTTTTGATTTATTTTTAAAATATAATTTAATTTTGCTAACCTTTTTATTCTAATTATATCTAATAAATTTTCTATTTCATTTGGAATTTGTCCGTATCTATCTATTATTTCATCTGTAATATTTTGAATATCTTCCTCATTTTTACATAATGCTATATTTTGATATATTTCAATTTTTTGACTTGAATTTGGAATAAATTCATCTGGAATATAGCTTGAAACATCTAAATCAATTTGAACATCAATATCTTCTATTATTTCTTCACCTTTTAATTCTTTTACCACTTCATCTAAAAGCTTACAATACATGTCATATCCTACTTGTTCCATATGTCCATGTTGTATTTCTCCCATTAAACTTCCAGCTCCACGTAT
>CAZYST010000009.1:0-41099 GCA_964650305.1 uncultured Lachnospiraceae bacterium
CTAGCTGCCTAGTACCTAATCAAAAAATGTCCAATTTTTTGGGTTCAGTACATTTTAAATTGTTAATCTTTTTATTTCTTTAACTTCTGTGTAAAGTTTTTCAATATGAGTTTTTCTCATTTTATATGCATTTTTTAATTCTTCTAACATTTCAGGACATTTTAAAGGATCTTCATTTTGCTTTAAATACATTTGAACAGCTTCTTTATAATAATCTTTATATTCTTGAGTTGCACTAGCAGTCATTTTATGATAGTACTTCATTGCAGATTTTATTCTTTTAATTTCACTTTGTAAAAATTCTAAATAATCTGATCTAGCTGCAATTTCATATTCTGTATCATCAATTACAACTTTAAATAATGCTTTTAAAACTTTTTTATCTATTTTTCCAAAAGATGCTTCTGGTTTTAATGTGTTTTTTATTCCTTCTGAAATATTTTTAGGTGGTGTTGGTTTAGCATTTTCTATAAGAAGTTTAAGTGTGTCTACAATTCCAACATGAGTTTTATATTGTCTTTTAGCTGTAATTGCTTCAAATTCATCTGCTACACGAATTATTTGACCCTCATAAGGTATTTGATTTCCAACAAGTCCATTTGGATATCCAGATCCATTTAAAGCTTCATGATGATATAAAGCACCTGCTGCATATGGTCTTAATTTTAAATCTTGCATACACATTTTATACCCTATAGTAGTATGTGTTTTCATAATTTCATATTCTTCATCAGTTAATTTACCTGGTTTTTGCAATACTGAAGGTGGAATAAATAATTTTCCTATATCATGCAAATATGCACAGGTAGTACAATAAATTGTAAAACCTTTACTTAAATGTAATTTTTGGCAAAGTCTACATGTAATATTTGCAACGTTTTCAGAATGTCTTCTTGTAAAAGCATCCATACTATCTAACATTTTTAATTGATATCTAATTCTGTCATCTAGATTATAAATTTTTAAAGACATTCTGTCATAAAAATCAAACTCTTCTGTTTCTTTCATTTTCTTCTCCTGCTAAAATATATATTAATTTTATATCTTAATAAAAAAATGGTCAAGTAAAATAATTATAATATTGAATAAAAAAAGGAAAAATGATAAAATGTGCAAGTAAAATTAAAGAAATTCATTAAAGTTTATTTAAAATTCAAATACTTGATAATTGTATAAAAATGTTATAATATAAATTCATTAAAAAGATAGAGGAACAAATATATGTATTTAAAAAGATTAGAAATGTACGGCTTTAAATCTTTTGCTGATAAAACAGTATTAGATTTTATGCCAGGAATAACAACTGTAATAGGACCTAATGGTTCTGGTAAAAGTAATATATCAGATTGTATAAGATGGGTTTTGGGAGAGCAAAGTTTAAAATCATTAAGAGGAGCAAAATCAGAAGATATTATTTTTGCTGGAACTCAAAATAGAAAATCGCTAGGATATGCAGAAGCATCAATAATAATAGATAATTCAGATTCAAAATTACCAATAGAATTCAATGAAGTAACTGTTACAAGAAGAATATATAGAAGTGGAGAAACTGGGTATTTTATAAATAAAGCTCCATGCAGATTAAAAGATATTTTAGAATTATTTATGGATACTGGTATAGGAAAAGATGGATATTCTATAATAGGACAAGGAAAAATTGATGAAATATTAAGTAATAAATCAGAAGAAAGAAGACATATTTTTGAAGAAGCTGCTGGAATAGTAAAATATAGAACTAGAAAAGCAGAATCAGAAAAAAAATTAGAACAAACTAAATTAAATTTACTAAGAATTAATGATATTATTTCTGAAATAGAAGGAAATATTGGTCCTTTAAAAATTCAATCAGAAAAAGCAAAGAAATTTTTAAATTTAAGAGAAGAACTAAAAAACATAGAAGTTGGTTTATTTTTATATAATATTGAGGATTATAAGAAAAAAATAGAAGAAATAAAGGAAAATATAGATATATTTGAAACTCAAAAAGTAAGAGAAGAAGAAAAAATTAATAATATTAAATTACAAAAAGAAGAGCTGAAAATACAAATTGATAAATTAATTTTAGAAATAGAAGAAACTCAAAAATTATCTTTTGAAGAAGCAAACAAAAAAGAAGAATACAATGGAGAAATAAAAGTTAGTCAAGAAAGAATTCAAAATAATGATTCAAATTACAATAGATTTGCTGAAGAAATAGAAGAAATATTAAAAAGAAATAAAGAATTAGAAGAAGAAAAAAATCAAAAATTAGAGCGTAAAAACAATTTATTTTTAAATAAAGATAAATTTGTAAAAGAACTTGAAGAAAAAGAACAAGAATTACAAAAATATTCTAAAACTTTATCAGATAAAGAATTAGAAATCGAAGGCAAAAAATCAATAGTTCAAAAGAATGTTGATGAAAAATATGAAATAATTTCTAATATAAATACAGAAAAAGCTAATATTGAAAACTTAAATAAAAAAGAAAAATCTTTAAAAGATGATATACAGCTTACAATATCTGAATTAGATGAAAATAGAAATAAAAAACTAGATATGTCTAGAGAATTTTATGAAGTAGAAAAAAATAGAAACAATATAAATAATCTGCTACAAGAAATGAAATCTAATAAAGATGAATGTACAAATAAAGTAAAAGAATTTGAAGAAAAAATTAATCTTTTATTATCTGAATACAGAATCAAAGAATCAAAGCACAGATTTTTAGTAGAAACAGAAAAAGAAAAAGAAGGTTATATAAAAAGTGTAAAATCATTATTAGAAGATGCTGAAAAAAATCCATATTTAAAATCAGGAATGCATGGAATTCTTGCAAATCTTATTTCAGTAGATAAAGAATATGAACTTGCAATTGAAATGTGTTTAGGTGGCACTATTCAAAATATAGTTACAGATACAGAAGAAGAAGCAAAAAAACTTGTAAATTATTTAAGAGAAAATAATTTAGGAAGAGCGTCTTTTTTACCAATAACATCTGTAAAAGGTCAAAAAATTTCAAAAATAAATGAGAAAGAAATTAGTGGAATAATTGGTGTTGCGTCTGATTTAGTTGAAACAGACAAAAAATTTGAAGGAATTATTTTAAATCTTTTAGGAAGAACTATAGTTGTAGATGACATAGATACAGCAGTAAAACTTGCAAAACAAAATTCATATTCATTTAAAATTGTAACTTTAAAAGGAGATATAATAAATCCATCAGGTTCTATAAGTGGTGGTTCTTCTGCTAAAAAAACAGTTAGTCTTTTAGGTAGAGAAAAAGAAATAAAATCTTTAGAAAAAGAACTTAAAGAAATAAATTCTAAAATAGAAAAATTGCAAGATGAAAAATTAAAATACGAAAATAGTATAAAAGATACATTAAATAATTTTGAAGAAAAACAAAAAGAAGCTCAAGAATTAGAGATTATTTATGCTACAGAAAAGCAAAAACAAGAAAATATTGATTTAGAAATATTAAAATTAGAAGCTAAATTAGAAAAGATAAGAAAAGATGTAGAAGAAAATAATGAAGAAAGAAAACAAAGACAAAATGCTCAAGAAGAATTAAATAATAAAGTTACATCGATAGAAACAGAAAATTCAGAATTAAACAAAATAATAGAAGAATTTACAGCTTCTAATAAAGATAATCAAAAATATATAGATGATTTAAATTTTGATATTACAAATTTAAAAATTTCTGTATCATCATTTGATGAAAGTGAAAATTCTATAAATGAAATGATGGAAAGAATAAATTTAGATATTGAAAATAATACTGTAAGTATCGAAAATAAGAAAAAAATAAGACAAGAAATTATAGAAGAAAATAAAAAATTAGAAGAAAAGATATTAGAAGTTCAAAATAAAATAGCTGAATTAGAAAAAAATGTTTCTGAAAGTTCTGGAAAAATTGAAAAGCTTAAAGAAGAAAAAATATTAAAAGCAGATAGACAAGAAAAACTAGAACAAGAAAATATAGATGAAAATAATATTTTAGAAGAAATTAAAAATCAAATTTCAAAAATTGATTTAAAGAAATCAAAAATAGAATTAGAATTAAATCAAGTTATAAACAAAATGTGGGAAGAATATGAACTTACTCCAAATAACACAGAAAATATTGAAAAAATAGAAAATCCGTCAGAAGTTCAAAAAAATGTTAATAAAATAAGAGCAGAAATAAAAGAACTAGGAAGTATAAATGTTGATTCTATAAAAGAATATAAGGAAATAAAAGAAAGATATGATTTTATGAGTGAACAACGTTTAGATTTAGAAAATGCAAGTAATAAATTAAGAAAAATTATAACAGAAATGACAGAAACTATGAAAAAACAATTTGCAGAACAATTTAAAGTTATTAATAAAAACTTTGGAGAAGTTTTTGTAGAACTTTTTGGTGGAGGAAAAGCTGAATTAAAATTAGTAGATGAAGAAAATATATTAGAATCAGGAATAGAAATAGAAGTTCAACCACCTGGAAAAAAACTTCAAAATATGATGTTATTATCTGGTGGAGAGAAAGCATTTACTGCAATTGCATTATTATTTGCAATTTTAAAAATAAATCCAGCACCATTCTGTGTATTAGATGAAATTGAGGCAGCACTAGATGATGTTAATGTATATAGATTTGCAGAATATTTAAAAAAATTCACAAAAGATACTCAATTTTTAGTAATTACACATAGAAAAGGAACAATGGAAGCTGCAGATACAGTATATGGAATCACAATGGAAGAAAAGGGAATAAGTAAATTATTATCTATGAAATTAAAGTAAAATATAAAAGCTGAATTTAAAAATATGTTTTAAATTTGGCTTTTATTATTTTTGCTTTAAAATTGATAGTATAGCAAAATGAAGAAAAAAAGAGAAAAAAAGAGATACAAAAAGGAAAAATAAAATATAGCTTGACTAAAAAGGATTAATTTTGGTTAAAAAAGTTTAAAAATAAAATATAACCCAAAAAATAAATTGAAGAGGGAGTACTTTTGTGGTATAATATTGTTTACGTGACATGTGAAAAACACTTAAAAGGAGAGTGAATATATATTTTAAAATCATGGGTTAGATATTATACAAAAGAAGCTTTCAAGACCCTAAAATTAATCTTAGTAGGTACATCAATAATATTAACAGTAGTATTAATTAAATATAAGCCTGCATACGCTGTCACAGTATCAGGGGAATTACTAGGATTTATTGAAGATAAAAATTTCGTAAATAGTAAAATTGAAAAATATATGAATGATACAACAGGTAATGTTGCATTCAGAGAAATAGCAACAATGCCAGAATATACTTATAAACTAATTAGTAGGGAGAAAGAATTAGAAGATAATAAAATCGTTTCTGATATAGAAACTACAGCAATAACAACATATAGACTTTATGCAGTAACAATTGATGGTGAACAAAAAGCTATAGTTGAAAATCAAGAAGAAGCAGAGAAAATAATAGATGAAGTAAAAAAAGACTTAAATACAGAAATAGACTTAAAATTAGGAATTGCTGAAATTTATACGCAAGACTGTAATTTAACTAATAAAGATCAAGCTTTAGCTGAATTAAATAATATAAAATTAGCTAAAGTAAACGAGTACAACAAAAAACAAGAAGAAAAAGCTAAAGAAGAGGCTAGAAAGAAAGCAATAGCTACAACAACTAAAGTTGCAGCAACAGGAAATATTTCAGGAATGCCTTTATCAATACCAGTTAGAGGAACTATATCATCTAGATTTGGAAGTAGAGGAGCTTCAAGATCTTCTACACATACAGGATTAGATATTAGTGCTCCAATGGGAACAGGAATTAGCCCAATTTCTTCTGGAACAGTAACATATGCAGGATATAAAGGTTCATATGGTAACTTAGTTGTTATAAGCCATGGAAATGGAATAGAATCTTATTATGCACACTGTACAGCATTATATGTTTCTGTAGGGCAAAGTGTTGATGCAAATACAACAATTGCAGCAGTAGGATCAACAGGAAATTCAACAGGACCACATTTACATTTAGAAATAAGAATAAATGGTACACCTGTAAATCCTCAAAATTATTTATATTAGAATAAAACACTTTTAGATTTCATTATAATATGATTTCTAAAAGTGTTTTTGTTTTATAAATTAACTAATATTGACTTTAATATGTAAAAAAATATATAATTAATGTGAAATAAATTTTGAGGAATAAAAATGAATGTAAAAGATATTTTTGAAAAATTTAAAGCTAAAAGTTTAAACAATGAATTAAAAGATATAAAAAAAGTAAATTCAGACGAATATAGAACAAATATATTAGATGAATTTAATTTTATATCTTCTTTAAGTTGTAAAGATTTTTTCTTAGAAATGAGTAAGGAAGGAAAAAACTTAAGAAAAAATAAATCTTATTATATTTCTGAATTAGAACATTTATTTAGTTCTAGGGATATTTGGAATAAAATTGAATTAGAAGGGGATTTTACAAAAGATGATTTTAAATATGAAGATTTAAAAAAAATATCAGAATCAGAAAAAACAAAAAGATTAATATTTTTATTAAATAATTACAAAAAAGTCTTACAAGATGAAAAAAATAAAATGTTGTCATATTCTGCAATATATTTAGATGAAGATACAGAAAATTTAACAACTGATAGTAAATTGCAATCTATACAAGCAAGATATGAATTATATAAGTATTTAAAAGAATCTCAAGATGATATTCCTAAAATTTATAAAACATATATGAAGGAAACTGCATACGGAACAACATACTTATTAGATATGTTAGAAAATAAAAATTTTGATAAATTTTTAAATAAACAAAATAATTTTTATAAAAATTCAATTAATAAATTAAAAGAAAATATATCAGAAGAAGAAATTCTAAAATTAAAGCAATTTTTTAAAGACATAAAAAAGAAATTTGGATTTACTTATAAAAGTGTATTTAAAGATTTTGAAACTTATATTAATTATGAAGAAGAAAACAGTAAAATAGAAGAATTAGAAAATTTTTATGTAAAATTATTAGAAGTAGAGAAAGAAGAAGTAAAAAAGAAACAAGAAGAGTTAGAAAAAATAAAAAAACAAGATGAAAAAACAAGAATTGAACAAGAAAAAAAGCAAGAAACAGTTGCAAAAAAAGTAAAATCAAGAATTGATTTTGATGAAGGCAATATAGATGAACAAATGTTAGAATTTAAAGAAAAATCTATTTCAAAGGAAAACAAAGAAAATATTAAAATACTAATAATACATTGGATAGATCATAGCGGTGAAGGTTTAAAAGAAGTTTTAGATAAAAATAAAAGAGATTTTCTTTTTGATAAAATAAAAAGAATTGCAAATATGTCTAATAAAAGATTAGCAATTGCATTGTGTACAGATGATAGTGAAGAAAGTCTTAGAAGATTAATAAATTCATTTGAAAAAGAAATAAAAGAATATGATATTGAAAATGCCAATATAGAATGTGCTACAGGTGAGCATGGAAGATTTTTTATAGATTCGCAAAGAAAAAGATATGAAATGTATAATATGCCACAAAGTACAAGACAATGGATTAAAAAGATGCATACAAATGTATGGGAAAATTCAAATGAATATTTAGATGAAGATAATCAATCTTTTATTCAGTATAATTTACCATGTTCAAATAAAAATGGAGAAAGATTAACAGATTATTTAACAGCATTTAGATTAAATTTTGCAAGACGTGAAAAGAATATTAGGTATTATCCAATTGGAAAAAAAGGAATGTTGGTACTTGCAAAACAACAATTTCAAGAAAATGTGATTGAAAAAGTGCTAAATTATTGTAAAGAAAAATATAATTTTACTGATAAAGATGTAAATATTAATTTACAAGAAAAAGATGAAAAAAATGTAGGAGATGATAAAGATAAATAAAAAATTTATAAAAAATGAAATAATATATTGGATATATATTGTTATTTCTTTACTTTTTTTTAACTATATCTCTTTTGAAATTGAGAAAAATAGAAGAATAATAATGTTTGTAATTCTTATTTTTATTGCTCTTATTTTTAATATTGTTATGATTATATTAAAAAAGAAAAATATTAAATTTTATAAATGTTTTTTTATACTTGCATTAATACTTGGAATTACATATTGTTTTGCAATTCCAGTTGGAACTGCAAATGATGAATTTTCACATATATTAAGAACATATGAAATATCAGAAAAATATACGAAATTTAAATTGAATCAAAACTCGATGTTTCCAGAAGGATTTAATGAGTTACTAAAATTAAAAAATAACAATCAAGTAACTTATTTTGATTTTCTTAGTAAAAGTGAAAAATTAAATTTAAGTGGAAAATTAATGGACTTTTCAGAACAATATAATAATACTAAATTATATTCTCCACTTCAATATTTACTACAAGCAATAGGAATGAGTATAGGAAATATATTTTCTGATAACATTATAACAATAACAATATTTGCTAGAATTTTTGGATTGCTATTTTGGATTACAATATGTACATATATTATAAAAATTTTACCATCAAGAAAAACTTTTTTTGCAATACTTATGCTGTTACCAATTCACATATGCACTGTAAGTGCTATTTCAGGTGATACTGTAACAAATGCTATGTGTATGTTATTTATTGCATTAATATATAAAAAAATGTATGAAAAAAATGAAATTTCTAAAAAAGAAAAGATTTTATTATTAATATCTGCTACTATGATAGCATTGTGCAAGATTGTATATTTACCTATTGTATTTTTAATATTACTATTAGGTAAAGAAAATTTTAAAGATAAAAAAGAAAATATTCTTACAAAAGTTGTAGTAATATTGATTAGTTGTATAGTAGGAGTAATATGGTTTTTGATAGGAAGTTTAATTTTATCAAATAGTAATTCAAATTCGATAGAACAAGTAAAATTCATATTACAGAATCCAATAAAATATGCATTTATAATTATACAAACATATTTAAATACAGGTTCAAATCTTATTTTTCAATCAACAACAGGATATGAATTATTATGTGATTCAAGAGTTTTAGTTTATACACCAATATCATATATTTATAGTATTTTAATAATATTTGGATTATTTATAAAAGAAGAGGAAGATTTCGTATATATTGACAAAACTAAAAAAGGATTTGTATGGTTGATAATATTTGGAACAATATTATTAATAACAACTGCGATATATATTCAATGGACGTCAATGTTTGAAATTGGATATTCAACAGTATTAGGATTACAAGGAAGATATTTTATACCAATTTATATGTTATTAATATTTACAATTGATTATTTTAAATTAGATATAAAAAAAGAAAATATATTCAGTATTAATATATTTTTGCAGATAGTAATTATATTTTTAATAATGCAAGCATATATGTAAAAATGTTAGGGAAATAATATGAAAATAAAACTATATTATTTCTTGTTTATTTCATTTATGTAACTTTTGTAATATATGTTGACAAATTATAAAAAATATTATAAAAATTTGGTAAATAAAGTAGGAATAATAAAGGAGTGGACAAAAGATGGAAGAAAATAATAGTAAAAAAAATAGGTTAACAACATTAATACTATGTTGGTTTTTAGGATTTTTAGGTGTACATCGTATGTATACAGGAAGATTAGTATCAGGATTTTTCATGGCATATGGAACAATAGCTGCTGCAGCTTTAATGTTTGTAAATGTACCTGCTTCATTAGCAATGTTTGTAGTTGTTGGTGCTGCTGTAGTTTTTGATTTTACTTTAATCTTAACAAAAAATTTCAAAGATTGCTATGGAAAAGACGTTGTTTTAGATAAAATAAATAATTAATTAATAAAAATAAAGCAGGAATATTTTAACCTGCTTTTTATATATTAAAATAAGGGGGATTTTAATATGGCAGATGAAGAAAAAAAGAAAATTAATATTGATGCCGAAGAATTAAAAAATCAGACAAAAGATACTGTTAAACAAGTAAAAGACACAATAAAAGGTGTTGACTTGAAAAATGATACTAAAGAAACAACGGGATTTGTAAAAGAAATGTTTAATAATCCTTTTGAAACATTAATAAAAGTTGCAAGAGAAGAAGAAAATGTTTTCAAAAAATCAATAGTAATAATGATAGTATATATTGTTGCTAGTGTATTATGTAAAATAATATATCTTTTAAATTATGCGAGTTTTTCAAGAATTGGATCTAACTTAATGAGTTTAGTAAGTTCAATATTACATCCAATATTTTATGTTTTAGTACCATCAATAATAATATTTGTTTTAAACAAAAACAATAAAAAATCACTACAAACAATTATATCAACAATGATTGTAGCTGCAGTTCCAGTAGTTGCCGCAGAAGTTATAGATATATTAGAAAGTTTAGTAAGTGCAATAAGATTAGTATCATCACCAATTTCAACAGGATTATTTTCAGTATCAGCTATACTTACATATTTTGGTATGAAAGAATTATATGGTGAAGAAGATCATAGTAAATTTATAAGAACATTTGCTGTAATAGAAGTTTTAACAGCTCTTGTAGTATATTTATTATCTTCAGCTGGAATTTATTAATTCAAAAATTAAATAAAGAAGTTTAAATCCTTTAACAATTTTGTTAGAGGATTTTTTTGTATAAATAAGAATATATTAATATATTAAAAGCAAGATTTTTCTTGTGTTTTTTTTGATTTCAGTATATAATGTATACCATTATATGAAGGGAGTTGAAGCAAATGGCTATTAGTAAAGATGAAGTTATTCATATTGCAAAACTTGCAGATTTAAATCTTTCAGAACGAGAAATTGAAGGATATACAAAAGATATGCAGGAAATATTAGAATTTGCTAATATGATAAATGATGTTAACACAGAAGGTCTTAATGAAACAATAGCAGCAAATGAAAAATGTAATGTATTAAGAAAAGACGAGGTTCGAAACTTCGAAAATAGAGAGTTGTTATTACAAAATGCTCCAAGTCAAGATGAAGGAATGTTTAGAATACCAAAAGTATTAAATTAATTTTTAAATTATATGAATTTACGTAAAAAATTAATAAATATAATTAAAATTGATAAAACCATAAATATTGGTATAGATATAAATGACACTATTTCAAAATTTAGTTTGCGTACGAATTTTATGAAAATATAAGGGAGGTAATTTAGTTGGAACTTTACGAATATACAGTACATGAATTAGTAGAAAAGTTAAAAAAAGGTGAAGTAACTTCTGAAGAAATTACAAGAAGTTATTTTGATAGAATAAAAGAAATTGATCCTAAAGTTAAAGCATATGTTTCTATATTAGAAAATGAAGCAATAGCTAAAGCTAAAAAGGTTGATGAAGATAGAAAAGCTGGAAAGTCAGTTTCAAAATTTGCTGGTATTCCAATAGGAATAAAAGATAATATGTGCATCACAGGAACTAAAACAACTTGCAGTTCTAAAATGTTAGAAAATTTTGTTGCTCCATATGATGCAACAGTTATAGAAAATTTAAACAAAGAAGAATTAGTATATCTTGGAAAATTAAATATGGATGAATTTGCAATGGGAGGATCAACAGAACATTCTGCATTTTTTAAAACAAAAAATCCATGGGATTTAGAAAGAGTTCCAGGAGGTTCATCAGGTGGTAGTGCAGCTGCAGTTGCTGCTGAATTAGCACCTTGGACACTAGGAAGCGATACAGGTGGAAGTATTCGTCAACCAGCATCACTTTGTGGTGTTGTAGGATTAAAGCCTACTTATGGATTAGTTTCAAGATATGGGTTGGTTGCATTTGCATCATCATTAGACCAAATAGGTCCAATTACAAAAGATGTTACAGATGCGGCAATGCTTTTGAATTTAATTGCAGGACATGATGCAAAAGATTCAACATCAGTTGATGCAGGAGAAAAAGATTATACTACATCATTAGTAAATGATGTAAAAGGAATGAGAATTGGTATTCCAAAAGAATATCTTGGAGAAGGTATTAATGAAGAAGTAAAAGAATCAATTTTAGCAGTTGCTAAAAAATACGAAGAAATGGGAGCAATTGTTGAAGACTGTTCGTTTGAAGTTGGACAATATGCAACAGCAGTTTATTATATAATTGCTTGTGCAGAAGCAAGTTCAAATCTTGGAAGATTTGATGGTATTCGTTATGGATATAGAACAGAGAAATATGATAATTTAAAAGATATATATAAAAATTCAAGAAGTGAAGGTTTTGGAGAAGAAGTAAAAAGAAGAATTATGTTAGGTACATATGTATTATCTTCTGGATATTATGATGCTTATTATAAAAAAGCACAAAAAGTTAGGACAGTTATAAAAAATGCATATGATGAACTATTTGAAAAATATGATTTATTACTAACACCAACATCTCCAACAACAGCATTTAAAATTGGAGAAAAGTCAAATAATCCATTAGAAATGTATTTAGCAGATATATGCACAGTACCAGTAAATATAGGTGGATTACCAGGAATGAGTATACCATGCGGGTTAGATAGTAAAGGACTACCAATAGGTTTCCAATTAGTTGGTAAAGCATTTGATGAAGAAACAATTATAAGAGCAGCATATAGTTATGAATGCAATACAAACTTTAAAGAAAATAAGCCAACATTTAAAGGAGGAAATAGCTAATGGTAAGAGATGATTATGAAGTTGTTATAGGTCTAGAAGTTCATTGTGAACTTTCAACAAAAACAAAAATATTTTGTTCATGTTCAACAGAATTTGGTGGAGAACCTAATACACATTGTTGCCCTGTATGTATGGCAATGCCAGGTACATTACCAGTGCTAAATGAAAAAGTTGTAGAATACGCTGTAAAAGCAGGACTTGCAACAAATTGTAGTATTGAAAAAAATAGTAAAAATGATAGAAAAAATTATTTTTATCCAGATAATCCAAAATCATATCAAATATCTCAATTTGATAAACCATTATGTTATGATGGACATGTAACTATTGAAACAGAAAATGGAGAAAAAGAAATAAGAATTGAAAGAATTCATATAGAAGAAGATGCTGGAAAATTAAATCATGATGAATACGGAAGAGGAAGTTTTGTTGATTTAAATAGAGCAGGTGTACCATTAATAGAAGTAGTTTCAAAACCAGATATGAGAAGTGCAAAAGAAGTTGAAAGTTATATGAGAAAATTAAAATCAATTTTCGAATATATTGAAATTTCTGATTGCAAAATGCAAGAAGGTTCATTAAGAGCTGATGTAAACGTTTCTGTAAGAAAAAAAGGTACTACAGAATTTGGAACAAGAACAGAAATGAAAAATATGAACTCATTTAGAAGTATAGTAAGAGCTATAGATTATGAAGCAGAAAGACAAATAGAAGAAATAGAAGCTGGAAATAAAATTGTTCAAGAAACATTAAGATGGGATGATATATCTGGAAAGACATTTTCAATGAGAGATAAAGAAGATGCACAAGATTATAGATATTTTCCAGAGCCAGACTTAGTAGCTATAAAATTATCTGATGAGTATATTGAAAATATAAGAAAAGCTTTACCAGAATTGCCAGAAAGCAGAAGAAAAAGATATGTTGAAGAATATGAATTAACAGAAAAAGCTGCAAATTTTGTTACAGGTTCAAAATATTATTCAAATTTATTTGAAGATTCTATAAAAATTTGCAATAATCCAAAAGCTGTAAGTAATTTAATAATGTCAGATATAGCTAGAATTGCAAATGAAAGAGAACTAGAACCAGAGCAAATAGAATTTACAGGTAAAGAATTAGGGGAATTAGTTACTTTAATAGATAAAGGAACTATTAGTTCAGCAATAGCTAAAAAAGTATTAGAAGAATTATTTAATGAAGTTAAAATGCCAAGTAAAATAATTGAGGAAAAGGGTTGGATTCAAATTTCTGATGAAAGTGCAATAAAAGAAGTTGTACAAAAAATATTAAGTGCTAATCCACAATCTATTGCTGACTATAAAGCAGGAAAAGATAGAGCGTTGGGATTTTTAGTAGGACAAGCTATGAAAGAAACAAAAGGAAAGGCAAATCCTCAACTTTTAAATAAATTATTTTTAGAAGAGTTAAATAAGTAGAAATATTTTAAATTAATACATTAATAAAATTAAAGGAATGAATATTTAGTTCATTCCTTTAATTTTGAAAAAAATATTAAGCATACAAATGAAAAACTAAACATTATAATACCAGCTCTAAATGTTAAAATACTGGTTTTTAATAAATATTTTGATATGTAAAATTTATTGTATAAAAACAAAGTAAAACATGCGATTATACATATAATTTCTGAAATATAATTTAAAATATTAAAAATCAAAACAGCTTTTTTATCTAAAGTTTTTAAATGCTTTTTTATAAATTTATTCATAAAAAACCTCCAAAACAATTATTAAATTAATACTAACATGTTTGGAGGTGCAAAACAAATGAAAAAAATGGAAAACAAAAAAACCTCTAAAAATAGAGGTTTTTTGACTAGTTAACTTTATTTAATTTTTTTGATAAACTTGATTTTTTTCTAGAAGCTGTATTTGCTTTTATAACACCTTTTGTGCAAGCTTGATCTACTTTTTTAACAGCAACTTTGTAAGCTTCTAAAGCTTTATCTTTATTTCCTTCTTCAACAGCTGATTCAAAAGTTTTGATAGCTGTTTTGTAAGCTGATTTAACCATATTATTTTGTAATGTTTTTTTCTCTATAACACTTACTCTTTTAATAGCTGATTTAATGTTTGGCATATTTTGCACCTCCCTTTAGTTCTAAAGTAAATTTTACTTCAAACATTTTAACACGAATAATATTAAAATGCAAGCTTTTTAGCATAAATTTATAAAATATAAGAAAAAATGTTTAAATATCCGATAAATTTAAGTGTTTGAAAAATAAAAAATATATTAAGATTTTAAAAAAATAAATATAAATTCACAAAAAATTCACATTTCACAAATAAATACATATTGAAAAACAGGGTTTTGTATGATATAGTAATAAAAACAAATGCCTAGGAGGTAATTAAAAATGATAGCTTTGGGTTCAGATCATGGAGGATACAAATTAAAAGAAGAAATAAAAAAATATTTAGAAGAAAAAGATATAGAATATAAAGACTATGGAACTTTTTCAGAAGAAAGAACAGATTATCCAATTTATGCTGAAAAAGTTGCAAAATCAATTCAAAACAAAGAATGTAATGCAGGTATTTTAATCTGCAAAACAGGTTTTGGGATGACTATAGTAGCAAATAAATTTAAAGGTATTAGATGTGTTGCATGCTATGACGAAGAAACAACAAAACAAGCAAAAGAACATTCAAATATAAATATATTAGCTTTACCAGCAGACTATGTTTCAACAAATAAAGCTATATCTTTAATTAGAATATGGTTAGGTTCAGAATTTTTAAAAGGAAGATATTCTGAGAGATTACAAATGATAGAAGAAATTGAAAAAGAAAATATGAAATAGAGGAATAACTTATGTGGGGAGATATAGCAATAGCTTTTTTAATAGCTTTTATGACTTCTTTTATGGCAACGCCACATACCATAAATTTAGCTAAAAAACTTGGAGCAGTAGATACACCAAAAGATCAAAGAAGAATTAACAAAATAACAATGCCAAGACTTGGTGGTTTAGCAGTAATATTAGGATTTTTAGTATCTATAACTTACTTAATAATTGTAATGTCCATTGAAAAAAATATAAATATTATGGAAGACAAAATAAATTATAAACTTACAGGATTTATATTAGGTGGTATTGTTATAGGGATAGTATGTTTTATTGATGATGTTAAAAACATAAAAGCATTATACAAATTAATAGCACAAATAATAGCTGCTGTTATAGCGATTAGTTTTGGGGTAAGAATAGATTATATAGATTTTCCATTTTTTGATATTAGTAGTTCAAATGTATTGTTTTATAATGTGGTTACAGTATTTTGGATTGTAGGTATAACAAATGCAATGAATTTGATAGATGGGTTAGATGGACTTTCAACAGGAATATCAATAATATCATGTATGTCACTTTTAATAATATTTGCATTAAATGGTTCACCACTGATTTCAATAGTACTTATAACAGCATTATGTGGCTCTTTAGTAGGATTTCTACCATATAATTTTAATCCTGCTAAAACTTTTATAGGAGATACAGGTTCTAATTTTTTAGGGTATTCATTAGCAATAATATCAATACTTGGTATAGCAAAAACTTATACTGCGATAGTTATTGTTGCACCAGTTATTGTTTTAGCATTACCTGTATTTGATACAGTATTTGCAATAATTAGAAGAGTAATAAAAGGAAAATCTTTAAAAGCAATTATACAACCAGATGCAAATCACTTACATCATAAAATGCTACAAAAAGGATTTACACAAAAACAAGCAGTTTTAATATTATATGGATTAAGTGCTACGTTTGGAATGTTTGCTATCATATTATTAGATAGTGGAATTTGGAAAGCATTATCATTTGCACTTATTATAATTGTTATAATTGCAATGGGATATAAAGAATTTTTTAAGCAAAGATTATTATCCGACATATCAGAAGATGAAGAATATTCAGAGATTGAGAAAAGCAAAGAAAAATAGAGAAAAAAAGAGATAGAGTATTGTAAACTAATAACTTACAATACTCTTTTTTTACTTTAAAATCAAGAGGTTTAAAGAAAAATAAATTGAAAAAGCAATAATGCAAAAACATATTAAAAAATATAGAAAATGACAAAAAATGGAAAAAAACAGAATTCTATTGCCAAATTTTAAACTTTATGCTATAATAAAAAAAGATTGAAGAAAAAAACAAAGGAGAAACGGTATGTATAATTCAAAATTTATTAAATATATAACAAAAAGAACTATATCCGCCAAGATGATTTACTATAGTAGTTATAGTAAATTATTTGACATGCATATAAGTAAAAGTTTGGGGTAGAATAATATTTAATAAGTTTTCGAATATAGTTTTAAATATAAATATTATAACAACCAGATTTTTGCTGGTTGTTTTTTATTGGATTAAAGGAGGTTATAAAATGAAAAAAGTTGGAATATTAACAATTTTTGGAGAATATAATTATGGGAATAGATTACAAAATTATGCTGTGCAAAGAGTGTTAGAAAAAAACAATCACGAAGTAGAAACAATTAAATATATGTCATTAGATGTAAATGATTTTACTGATAATAAAAATAGATTAAAACTATTTCAAGATTTTAATAAGAATATAAAGTTCTGCAAAGATGAATTACATATAAATGCAGAAGAAATACCAACTTCTTTAAATGAATTTGACTATATTGTTATAGGAAGTGATCAAATCTGGAATTTTACATTTGATAAATTATTTTCTTCAAAAGTTTTTGCAGATTTTGTACCAAGCTATAAAAGAATTTCTTTTTCTGCAAGTTTTGGAATAAGTTTTGTGCCTCAAGATAAAGAAATACATGAAATATGCCAAAAGAACTTAAATGAAATAAAAGCTATATCAGTTAGAGAAGATGCTGGAAAAGATATTGTTGAAAAAATGACAGGCAGAAAAGATGTAGAAGTTTTAATAGATCCAACTATGATGTTAGATGCTTGTGAATGGGAAAAACTTGCACATCGTCCTAGCCAATTAAAAACAGATAGATTTATATTAAAAGGATTTTTAGGAAATGTTTCAGAAAATCAAGAAAGAGAATTAGAAAGAATAGCTAAAGAAAATGATTGTGAAATAATAGATATATTAGATAAAAATAGTCCATTTTATGAAACAGGACCAGCAGAATTCTTATATTTAGAAAAAAATGCGTTTTTAGTAGCTACTGATTCATTCCATTCATGTGTTTTTGCTACACTTTTTTCAACACCTTTTGTTGTGTTTAAAAGAGAAGATAAATTAGCTAGTATGAATTCAAGAATAGAAACTTTACTTACAAAATTAGATATGCAAGATAGATTTTGCAGTGATACAATAGATTCAAAAATCTTATCTGATGATTATTCTAAACAATTTAAAATTTTAGAAAAAGAAAGAGAAAAAGTAACTGAATTTTTAAATAAAAATATGTAGGAAGAAAGTTATGTTAGAAAAAGAAAAATGTACAGGTTGTATGGCTTGTAAAAATATTTGTCCTAGAAATGCAATAGAATTTTCAAAAAAAGAAGGAAATTTTATTTATCCTAGTATAAAAAAAGAATATTGTTCTAATTGTGGTTTATGTAAAAAGGTATGTCCAATAATTAATGGAAATGAAAAAAATGAATATTTAGATAAAGCATATGCTTGTATGAATGAAGATACAAATATTAGATTAAAAAGTTCTTCTGGTGGAACATTTTCATTAATTTCTGAATATATTATAAAAAATGGTGGAATTGTATTTGGAGTTGAATTAAATGAAAAGTTAGAAGTAAAACATTCATATACATCTGATTTGGAAGAAATAGGCAAATTTAGGGGTTCTAAATATGTACAAAGCGATATAGGAATGACATATAAAAAAGTAAAAGAATTTTTGGATTTGAATAAAAAAGTTTTATTTACAGGAACTCCATGTCAAGTAGAAGGACTTATATCATATCTTAGAAAGGATTATGATAATTTATATACACAAGATATAATTTGCCATGGTGTACCAGCACCAGAATTGTTAGAAAAATATATTGAATATAAAGAAAAAAGTAGCTCAGATTATGTAAGCAATATAAATTTTAGAAATAAAGAGAAATTAGGCTGGTCAAAATATCAATTATTATTTAAATATAATAAAAAGGATGAATATATATCACATAATGAAGATCCATATATGCAATTATTTTTAAGAGATATAGCTTTAAGAGAGTCATGTTATAATTGTAATTTTAAAAAAGGAAATAGAATATCAGATATAACACTTGCAGATTTTTGGGGAATAAATAATGTTTTTCCAGAAATGAATGATGAAAAAGGAATTTCAGCAGTAATAGTTAATACTAAAAAAGGAATGGAAGTATTTGAAAATATAAAAGAAAATTTAATTTACAAAGAAACTTCAAAAGATGAAATAAAAAAGTATAATCCTAGTTATATTAAACCAGCTAAAAAATTTGAAAAAAGAGAAGAATTTTTTGATGATTTAAGAAAAAATGATTTTGAATTTGTAATAGAAAAATATTTAAAAAAGTAGTAAATTTTACTACTTTTTTCTTTTATATTTTGCACATAATAATAAAGAAAATTTTCAAATTTAAAATTAAGAAATTTTTAATATTTTCTTAACTTTTTTTTAATCTTAATAGCTTAAGATGTAAAAGAGAGAAAAAATATCAATATCAAAAGAAAAAATGATTTACGTGATAGAAAAATATAAATAAGTAAAAAAAACAGTCAAAAAAAAGAAAAAACGTAAATCTTTAAGTGTTTACGGAAAATTGACAAAAAAGGCATATTTGTGGTATAATTAATGCTACGAGGTTGAAATTATGTATTATAATTGGAAAGAAAAAACAGATACTGAAGAGTTAAAAGTAGTGTGTAATTTAATAAAAAATGGAGAGCTAATTATTTTTCCTACAGAAACTGTATATGGGATAGGAGCAAATGCTTTAGATCCTCAAGCAGTAGGTAAAATATTTATAGCTAAAGGAAGACAATCAGATAATCCATTGATAGTACATTTATCAGATAAAAGCAAAATTCAAGATGTTGCAAAAAATATTACAGAAGTTGAGCAAAAATTAATAGATGCTTTTATGCCAGGACCTTTTACAATAATACTTGAAAAGAAAGCAATTGTTCCAGACATAGTAACAGCTGGATTAAATACTGTTGCAGTTAGAGTGCCTTCTAATGTTATAGCAAGAGGAATATTAACTTATTCTGGTATTCCAATAGCTGCACCAAGTGCTAACATATCAGGAAAGCCAAGTGGAACAAATGTAGAAGATATAAGAAAAGAATTAGAAGGAAAAGTTTCAGCAATAATAGATGGTGGAAAAACAGATATAGGTTTAGAGTCTACGGTAGTAAGAGTTATAGACGAAACTCCAGTTATTTTAAGACCTGGAAAAATAACACCAGAAGAAATTGAAAAAGTTGCTGGAAAAGTTAAAATAGATAATAAAGTTTTTGAAAAAGTTGGAAATAATGAAAAGGTGTCATCACCAGGTATGAAATACAGACATTATGCACCTAATACAAAATGTAAGTTAATTTATTCTAATAATGAAGAAGAACAAATTTTTCAAATGAAAAAATTAATTAAAGAATACAAAGGAAATGTTGTGGTATTAGGATTTAAAGAACATGAAGAAAGAATTATAGTATCACAAGGAAGATATATAAATATAGGAAGTAAAAACAATTTAGAAGAAGTAGCTCAAAACTTATATGCAGCACTTAGAATGGCGGATACTGTTGGAGCTGAAATTATTCTAATAGAAGGGATGGAAAAGTATGGAATTGGTGTAGCGATAATGAATAGGTTATTAAGAACTTGTGAATATGACTATATTGAAATTAAAGAATAAAATGTATCTTAAAAAAGATATTTAGGAGGAAAATATGAAAGAAAATAAAAACCCAAGATTCAGTATAATTGTTACAGCATACAACTTAGAAAAATTAATAAATACAGCTATAGATAGTATATTAAAACAAACATATAAGGACTTCGAATTATTAGTAATAGATGATTGTTCATCTGATAAAACAGTAGATGTAATAAAAAAATATGAAGAAAAAGATTCTAGAGTAAAATTACTTGTAAATGAAAAAAATTCAGGACCAAGTATCGCTAGAAATAATGCTATGGAAGTAGCAAAAGGTGAATATATAGTATATCTTGATGGAGATGATACTTTATATAACAAAGAAACTTTAAAAAATATTGATAAAACAATAGGAGAAGATGGAGCAGATATAATCTACTTTGGCGTTCAATATGTAGGAGGAAGTAACAAAGCTTATATTCCAAATGCTCAAAATTCTACACAAGAAGCTAGAATAGTTTGTGATATGCACTTCCCTGTTGCAAGTAAAGTATGGAGAAGAGAATTTTTAATAGAAAATGATATAAAATTTATTGGTGGAATGTATTATGAAGATATGGTATATTCTATAAAAGCAGCAATTTTATCTAAAAAATTAAAATATGGTGAATTTCCAATATATATTTATTACAGAAATAGAGAAGGTAGTATAATGTCTACACCAAACTTAAAAAGATGTACAGATATGTATTTGGTAATGTATCACTTAATGGAATTATATAAAGTAACTCCAGAAAGATTACAACCATATTTAATGAGTTTTATAAAAAATGAAACACATAGTATACCAATGAGATTAGATGCAGTAGTAAAATCAATGAAGGACAAGACATTCTCACCTGTTATACCAAAAAGAAATTATGTATTTACTGAAGAAGAACCAGATGTAATAGATAACACAAGACCAAAATTAATTGCAATAAATGGATATGAAGGTGAAACAAATACACAAAATACTCCAAATTCTATTGAAATAAAAGAAGTAAATCCTTCAATTGCAGCTTCAGGATTAGAAAAAAAATTTAATTTTGATAATAAATAGAGGTGTATATGAAAACAAAATTATATATAGTTAGACATACACAAACTATAGGAAATTTGGAATGTCGTTTGACAGGAAGAAAAGATTATGAATTATCAGAAGATGGCAAAAAATATGTAGAAAAATTAACAGATAGATTAAAAAATGTTAATTTTGATATAGCTTTTTCTAGTACATCTGGAAGAGCTATAAAAACAATTGAGCCTTTAACAAAAATGAAGGGATTAGAAATAATAAAATCTGATAAATTATGCGAAATGTATTTTGGAATATATGATGGTTGGAAATGGGAAGATGTAAATAAAATAAATCCTGCAATACGTCAAACACAAATAGATATAAATGAAATAGCAGGAATCCCTAAGCAAGAAACAACAGAAGAATTACAAAATAGAATGTATAATGCAATAGATGAAATAGTTAAAGAAAATCAAGGGAAAACTATATTAATTGCTTCACATGGTGTGGCAATAGAAGCTTTTATAAGAAAAATTACAAATAAAAAGTTTTCTGAAGATAGAAAAGAAAATAGTCAAAAAAATACTAGTGTAAATATTATTACATATGATAGTAATACAAATAAATATGAAGTTGAATTGTTAAATGATTTATCTCATTTGATAGAAAGAGGATATAATGAAATTAGATAAGAAAAATAGAAGATATACAGCTTCTACTGAAAAAATATTGCAAGGATTTCAAATTGCTTCTTCTATGGAAACTATTCAAAAAATCGCAAATGAAGGATATTCAATTGCAAGATTTGGTGATGGAGAATTAGGATATATAAACAAAATTGGATTATATTTTCAAGACTATAATGAAAATATAGCTAAAAGACTATCAGAAGTTTTAAATAGTAATGAAGAAAAATTGCTTATTGGAATTCCTTTAGCAATAAACTCAAAATTTTGTGAAAATTATATTGGATATGCTAAAGAATATTGGACAGTTTGGAATAGAAAAAATAAATTTAAAATATTAAAATTTTTAAAGAAAAATAAAAAATATGGTTCTGCACAAATTTCTAGATTTTATTTAGATTATAAAGATAAATCACAAGTAGCAGAATATGTTGAAGTTTTAAAGAAGATTTGGGAAAATAAAGAACTATTAATTATTGAAGGCGAAAAAAGTAGATTAGGTGTTGGAAATGACTTGTTTGATGGAGCTAAAAAAATAGAAAGAATTTTATGTCCAGCAGAAAATGCATTTGATAAATATGATGAAATATTAAATGAAGTAAAAAAACAAAATAAAGATAAATTAATTTTACTTGCTTTAGGTCCAACAGCTACAATTTTATCATACGACTTACATAAATGCGGATATCAAACTGTAGATATTGGCCATGTTGATATAGAATATGAATGGTTTTTAAGAAAAGCAACAACAAAAGTAAAAATTGAAGGAAAATATATGGGCGAATCTGGAGTTATGAATCAAAAAGAAGATTCAAAAGAAGAAAGATTAAATATTGAAAATGTAAATGATGAAAAATATAATTCACAAATAATATCAAAAATTGTTTAAAAAATAAGGCTATTATTTAGAAAAATTCTGAAATAATAGTCTTTATTATATTATTCTTTTTTTAAAATAATATTTATGATATAATATCTATACAAAATATAAAGAGGTAAGAAAATGAAACTGATAGTAGGATTAGGAAATCCTGAAAAAGATTATGCTAAAACTAGGCATAACATGGGATTTAATGTTATAAATAAACTAGCAAATAAATATAATATTGATGTAACTAAAGAAAAATTTAAGGGTTTATATGGAATTGGAAATATAGAAAATAAAAAAGTTATATTATTAAAACCCCAAACTTTTATGAATTTAAGTGGAGAATCAATAATTGATTGTATTAATTTTTACAAAATACCATTTGAAGATATAATAATAATATATGATGACATAGATACAGAACCAGGAAAAATTAGAATTAGAAAAAAAGGTACAGCTGGTACTCATAATGGAATGAAATCAGTTATAGAGCATATTCATACAACGGAATTTGATAGAATAAGAATTGGTATAGGTCAGCCAGAAAATCAAGATATGATATCTTATGTAATAGGATTTGTTCCAAAAGAAGAACAAGAAGTACTTGAAAAAGGCGTTGAAAAAGCTTTTGAAGCAGTAATAGAAATTATAAAAAATGGTACAGATTCAGCAATGAATAAATTTAATTAGAGGTAATATGAGAGAATTATTAATAACATATTATGAAAATAAAAAAATATTGTTAGTATTAGAAAATGGAATATTAGTTGAAAAATATGAAGAAAATAAAAAGCAATTAATTGAAGGAAATATTTATGTTGGTAAAATTCAAAATATTTTAAAAGGTTTACAATCGGCTTTTATAAATATTGGTGAAAATAAAAATGCTTTTATACATCTTAAAGATATTTTACCAAAGGAAGAAAATACTAATGCAGATAATTATAATAAAGAAAAAATTGAAAATATAGTAAAAGTTGGAGATAAAGTTATTGTAGAAGTAAAAAGAGAATCTACAAGTTATAAAGGACCAAGAGTATCAACACACATAACTTTTGCAGGAGTTTATATAGTTCTTATGCCAAATGCTCCGTTCCTTACTATTTCAAAAAAAATAGAAAATAATGAAGAACGTGAAAGATTAAAAAAAATAATAGAACCTATGTTGCCAGAAAATATGGGAGCTATTATTAGAACTTCTGCAGAAAATCAAGAACGAGAAGTAATAGAAAAAGATTTAAAAAGAACATTAGATAGATGGAATAAGATAATAAATACACCAATAGATGAATGTCCAAAGATTATTTATAATAAAGGTGGAATACTTAGAAAATTAATAATAGATTTATGTGGTGAAAATTTAGAAAAAATAGTAGTAGAAGATGAACAAATAAAAAATGAAGTTGAACTAATTTTAAATGAATTAGAAATAAAAAATGAAGTTGAGATTAAAAAAAATATAGTAAAAGAATATTTTTTAAGCAAACAATTAAAAGATATTGAAAATAGGAAAATTTATTTAAATTCAGGTGGTTTTATAACAATAGATAAAACAGAAGCACTAACTGCGATTGATGTAAATTCAGGAAAATTTACAGGAAAAAGTAATGTGGATGATACAATATTTTCTATAAATCTTGAAGCTACAAAAGAAATTGCAAAACAAATAAGGTTAAGAGATATAGGTGGAATAATAATAATTGATTTTATTGATATGCATAGTGAAAATGACAAAGAAAAAATAATTGAAGAAATGAAAAAAAATATAAAATTAGATAGATCGAAAGTTCAAGTAGAAGAATTTACGAAACTTAATTTATTAGAATTAACAAGAAAACATATAAATAAGTAGGAGGGAATATGGAAATAGTAAGTTTTTTAATAGGAATAGTTGTTTTAGTAGTAGTACTTAAATTATTACTTTTACCATTTAAAGTTATTGTAAAATTTGTAATAAATTCAATATTAGGTGGTATTATTTTAATGGTATGTTCTTTTTTTGGAATAACAATTACTTTATATTGGTGGACAATATTGCTAGTAGGACTTTTAGGAGTCCCTGGATTTTTTATCTCAATGTTAATAACAATTTTAATATAAGAGAAGAAAAGTAAATACTTAGGTATTTACTTTTTTTACATACAAATTGTATTGTAAAATGATAATAAATGACATATAATGTATAATAGATTGAAAAGGAGTATTTGTATGAAAGTAGGATTTATATCTTTAGGATGTAGCAAAAATTTAATAGACACAGAAATGTGTATAGGAATATTCAAAAGAGAAAATTATGAAATAGTAAATAATCCAAAAGAAGCAGATATTATTGTAATAAATACATGTGGATTTATAGAAAGTGCAAAAGAAGAAGCAATAAATACAATTTTAGAAATGTCAGAATATAAAAAAGAAAAATGCAAATATTTAATTGTAATGGGGTGTTTAGTAGAAAGATATAAAAAAGAATTAGAAAAATCATTACCAGAAGTAGATTTGTTTATAACTATTTCTGAATATGAAAATATATGGGAAAAAATTGATTTACTAATAAATAAAAAAGAAAATACAATTATAAATAAAATGGATTATTTAAATAGAGTAATTACAACAGGTAATACCACAGCATATTTAAAGATTTCAGAAGGATGTAGCAATAATTGTACTTATTGTGCAATACCATATATAAGAGGACCTCATATAAGTAGAAAAATGGAAGATATTTTAGAAGAGGCAAAAGGATTAGCAGAAAAAGGAATAAAAGAAATAATTGTTATAGCACAAGATACAACAAAATATGGAATAGATATATATGGAGAATATAAATTACCAGAGTTATTACAAAAATTATGTAATATTAATGGATTTGAATGGATTAGATTCTTATATTCATATCCAGAAAATATTAGTGATGAATTAATATCAGTAGTAAAGAATAATCCTAAAATATGCAAATATTTTGATATTCCATTACAACATTACTCAGATAAAGTGCTAAAAAGAATGAATAGAAAAAGTGATAGTAAATCTATAAATAATGTTATTAAAAAAATTAGAAAAGAAATTCCAGATGTAATTTTAAGAACAACAATGATAGTAGGATTTCCTGGTGAAACAGAAGATGATTTTTTAGAATTATATGAATTTGTAAATGAAGCTAAATTTGAAAAATTAGGAGTATTTAAATATTCAAAAGAAGACGGTACGCCTGCTTCAAGAATAAAAGAACAAGTTCATTATAAAACAAAACAAAGTAGATTAGATAAAATAATGAGTTTAGAGCAAAAGATTTCAAAAATAAAATTAGAAGAAAAAATAGGAAATACATATAAAATATTAATTGATTATATAACAAATGATAATAAATATTTAGTAGGAAGAAGTTATATGGATATTCAAAATGAAGATGGTGTTGTTTTTATAGAAAATGACAACAAAACAAAAGTTGGAGATTTTATAAATTGCAAAATAACAGATGTAAAAGAATATGACTTGTTCGCAGAGAAAATATAAGGTTATAGGACCTATAAACCTAAATAAGATTTTAAGGTGATACCTTATGATTAAGAAAATTTTAAAAACTGTAATATTAGTATTAGCTATTATAGGAGTAATTATTGGGATAAATATGGCTATAAAGAAAACAGTTCCTAAAAATAATCAGAAAAAAATTGAAGAAAATATATTTGGCTCTCTTCAACAAAAAGAAGCAGAATTAACTTCTTTTTATACATATGGAAAAGCTATTAATATCACAGGAAAAATAAATGGAATAAAAAAAGACAATTTAGAAAGTGTAAAACTAGTTATAAAAGATGGAAAAGAGTATGAAAAAACTTATAAATTAAACTATACTTTTGATGATGGAGTTTTAACATTTTCAAATGAATTAATAAATTCAGGAATAATATTAGATGATTTAGAAGTAGGAAAATATTATCTTATAATTAGAGTAAAAATGAATAATAGCGTAAATCCAAAATATTATGTATTAAAAAATTCATCAGATTTTGAAAATATAAAGTATTATTCAATAACAAAAAATAATGAAAATAAAGGAATTGAAATAAAATTAGATTCAATAAAATATAATAAAACAGATTATACATACTTAAATATAGTTGTAAATAAAGAAAATTTACCAGAAGACGTATATGATATAGTTATAGACGCAGGACATGGTGGAAAAGATGCAGGTGAAAAAAAGGGAACTGATACAGAAGCAAATATAACACTAGAATATGCAAAAACTTTAAAGGATTTATTAGAACAAGAAGGATTTAAAGTAAAACTTACAAGAGATGATGAAAATGATTCAGAATATACATCTACTAATATGTATGATGAAAATGGAAGAATAACCATAGCATGTGAATCAAAAGCAAAATATATGTTATCATTGCATATTAATAATGGATTTGAAAATTTAAGAGGATTAGAAATATATGCACCTTGTAAATCAAATTTAAATTTTGCTGAAAAGATGGCAACATCAATTAAAAATAATTCAAGCTTAGAATATTCAAACAATAATTCATTTAAAAAATCAGATGGTGTTTATGTTAGAAATTTTACAAAAAGTGTAATAAAAGAATATGAAAATACAGCAATTAAAAAGGGATATACGCCTTATAATATTACAACAGATACACCATATTTATATACAATAAGAGAAGTTGGCGGAATTGCAACAAATGCCTATGTTGACGGTAGAAATACAACTTATGAAGCAAATAAATATTATAAAACAAATCAAGGAATTGAATGTTATCAAATTGAATTAGGATATATAAAAAATGATCTAGAAATAATAAAAAATGAAAAGGACAAAATAATTAGTGCGATTGCAGAAGCAATAAAAGAAAATGTATAACAAAAGAAAAAGGAGTAAATAGATGAGCGACATTGATAATTTGGTAGATTATATAAAAGAAAATACAGATGATGCAACATTAAAAATAATAGATTTTATTGAAAGAGCTAATGTTCTTACATATAGTATGAAAGTTGATAAGGTCAAAGATGGAGAAAAAATCTTTGAAAAACCAACTAGTTTTTTAGAGTCTTCGTATTTAAAAATGTGTTCAGAAGACTTTGAAGAAAATCATGATATGTTAGGACATTTTTTCTTACATTATCAAGATTATATATTAAGAGATTTAAGAGCATATTGGAGATTTAATATAAAAAATCTGGAAAAAGAATTTTCTTCAAAATGTAGTTATTGTAATATAAAAATAAAGTATTGTCCAATGAAAGTATTAGGATATATAAAAAAATGTATTGCTGATAAAAAAATAAATGAATATGAATTTTTTGATCGATTAATGGATGTAGAAGAAGAAAATTATCAAAATGATGAATATGAAACAGAAGATGTTATAAATAAAATTTTAAATATAACAAATAACAAATTAGATATTACAGGAGCTGAATTCTTAATTCAAACAGAATCTATAGAAATAGAAAAAGAAGAGAATGGCATTATTTATTATAGATATTTAGACTTTAAGGTAAATAATATATCTTTTATAAATAATTTATATGAATATTTTGTAGATGAAAAAGGATTATATGGAAGTATAGATTTATCTAATTTGTATATAAATGATAAATTTTCATATATGTTTAATAAATCACCAATAGAACTTGCTGTATATATGAAATATTTGTGTGATATAAAAAGTGTAAACATATCAAATGTATTTGTAAATATTTACAATAGAATTCAATCTAAAGAAGATATTTCTAAATTAGCATATTATAATGAGTATGTTAATATGGTAAATAAATTAAATTGTAAAGAAAATATAAAAACACAAATTATAAATAATTTAAATTATATTAGAAATTATCACAATATAGGTAAAGTACCATATATACAATTAAATTTTGAAATTTTTACTAAAAATAAAGATATTTCAGATGATATTGTAAATATAATTAATAGATTTTCTAATACTTTTGGATATTTGCAGAATCCTAATACAATGTATATAGATGCAGAGATGTTTATTAAAAGAACAAAAGATAATAATGATGTATTTTATCAATTAGATAAATTATATACAGAAAATAGCTTTTTAGTATTTACTAATATTGACAAAATAAAATATTTAAATGAATTTAGAGTAGATACATTTTTCTCATCAATAGAAAAATTTTATTCTAGAAATAAAAAATCTATAACAATTCTTGTAGGAGAAAAAAATGTTCTTGAAGAATTAACAACAAAATATGAAATACTAAATAAATATATGATAACGACTAAACTTGATATACAAGGAAGTGATGTCTCATATATAAAGGAAAAACTTTTTAAAAGAATTGGTAAAATTACTGAAATTACAGATGAAGGGAAGCAAGAATTAGAATCATATATAGAAAATACATACAATGCAAATGTATTAGATGAAAATCAATATATGGATGATGTATATCAAAAAGTTATATTTAATAAATACAAAAATAAAAATATATTGCAAAAATTAGAAAAAGAATCTATTCCAGAGCATAATACAACAAGAGATATAGAAGAAATATTTAAAGATATAAATAATTTAATAGGAATTGTAGAAGTAAAAGAAAAAATTAAAGAATTAGTGAATTTTATAGAATATTCGAAGAAAATTGAAAATGATAGTTTTATAAATTTAAATATGATATTTAAAGGAAATGCAGGTACTGGGAAAACTACGGTTGCAAGACTTTTGGCAGAATTGTATTATAAATTAGGCTATATAAAAAATAATACTATAATAGAAGTAACAAGTAAAGATTTAATAGGAGATCATTTAGGACAAACCGCTCCTAAAACGCAAAAAGTTATAGAATCTGCTTTAGATGGAGTGCTATTTATTGATGAAGCATACACTATAATGGCTAGTAAAGGTTCTGCTGATTATGCAAGTGAGTGTATATCTACAATATGTAAGGCAATGGAAACTTATGGTGATAGATTAATAATTATATTTGCTGGATATACAAAAGAAATGAATGATTTTATGAATAAAAATCAAGGTTTAGTTTCAAGAATAGGATACGAAATAGAATTTCCTGATTTTACTAAAGATGAATTATGGGAAATTTTTAAAACAGAGGCAGATGGAAATGGATTTACATTGGAAGATGGTGTAGACCAAAAAGTAAATAGTATTATACAAAAAAATAAAATAATGAAAAATTTTGGAAATGCAAGATTTGTTATAAACTTATTTAACAAATTAGTGGTAAAACATGCTGCTTTATGTAATGATGAAAATTTAAAAACAATAACTATAAGAGATGTAGAAATTTTAGAAGAAACTGTTAAAGATAAAGAAAGAGATATGGATGATATATTAAATGATATAAATTCTTTAATTGGTTTATCAGATATAAAAGATGTAATAAGTGGTTTTGTATCTGTTTTAGAATTAAATAGAAAACTAGATAGAAAAACAGATTTTAATATGCATATGATTTTTAAGGGAAATGCAGGTACTGGAAAAACTACGGTTGCAAGACTTTTGGCTGAAATTTATTATAATCTAGGATATATAAGAAAAAATAAACTTGTAGAAGTTCAATCTCAAGATCTAATTGGAGAATATGTAGGTCAAACAGGTCCTAAAACTCAAAATGTTATTGAGTCAGCTTTAGATGGTGTGCTTTTTATAGATGAAGCGTATTCTATAATGAATCATATTGGTGGAAATGCTAGTTTTACAGATGAATGTATTGCAACTTTATTAAAGGCTATGGAAGATTATCAAGGAAGATTAATTATAATTTTTGCTGGTTATACTGAAGAGATGAAAAGGTTTAGAGACCAAAATCCGGGATTGAAATCAAGAATAGGTTTTGAACTTACTTTTAAAGATTATTCTGTTGAAGAATTGATGGGAATTTTCTTCAAAAAGTTAAATGAGAAGAGATTTGGTATAAATGATGGTGCAAAGATTAAAATAAGGAAGATCTTTGAAGAGGCTAAAAAAGTTGAAAATTTTGGAAATGGAAGATTTGTTGAAAATACAATTCAAAAAATTATTGTCGAGCATGCGAGTCAAACTAGATATATTGATGATTATGAAAGACTTATTACTATTACAGAAGAGGATATAAAAGATATAAAAGCTGAAGAATCTAAAAACAGGATTGGTTTTTAAATAAATTTATTAATTTTAATTATCACATAATATTAAAAAAATGAATTTTTATGCTTGCGCTACTAAATAAAGAAAATTAAAAAAAATAGAGATGACACTTCCAAAAAGATTTGGGTTCCTTCATCTCTATTTTTTAATATTTTCTAATATTTATTCGCTTGCAATTTTATTCATTTTTTAATAATATGTGATAATTACTAAGATGTTAAAATTGTAATTTTAGTAGTGTAGAATATTGTAAGATATTCACAATTTGTGCTCTTTTTGTGAATTATAAAGTTATGATATTGATTTTTTATGCAAAATATTATAATATATTGGAAAATTAAATAGAATGGAGATATTATTATGGAAAAAACATTTATTTTTGGACATAAAAATCCTGATACAGATAGTATAACATCAAGTTTAGTAATGGCTAATTTAGAAGAAAAATTAGGAAATGATGTAAAAGCTTGTAGATTAGGAAATATAAACAAAGAAACAGAATATGTGTTAAATTATTTAGGAGTTGAAGCGCCTGAATTGATTGAAAGTTTAGAAGATGGTTCAAATGTTATTTTAGTAGATCATAACAATCCAAAAGAATCATTAGAAAATATTGAAAATTTAAATGTAAAAAAGGTTGTAGATCATCATGCAGTTGTATTAACAACAGGATATCCTTTATACTATAGAGCAGAACCTGTTGGTTGTACAGAAACTGTTTTATATAAATTATATAAAGAAAATAATATAAATATAGATAAAAAAATAGCTGGGCTTATGTTATCAGCAATAATCTCTGATACATTATTATTTAAATCACCAACTTGCACAGATACAGACAAAGAAGTTGCTAAAGAATTAGCAAAGATATCAGAATTAGATATCGATACTTATGGATTAGATATGTTAAAAGCTGGAACAGATTTAAGTTCTTTTAAAACAGAAGAATTATTAACACTAGATGCAAAAGAAATGGATATTAAAGGAAATAAAGTTATAATAGCTCAAGTAAATACAGCATCTATACCTGATGTAATGAAAAATCAAAAAGATATTGAATCTGCTATAAATAAAGTAATAGAAGAAAAAGGATTAGATTTATTTATGTTTGTTATAACAGATATAATAAATAGTAATTCTCAAACTATAGCATTAGGAAAAAAAGCTGATTTAATAGAAAAATCATATAATGTAAAATTAGAAAATAATACAGCTTTATTAGAAGGTGTAGTTTCTCGTAAAAAACAAATAGTACCAGTACTAACAGAAAATGCATAATAGGAAAGATAGATACTAAAAATAGTATCTATTTTTTATATAATAGATGTTTAAAATTTGCTTTTTTATTTTAATTGTTATAAAAATTAAAATGATATTATTTAAGAAAGTATTAATATAATTTTACGTTAATTTTCTTGAAAAAATAGCTATTTTAGTGTAAAATATTCACGAATTATATTTTGGAGATGATAGCCTATGATAAATACTTTAAAAAGAAAAAATGGATATATAAATTTAAAACTAATAATTCCAATAATTTTAATTTTATTAATTATTAGTTTTATTATTATTTTCAACATTAAATCAACAAAAAAAGTAATTATTTTAGAAAAAATTCCATATGAATATTTTGTTGTTTATTCAAATAAAGATAAAGTTGGAGTGATTGATAAAAAAGGAAATGAAATAATAAAATCAGAATATGATGAAATATATATACCAAATCAATCTAAAGATGTTTTTATATGTGTAAAAGATAATGAAATTAAAATATTTAATAAAGCTGGAAATAAAATTTTTAAAGAATTTGAAAATGTTGCTCCAATAATGATATCAGAAGATACTTTAGAAATGGAAAAATATTTATTGTCATATAAAAAAGATGATAAATATGGTTTAGTGAGTATTGAAGGAAAAAAAATTACTGATGCAATATATACAGACGTATCATCTTTAAAAGGAAAGCCGGGAAGTATTTTAGTTCGTAAAGATGATAAATATGGCATTATAGATAGTACAGGGAAAACTATTATAGAAGAAAAATATAATTATATAAAAAGTGATGAATATTATACAGAAAACGAAGAATACACTAATACTGGATATATAATTTCAGAAAAAACGAAAGAAGGAATAATCTACGGATATGCAAATTCAGATGGAAAGATAATTGTAGAACCCAAATATGAATCAATAACTAGAGCCATTGAAGGTAGTAGTTCAAAAATATATTTAATTGTAATGGAAAGAGGAAAAAAAGGTGTATTAGAAGATGGAAATATATTAATAAAAAATAATTTCCAATCTATTTCATATTTTTCTAACTCAAAAATATTTGTTGTAGAAAAAACGGGTAAATATGGTTTTTATTCTATAGATGGAAAGGAAATTTTAAAACCAGAATTTTCAAAATACATAATTGCAGGAAATTATATTTCTGTTCAAAAAGATGAAAAAACATATTTATATGATATACATGGAAATATTGTTAATACAGCTAATTATACTACAATGTCAGAAACAGATAATCCTTCATATTTTATAGCAAAAGATGAAAAAGGATATTATAGTATAATAAGTAAGGATATAACTTTAAATGACAATTATACTTCAATACAATATGCATTTGATGACTATTTTATTGTTTCAAAAGAAAATGAAAAAACAGGTGTAATAAATACATGGAACGACAAAAAAATAGAAAATAAATATGAATATATATTAGTTATTGAAGGAACAAACATGTTAGAATGCATAATGGAAAATGGAGATGTAGATATATATTCTAACAAATTAGAAAAAATAATAACAATGACAGATGCTGTTGTAGAAAAAATTAATACAAATTATACAGTAGTATATTCAGAAAATGAAATGAAATATCTAGATAATAATGGGAATTTTGTAGAAAACACAGAAGTTTATCCAGATAATGCTTTATATGCAATATGTAAAGATGGGCAATGGGGATTTGCAGATAAAACAGGTGAAATAAAAGTAAGCTGTAAATATGATATGGTAACAGAAATAAATGAATATGGTTTTGCAGGAATAAAACAAGATGATAGATGGGGCGTAATAGATTCAGAAGGAAATGTTTTAGTAGTACCAACATATGAAATAGAATATTATTATTTTCCTGAATTTGTAGGAAAATATTTATTAGATCAATCGGAAATAGTTCATTGTGTTGAATTGGAAGAAAAGGGGTAAAGGTAATGTATAAAGAATTTGGTATAGATGAAGATTTAGAAAAATTATCTAATAGTGTAGAAGAAGAATTAAAAGAAGAATTTAAAAAAATTGATGAAAGATGTGTGAAAAATAGCTTAAAAGTTTTAAAAGCTTTTCAAAATAATAAAATTGCAGAAGTACATTTTAATTCAACTACTGGTTATGGATATGGAGACATAGGAAGAGATACAATAGAAAAAGTTTTTGCTGAAGTATTAGATGCAGAAGATGCATTAGTAAGAACTCAATTTATATCTGGTACACATGCTTTAACAGTTGCACTTTTTGCAATGTTAAGACCTGGAGATACAATGTTAAGTATTTGTGGTAAGCCATATGATACTTTAGATTCTATAATTGGTATAGAACCTAATAATAGTTCACTTATGTCTTATAACATAAAATATGAACAAATAGATTTAATTGATAATGAATTTGATACAAAATCTATAATTGAAAGACTAAGCAAGAAAGATGTTAAATTAATAGAAATTCAACGTTCAAGAGGATATGCTTTAAGAAATAGTATTACAATTGATAAAATAGAAAATATAATAAAAGAAATAAGAAAAGTTAATGATGAAGTAATTATAATGATTGACAATTGCTATGGTGAATTTGTAGATGATATAGAACCTATAAAATTAGGGGCAGACATAATGGTAGGCTCACTAATAAAAAATTTAGGTGGAGGAATAGCACCTAATGGAGCATATATAGCAGGTAAAAAAGAACTAGTAGAATTAGCTGCAGAAAGACTAACAGCTCCAGGGCAAGGTAAAGAGGTTGGTCCAACTCTTGGAATTAATAAAAATATATTACAAGGTTTATATATGGCACCACATGTTGTATCAAGTAGTATAAAAACAGCGTTATTTACTAGTTTAATGCTTGAAAAATTAGGATATAAAGTTAATCCAAGATATTGTGATAGAAGATCTGATATAGTACAAACAATCGAATTTGGAAATCCAGAAGACTTAATAAAATATTGTCAAGGAATTCAAATGGGATCTGCAATAGATTCAAATTCAATACCAGAGCCATGGGATATGCCTGGATATACTGATAAAGTTATAATGGCAGCAGGGGCTTTTACCATGGGATCATCAATAGAACTTTCATGTGATGCACCAATTAGACCACCATATTTAGCATTTCAACAAGGAGGATTAACATATGAATATGGAAAATTAGGTGTGCTAAGAGCAATACAAAATTTGAGAAAGTAAAAGGAAATTTAAAAATGTCAAAAAAACCAATATTGATAACAGGTGCAATGGATTCTGAAATAGAATTAATAATTTCAAAGTTAAGCAATAAAATTGAAAAACAAGAAAATACATATAATGTTTATGAGGGAAAAATAAATAATTATCCTGTTATTGTATTAAAAACAAAAGTAGGAATAATAAATGCTAGCATAGCTGTTCAAATGGTAATTCAAAAATACAATCCAATAATAATAATAAATCAAGGAACAGCAGGTAGCCATGGATATAATTGTCATAAAAATGATATAATTATAGGAAAAGAAACAATAAATATAAATTCAATAAAAACATGTGTAAAACAATTAGGAAGAGGTACAAATCCACTTGAATGGCAAATAAAAGAATTTAATGATGGAGCGGAAGATAAACTTGAAGTATATAATGCTAATGAAAAATTAATAGAAATTGCAGAAAATATTGCAGATAAATATAAGCATGGAAAAGTCTTATTTGGAAGAATTGGTAGCGGGGATATATGGAATAGAGAAATAGACAGAATAAATTGGTTTAATAAAAATTATAAAACTTTATGTGAAGAAATGGAATCAGTAAGTATATATAAAATAGCAGATATATATAAAATACCCGTAATTTCTTTTAAAGTAATTTCAAATAATGAATTAATAGGAGAAAAATTTGATATAAATACAGCAACTTGTTGTCAAGAATTTACATATGAATATATTAAAGAATATATAAAAAATATATAAAATAAGGAAAATTGTATGAAAGTAATAATTGTTGGTGGTGGGCCAGCTGGAATTATAGCAGCAATAGCATCAGCCCAAAAAGGAGATAATGTAATTTTATTAGAAAAAAATAAATCATTAGGAAAGAAACTACTTATAACAGGTAAAGGAAGATGTAATATAACAAGTAGTTTGAATATTGATGAATTTATACAAAATGTTCCAGGAAATGGACGTTTTTTATTCAGCGCTTTTCATAATTTTACAAATTTGGATATAATAAAAATATTAGAAAAAAATGGTGTTAAAGTAAAAGAAGAAAGAGGAAATAGAATTTTTCCAGTAAGTGATAATTCAGAAGATGTATTAAAAGCATTAATATGTGAAGCTCAAAAATACAAAAATTTAGAAATTAGAACTAATCAAGATGTAAAAGAATTAATAACTGAAAATGATGAAATAAAAGGTGTAGAACTAAAAAATGGTGAAAAAATTTTATCTACTAAAGTTATTTTAGCAACAGGAGGAAAAAGTTATCCTGTAACAGGTTCTGATGGTTCAGGATATTTAATGGCAAGTAAATTAGGACATACAATAGAAAAAATACGTGGTTCACTAGTGCCTTTAACAGGTGATCAAAAATTATGTCAAAGTATGCAAGGATTGTCTTTGAGAAATGCAAAAATAATAATTAAAGATATTAAAAATGATAAAAAAATATATGATGATTTTGGAGAATTATTGTTTACTCATTTTGGAGTAAGTGGTCCTACTATATTAAGTTCATCTGCTCATTTACTAAGATACAAAGAAATTGATCAACTTTTAAAAGAAAATAAGATAAAATTATATATAGATTTAAAACCCGCACTTTCTATTGAAGAACTTGATATAAGAATTAGAAGAGATTTTGAAGAATTTAAGAATAAAGAATTTAAAAATAGTTTAGATAAATTATTACCTAAAAAAATGATACCAGCTATTTTAAAACTTTCAGATATTGATTTAAATAAAAAAGTAAATACTATAACAAAAGAAGAAAGAAAAAGACTAGTAGAGTTATTAAAAAAATTTGAAATAAATATAACTGGTTTTAGACCAGTAGAAGAAGCTATTGTAACAGCAGGTGGAATTTCAATAAAAGAAATAAATCCAAAAACTATGGAATCAAAATTAGTTAAAGGATTATATTTTGCAGGAGAGATAATAGATGTAGATGCATATACTGGAGGATTTAATCTTCAAATAGCATATTCAACAGGATATACAGCAGGATTAAATTAAAAGATACACATATATATTATCAAAAGTGGAAAATATAGGAGAAAAAAGAATGTTTAAAACTATAAATAAAAATATTTCTGCAGAAATTGTAGAAAAAAAATCTAAATTTATAGCAAATTTATTTTATGTAGAGACTGTAGAAGAGGCAGAAGAAAAAATAAAAGAAATTAAGAAAAAATATTTTGATGCAAGACATAATTGTTATGCTTTTAGTGTATTTACAAAAGATGGAATTATAAATAGATTTAGTGATGATGGAGAACCATCTGGAACGGCAGGAAGTCCAATGTTAAATGTATTAAATTCTAAAGGATTAACAAATGTACTTGTAATAGTTACTAGATATTTTGGTGGAATCCTTTTAGGAACTGGTGGATTGGTTAGAGCTTATACAGGTGCTATGCAAGAAGCATTAAGCGAGATAGAAGAAATTTATAAAGATTTAGGTTTAGAAGTTAAAATTCAAACAATATATCCAGATTTAGAAAAATTAAAATATTATTTGAAGCAAAAAGAAATAGAAATAATAAATGTATTATATAATGAAAATGTTGAAGTTATTTTAAATATAACTAGAGAAAAATATAATGATTTATTGAAATCAGAAGATGAATATGATTTAAATTTTAAGATAATATTAGCAGAAATATTAAAAGAAAAATATATTGAAATTACATATTAAAAGAACTTTCAAAAGTGAATATATCACAAATGAAAGTTCTTTTATATTTTATGCACTTTTAATTTCTAATCTTAGTTTATCAGCTATCATCGCTATAAATTCTGAATTAGTAGGCTTTCCTTTATTTGAGGATATAGTATAACCAAAAATGCTATCAACGGTTTCTAATTGTCCTCTTGACCAAGCAACTTCTATAGCATGTCTAATAGCTCTTTCTACTCTGGATGGTGTAGTTTTATATTTTTTTGCTAAATCTGGATATAGTTGTTTTGTAATTTGGTTTATTATTTCAATATTGTCAACAACCATCATAATTCCGTCACGAAGATATTGATAACCTTTTATATGAGCAGGTACTCCAACTTCATGAATTATATTTGTAACCATTGCTTCTAGATTTGTTTCTTTATTTACTACTGGATTAACATCTATGTATGAATTTTTTGAATCTTTTGATATAAAATTTGATTGATTTGTTTGTGGTGATTTTGTGATTTCTCTTATTCTTTTTATTAATACATCCATTTCAAAGGGTTTTAAAATATAATATTGAGCGCCTAAGTTAATAGCTTGTGCAGTAACTCTATCTTGACCAACAGCAGATAACATTATACATACAGGAAGAGGCGAAAGATTTGAATTATTTAATTTTTCTAATACACCAATTCCATCAAGATGAGGCATGATAACATCTAATATTGCTATATCTGGTTTTACATCTAAAATTTTATCATATGCATCTAAGCCATCTTTAGCGGTAGCAATAACCTCCATATCTTCTTGTGTATTTAGATATGTAACTAAAGTTGATACAAAATCTAAATTGTCGTCTGCAACAAGTATTCTGACTTTTTCTTTCAAAATAATCCCTCCTTTAAAAATGTGTAAATATTTACAAAAAGGATTATAATATTTAAAATTTTTTTATGCAACAAAAAGCTCGAAAAATTAGTGATTTTCGTAAGATAAGTTTCTACAAAATTCGACATATTGCAAATACATATATTTTTATATTTATATTGAAAAAAAATAAAATTATGATTATAATCAAATTAATTATTATAGTTTAGGAGAGAAAAATGATAGATTTACGAAATCAAAACGGTGTTACACTTTTTACTATAGCAGTTACAATAATAATTATGTTTGTATTAACAATGGTTCCTTTAAATTTAATGGTAAATAATGGAGGAATAATAAAACAAACTAAAGATGCGGAAATTTATACAAGTATATCAGGTGTACAAGAAAGAGTTTCCTCAGTTTTTTTTGTAGATAACAATTTTGATAATTCTGTAAAAGATCTAATTGAAAAAGAATACATATATAAAATATTAAATGGAAGTAATGAAGAAATTTATTGGATTACAAAAAAAGGATTAGAAAATATGGCATCTGGATATGAAACAAATGCTTTGGATGAAAGAATGCAACAAAAAATATTAGAAGGTACAATACCAGAAATAGAAAAAGGAAAGATTAGAATAAATTCAATAGATGATATAATGGGAACAAATATATATGTTATAGATAGAAATTTAAATGTAGCATATATATCTGATGAAATGTATGGTGAAGTTGAATTTATAAAATCTGGAACAGAACCAGAAAATATATGGTGGAAGAAAAAATAAAGGAGGAAAATATGGCAGTTCACAATGAAGCAAAAATAGGAGAAATTTCAAAAAACGTACTTATGCCGGGAGATCCGTTAAGAGCAAAGTACATAGCAGAAAATTTTTTGGAGGATTGTAAATTAGTAAATACAGTAAGAAATATATTTGCATATACAGGAAAATATAAAGGAAAAGAAATTACAGTCATGGCATCTGGTATGGGAATGCCAAGTATTGGTATATATTCTTATGAATTATACAATATATATGGTGTTGAAAATATAATAAGAATAGGCTCATGTGGTGCATATAAAGAAGATTTGAATTTATTAGACATAATATTAGTGGAAAATAGTTATACAGAAGGAAATTTTGCAAAAAATATGACAGGAGAAGAATGTCATATTATTGAATCTTCAGAACATTTGAATAATATAATAGAAGAAACAGCAAAATTAGAAAATCAAAAATATACTAAATGTAATATAGCATGTACAGAATGTTTTGATCCATATCTTGAAAATCCAGAAATGTATGTTGAAAGATTACCAAAAGAATATAATATATTAGGTTCAGAAATGGAAAGTTTTGCATTATTTTATACTGCTAAAAAATTAGGGAAAAATGCTGCATGTTTACTTACTGTTGCAGATTCAAATTGCAAAAAGGAAAATTTAACATCAGAGCAAAGACAAAATTCAATGAATAATATGATAAAATTAGCTTTAGAAAGTATAATAAAAATATAATAGGAATATAATATAGAAATAAAAAAGAAAGTACTTTGTTATGAAGTACTTTCTTTTCATATATAATAATAAATATTTTTACTTTGCTATTTTTGTTTTAAAAAAAACAAAACTTTCATAAAATAAAAACACAAAAAACACATTTAAAAAATATAATGGCAAAAACTGATATAGAATTAGCTAATATACAAATAAAGTAAATATATGTGTATTAATATAATTTATTCTTTTTAATATGTTTTATTACTAGAATTATATTTCCCAAAAACAATAATTTGAAAATTTTTAAATTATTTTTAAAAATATGTTGACAAGGTATAAAATTGGTGCTAAAATATAAAACAGTTTTTGAC
>CAZYST010000010.1:0-40341 GCA_964650305.1 uncultured Lachnospiraceae bacterium
AAACATATGGTGGAGTATTTACAAAATTAATAGAAAGAAATACAACAATACCAACAAAAAAATCACAAGTATTCTCAACAGCAGGTGATGGTCAAACATCAGTAGAAGTTCACGTATTACAAGGTGAAAGAGAAATGGCACAATACAATAAAACACTTGGAAGATTCCAATTAACAGGAATTCCACCAGCACCAAGAGGAGTACCACAAATTGAAGTTACATTTGATATTGATGCTAATGGTATAGTTCATGTTTCTGCTAAAGATCAAGCTAGTGGAAATGAACAAAAAGTATCAATTACAGCAAGTTCAAATTTATCAGAAGATGATATAAATCAAGCTATTAAAGATGCAGAAGCTCATGCAGCAGAAGACAAAAAGAGAAAAGAAGAAATTGAAGTAAAAAATAATGCAGAAAGTTTAGTATACAATAGCCAAAAAACATTAGATGATTTAGGTGACAAAATAAGTGGAGAAGAAAAAGCTAAAGTTGAAACTGAAATAGAAGCAGTAAAAAAAGCTTTAGAAGGAAATAATGTAGAAACAATAAAAGAAGCAACAGATAAATTAACAAAAGTATTTTATGAAATTTCTGAAAAATTATATTCTCAAAATCAAGCAGCAGGAGCTAATGCTGGTGCAACATCTGAAACAACATCTGATGAAAATGGAAACGTTTATAATGCAGATTATAAAGTTGAAGATGATAGTAAAAAAGATGAATAATTAACTAAACATAATGGTTATAAGAGAGGTCAGAAAGTAAAGCTGACCTCTATATAGCTATTATAGATAGCAATTAATTTAGGAGGCTAAAAATAAATGGCACAGAAAAGAGATTATTATGAAGTTTTAGGTGTAGATAAAAATGTAACAGATGAAGAATTAAAAAAAGCATATAGAAAACTTGCAAAAAAATATCATCCAGATGCTAATCCAGATAATAAAGAAGAAGCAGAAAAGAAATTTAAAGAAATTAGTGAAGCATATGAAGTTTTATCAGATAAGCAAAAAAGACAAATGTATGATAGATTTGGATTTGAAGGACCACAAGGCTTCGGAGCAGGAAACCAAGGTGGAGGATATTATTCATATGGAAGTGGATTTGATGGATTTGGAGGATTTTCTGACTTTGGAGATTTTTCAGATTTAGGCGACATATTTTCATCATTCTTTGGTCAAAAAACTAGAAATACTAATGGCCCAAGAAAAGGTGCAGATTTAAAATTAAGTTTAGACATTACATTTGAAGAAGCATTTTTAGGCGTAGAAAAAGAAATAAGCATAAATAGAAATGAAACATGTCATTCTTGTACAGGAACAGGAGCTAAAAAAGGAACAACTGCTGAAAAATGTGCTATGTGTAATGGAACAGGAAAAATTAAACAAGTTGTTACAACTCCATTTGGACAAATGGCAACTCAAAAAGTATGTACAGCATGTTCAGGAACAGGAAAAATTATAAAAGACCCATGCCCAGATTGTAAAGGTAAAGGAATAGTAAGAAAATCTATAAAAATAAAAGTAAAAATACCAGAAGGAATAGATGAAGGGCAAACAGTAGTGCTAAAAGGTGAAGGTGAAATTGGATCAAATGGTGGACCAAAAGGAGATTTATATATAGTAATACATATAAAAAGACATAGCATTTATAGTAGAAAAGCAGAACATGTATTATGCGAAGTTCCAATAACTTTTACGGGTGCAGCACTTGGTACAGAAATTGAAGTTCCAATGGTAGATGGAACAAAAGAAAAATATAAAATACCAGAAGGAACACAAACAGGAACAAGATTCACAATCAAAAATAAAGGATTTAAAAGTATAAATGGAAATTGGAGAGGAGATTTTGTATTTACAGTTATAGTTCAAGTTCCTAAAAAATTAACACATGAACAAAGAGAATTATTAGTAGAACTTGCTAAAACAATGAATGAACAACCACCAATAAAAAGAAAAGGAATATTTGGATAACAAAAAAGCATATAGATTAAAAGTCTATATGCTTTTTTGTTGCAATAAATAAATAAAAATGATAAAATACAAACAAACATATTTTTGTATTAATAAAAGGAGATAAACAGTGGAAATAAAAGGTACAATTGAAGAATTTATATACCAAAATGATGCAAATAGTTATTCAATTGCTGTTTTTGAAACAGATAATCAAGATATATTAACAGTAGTAGGATATTTACCTTTTATTGTTGTTGGAGATACTTTAAAATTAATAGGGAAAATGGTAGTTCATCAAGAGTATGGTGAACAATTTAAAATAGATACTTTTGAAAAAATAATGCCTGAAACAGTAGCAGCACTTGAAAAATATTTATCAAGTGGAACTATTAAAGGAATAGGTCCAGCTACTGCAAAAAAAATAATTGATAAATTTGGTGAAGATACTTTAAATATTTTTAAATTTGAACCATTAAGACTTGCAGAAATAAAAGGAATTTCAAAAGATAAAGCATATGAAATAGGCGAAGAATTTAATGAAAAGTGGGAAGTATGGCAAATAGTAAGCTTTTTAGAAGGGTTTGGAATAAGTGCTAATAATAGCAAAAAAGTATATGATGCGTTAGGAAGAGAAGCGATTGAAAAAATACAAGAAAATCCATATGTATTAATAGATATAGTGTATGGAGTTAATTTTGATAAAATTGATAAAATAGCTATACAAATAGGAATACCACAAGATAGTGATAATAGAATAAAAAGTGGAATAAAATATGCATTATTAGTTGCGAGCTATAATGGACATACATGTGTAATAAAAGATAATTTAATTACATATGTAAAAGAAATTTTAAATGTAAATGAAGAAAATATTTTAAATAATTTGATAAATTTAAATGGAACTAATGAAATTGTAATTGAAAATAGAGAAGATGAAGGTTGTTTTGTATATTTAGAACCATTATACAGAGCTGAAAAAAATATAGCTACTAAATTAATATCATTAAAAGAGTCTAAAAATATGAAATATATTACAGAATTTGAAAAAGATATATATACATATCAAGAAAATTTTGGAATAGAATTGTCAGAAAAGCAATATGATGCGATAAAACAAATTAATGAAAATAATGTATGTATAATCACAGGTGGACCTGGAACAGGAAAAACTACGATTATAAAATGTATAATAGAAATATATAAAGCACATAAGAAAAAGGTTGTTTTATGTGCACCAACAGGAAGAGCTGCAAAAAGAATGAGTGAAACAACAGGTGTAGAAGCTAAAACGATACATAGGCTTTTAGAAATTGGAAAATTTGAAGAAGATAAACTAGGTAGTATCGATACAGATGTAACACCAGTAGATACAGACGTACTCGTAATAGATGAAATGTCAATGGTTGATGTATATATAATGAATTATTTAGTAAGAGCTGTATATTTGGGAACAAAAGTAATATTTGTAGGAGATGTAAATCAATTACCATCAGTTGGTCCAGGAAGTATATTGAAAGATTTAATCGAATCAGAAAAATTTGCAACAGTAACATTAAATAAAATATTTAGACAAGCAGCAAAAAGTAAAATAATAGTTAATGCACATAATGTAAATAATGGAATGACATTTATAAATAGAAAAGATTATGATAAAGATTGTGTTGATGATTTTTTCTATATCAATGAAAGAAATCAAGACAAAATGATATATCAAGTAATATCATTAAGTAAAGAAAGATTAAAAAATTATGGTGATTATGAATTTTTTAAAAATATTCAAGTTTTGACTCCAACAAAAAAAGGAAGACTTGGAACAAGAGAACTTAATAAAAATTTGCAACAAGCATTAAATCCTAAAAATGATGAAATAGAAGAAAAAATATATGGAGATATTATTTTTAGAGAAGGCGATAGAGTTATGCAAATAAAGAATAATTATGATATTTTTTGGGAAAGAGGTAGAAAAGACGAAAGTGTAAAATATGAAAATGGAACAGGAATATTTAATGGTGAAATAGGTAGAATTATAAAAATAAATACTACAGAAAAACAAATAGAAGTTGAATTTGATGACAAAAAAATAGCTTGGTATGCTTTTTCAGAATTAGAACAATTAGAACATGCATATGCCATAACAATACATAAAGCACAACGGAAGTGAATTTGATATAGTTATATTAGTAGTTCCTCCTTCTTCAAATATGTTACTTACAAGAAATTTATTATATACAGGAATAACAAGAGCCAAAAAAATGCTTATTGTAATAGGAGGAAACAATTTAATAGAATTTATGATTAATAATGTAGATACTAAAAAAAGAATAACAGGTTTAAGATATAAATTTTAGATTTATTAAAAATTAAAAAAAGTTAAAGTAAATTATGAAGTGAACCGGAATTATTAAATAAAAAAATTTAATAATTCTGGTTCATTTTATATTAAAACATACACCTTAATTTTTTATTTTAGTGGCGAAAAGTGATTTTATATAAATTAATATAAGTATTGAATATAAATTTAAGTAATGGTATAAAATTTATAAATACGAAAATTTAAAGGAGGAGTAACAAATGAAAAAGAAATTTTTAATAATATTTGTATTAATACTAATTATAATAGCTGTAGTAGGAATATATATATTAAATAGTAAATCTACATATAAAAATCTAAAAGTAGGAGATTATATAGACTATAAATTAGATTATGAAAATGTTAAGGAATATGGAGAAGTTTTAACTAATTATAAAGGATGGAGAATAATTGAAATAAAGAACAATAGGATAAAAATAATTTCTGCAGGTACACCATGTAATTATGAATTATTTGAAAGAAAATCAGATATAGCAATAAATGATTTAACAAATAATTTTGAAAATGCTACATTTGAATTAGCAGATGGAAAATTTAAAAAAGGAAGTTATTTCAAAAATGAATTTGCAAATAAAATTTCAATTTTAACATTTAAAGAATTTTCGCAAATAGTATGTGGAAAAGATAGTTATGATATAGCAAAATATAGAATGAATGACGGAAATGAAAAATATACAAAATATACTGAAAATATGAAAGGATTAATAAATAATGGTTCAAACTATTATATTGCAACACATGGGGTAAATGATAACAATTCTGTAATGAGCCTTGTATATACTAGCGGAGAAATTGCTTCAAGTTGGACTGGTATGCATTCAGTAAGACCAGTGATTGAATTAAAAGAAAATATAAAAATTATATCAGGAAACGGAACAGAAGAAAGCCCATATCAAATATCATTATAAAATATCAAATTTACTATATAAAATAATAAGCATAAAGTTAAAAATTCATTAATAATTTGTAAAAGAAAAGAGAGAAAAGCACATACTTTTCTCTCTAAAAAGTGAAGGTAGATTAAAATTATTTAGTTACTATTTTATTTTGGTATAAAAAACTTATTTTAAATAATAAATGTCAAATGCGTAAATATGTTCATTACTGTTTCCAGAAACAAGACGTAATTCATAATTGCCAGCGTTTTGGACAAAGATAGATTCTTTTTTTAGTGCACCAGTACCGGTTAATGATATTCTATACTCTTCAGAGGAATTAGATTTATTAACAAACTTTAAATAATCTCCGTCAGTTGGTGTAGATTCATAAACATAGTTTATATAATAAGTAGTATTTCCTTTGGGAAAATTATAGGTGCATAAAGTAGAATTCTTACTACTAACTACGCCAGAAGAACTTCCGCTTATAGGATAGATCTGTTGCCGATTGTTAGCTGCAAATACGGTAGTTGTACTTCCGATAAAGCAAACAATGGTTAATGTTAAAATTATAGACCGCATAATGTGTGAAGAAAAAAGTTTCATAAATTTACCTCCATTAAAAATTTTCTACCTTCAACTTTTATACTAAAAATATAGTACATTGAAATTATACTACATTTTTAATAGAAAAAATAAAAAGTGGCGAAAAGTGATTTTATATAAATTAATATAAGTATTGACTATAAATTTAAGTAATGGTATAAAATTTATAAATACGAAAATTTAAAGGAGGAGTAACAAATGAAAAAGAAATTTTTAATAATATTTGTATTAATACTAATTATAATAGCTGTAGTAGGAATATATATATTAAATAGTAAATCTACATATAAAAATCTAAAAGTAGGAGATTATATAGACTATAAATTAGATTATGAAAATGTTAAGGAATATGGAGAAGTTTTAACTAATTATAAAGGATGGAGAATAATTGAAATAAAGAACAATAGGATAAAAATAATTTCTGCAGGTACACCATGTAATTATGAATTATTTGAAAGAAAATCAGATATAGCAATAAATGATTTAACAAATAATTTTGAAAATGCTACATTTGAATTAGCAGATGGAAGTTTAAAAAAAGGAAGTTATTTCAAAAATGAATTTGCAAATAAAATTTCAACTTTAACATTTAAAGAATTTTCACAAATAGTATGTGGAAAAGATAGTTATGATATAGCAAAATATAAAATAAATGATATATATACAAAATATACTGAAAATATGAAAGGATTAATAGATAATGGAACATGGTATTTTCTTGCATCATACTTTGTAGAAGATGATACATGTTTAATGTCAGTGTCATATAATGGTATTGATATACAAGGTCATTATATTGGAAAAACTGGTGTAAGACCAGTGATTGAATTAAAAGAAAATATAAAAATTATATCAGGAAACGGAACAGAAGAAAGCCCATATCAAATATCATTATAAAAATAAAATAAAAAAATGACCAAGAAATTTTAATTTTAGAATTTCTTGGTTATTTTTTTATGTAAAAAAACTTTTTTATATAAATGTGTCGAAATGCTCTAAAAATGCAACAAAAGTTCTAAATTTTCATCGAAGGAAAAAAAGTTGTGTAGATAGAATAATAAGTTATAAAAATTTATAGGAGGGAAAAAGATGAACGTAAAACATTATATGGAAGATAAAATTTTGTTATTTGAAATAACAGAGGAACTTGATCATCATTCTTGTGAAAAAATAAGAAAAAGGAGTGATTATGAAATTCAAAGGTTTATGCCTAAAAAAGTAATATTTGATTTTAATAAAGTTTATTTTATGGATAGTGCGGGAATAGGTCTTATAATAGGAAGATATAAAACATCTAGTTGCTATGGAGCTAAATTAGAAATGATAAATGTGAAAGAAAAGATAAAAAAAGTTTTTGAGATGTCAGGAATTTTAAAAATAATACCAATAATAGATAATTCAGAAGAAAATAAAGCTATAAGCTAAGAAGGAGAGTTTTTTATGAATAAAAGTATAAAAAATGAAATGAAAATTGAATTTTTAAGTAAATCTGCTAATGAAGCTTTTGCAAGAATATCTGTAGCTGCATTTGCATCACAATTAGATCCTACCATAGAAGAAATTGCAGATATAAAAACATCAGTTTCTGAAGCTGTAACAAATTCTATTATACATGCTTATCCAAATACAGAAGGAATAGTAAAAATAAAAGCTAGGATATATGAAGATGAAATAGAAATTGAAATATCTGATAATGGAGAAGGAATAGAAAATATTAAAGAGGCACGTGAAGCTTTATATACAACTAAAAGTAATTTGGAAAGATCTGGTATGGGATTTACTATTATGGAAAATTTTATGGACAAGTTAGAAGTTGAATCAATAGTAGGATTAGGAACAAAAATAACAATGAGTAAAAAAATCAAAAAAGAAAATACATATTAATTTAGGAGGAATTATGTATGAAAACAATAATTATCTTATAGCAAAGGCTAAAAACGGTGATAATGATGCTTTAGGAAAAATTATAGAAGAAAATAGTGGACTTATTTGGAGTATAGTAAAAAGATTTTTAGGAAGAGGATATGAAAAAGAAGATTTATATCAAATAGCAAGTATAGGATTTATAAAAGCTGTTAGAAAATTTGATTTTGAATTTAATGTAAAGCTTTCAACATATGCAGTGCAATATATGATAGGAGAAATAAAAAAATTCTTAAGAGATGATGGAATAATAAAAATAAGCAGAACAACAAAAGAATTAGGTGTAAAAATAAAAATATTAGAAAGAGATTATTTAATAAGAACTGGAGAACATTTATCAATAACAGATATAGCAAAAGCATTAAATGTTTCAGAAGAAGATATTTGTACTTCTATAGAAGCAAATAAGGTTATTGAATCTATAAATCAAGAATTAAAAGATGGAGGAGTAGAAAAAATAGATAGAATAGTAATAAATAATGATGAACAAAACAAAATAGTTGATAAAATAACAATTTTAGAATTAATAAAATCATTAAATATAAGAGAAAAACGTTTGATAATATTGAGATATTTTAAAGAAAAAACACAAATGCAAGTGGCAAAGATAATGGGAATTTCACAAGTTCAAGTATCAAGAATTGAAAGAAGAATTTTAAAAGAATTAAGGAAAAAAATGGCATAAAGGAGTGAAAGAAATTGAAGAAAATTTTGTTTTATTTTTTATTTATAATAATATTAATTTTTGCAATTCCAATTATTTTTACAAATACATTTGAAAATAAAGAAGAAATAAAAGTAAATACAGAAATTGAAAATATAGAAAATAATTATGATTATGGAGAAATAAATTATATAAATTTATTGCATGTAGATACAGGAAATGTTGAAAATATAAAATTAGATGAATATTTATATGGTGTTGTAGCAGCTGAGATGCCTGCTTCTTATGAAATAGAAGCATTAAAAGCACAAGCGGTTGTAGCTAGGACATATACAATATATAAGATAAAAAATAGAAAACATGAAAATGCTGATATTTGTGATAGTTCACTTTGTTGTCAAGCTTGGATTTCAAAAGAAAATAGAATGGCAAGATGGGATGAAAATAAAGAAGAGTATTGGAAAAAAATAGTTTCTGCTGTAGACTTAACAGCTGGTAAATATATAACATACAACAATGAAGTTATAAATGCGTTATTTCATAGTAATAGTGGAGGAAAAACAGAACTTGCAATAAATGTATGGGGTGGGAATTATCCATATTTACAATGTGTAGAAACAGTTGGAGAAGAAAATTATTCCACTTATTTATCAGAAGTAAATATTTCTAAAGATGAATTAATACAAAAAATAATAGAAAAAAATAAAGATTTTGTAATAAAATTTGAAGAAGCAAACTGTATAGAAATAAAAGAGTATACAGATTCTGGAAGAGTTAAAAAAATAAAAATAGGAAATTTAGAATTTTCTGGTATAGATATAAGAAATATTTTTGGATTAAAATCTAGCAACTTTACAGTTGATATAATAGGAGATTCTATAAAATTTACTGTAAAAGGATATGGCCATGGTGTTGGAATGAGTCAGAGTGGAAGTGATGTACTAGCTAAACAAGGAAAAAAATATGATGAAATAATAAAATATTATTATAAAGATGTGGAAATTCATGAATAATCTTCAAAAAATTGTAAATAACTATATAAAAATAAGGAGGATTATTTATGAGCAGAAGAGAAAAAAATGAAGAGAAAAATTTAAGAAAAGTAGTATATGTTTTCACAATAACTTTGATTATTTCAATTATATTTTTTTTAAATATATTTGTAAACTATAATAAAAAGTTAAAACAACAATCAGAAGAAAGCTTGCTAGAATTAGGAAAAATAAATGATATTGTTTCAAATAATGAAATAGAAAAAACTAGTTTTTCAGAAGATAAAACTATAGAAGAAAAAGAAAATGTTGTAAAAAAGCAAGTAACTCCTAATGTAGAATCTAAGAAAAGTGTAAAAAATACAACTCCTGTTCCTGCAACAATAGTAGAAGAAAATGAAGATAATAATTCAACAAATACAAATGAATTGAATATAGAAACTAATACAAATGAGGAAATAAAAGAATTGAATTTTCAGCCACCTGTTTCAGGAGAAATAATAAAAGATTTTGCAAAAGATACTTTAATATATTCTAATACATTAGAAGAATGGACAACTCATACAGGTATTGATATAAAAGCAGATAAAACAAGTATTGTAGTAGCTGCAGAAGAGGGAAAAATAGAATCAATAAAAAATGATCCTAGATATGGAATATCTATTACAATAACTCATGCAAATGGATTTAAAACAATATATTCAAATTTATTAACAACAGAATTTATAAAAGAAGGAGAAATAGTAGAAAAAGGACAAACAATAGCTACAGTTGGTGAAACTGCAAGTTTTGAAATATTGGATGAAAGTCATTTACATTTTGAAATGTATAAAGATGGAGAATGTGTAAATCCAACGATATATTTAAAATAATTTAAAATACTATTTAGTAAATAATGTATTTATTAAATAGTATTTTTTCTTTAAATTTTTATATCTAGTAAAACTTGGTATTGAAAAAATTTTCTTCTTATGTTATAACTATTTATATATTTTACATAAAGAAAAGAGGAAAGAAAACATGGATAAGAAAAAATTATTTACAAAAATTATTGCATTTGTAATGCTATTTTTAATGTTATTTTCAGTATTTGGAACATTATTATTTTATTTATTTGTATAAAAGTAAGGAGAAATTTTTAATGTTAGAAAAAATTGGAGTGTCATTTAGTAATTTTTATCAAACACAAATATTAGATTATCTTACAAATTTATCAGATAATCCTATTTCTGTAATATCAATAATTTTAGATGTATCTATAGTAGTGTTTATCTTATATAAAGCTTTTTTAATGCTAAAAGAAACTAGGGCATGGCAACTATTAAAAGGTATAGCACTTTTAATAATTGTTACATTTTTAAGTAAACTTTTAAATTTTCAAATATTATATCTTATATTGTCATCTATAATGTCTTATGGAGTAATAATGCTTATAATTATATTCCAACCAGAACTAAGAAGAGGATTAGAGCAATTAGGAACAAGTAAATTTAGAAAATTTTTTGGAATAGAAAAAGACTTGGCGACAAAAATGAAAGAAGCAATATACAAAATAGTTATTGCAACTGTTGAATTATCAAAGGCTAAAAAAGGTGCTTTAATAGTTATAGAAAGAGATATAAAAATAAAAGACATTATTGCAACAGGTATTTATATGAATTCAGAAATATCACCACAATTACTTGTTAATATATTTGAACCTAAAACACCATTGCATGATGGAGCTGTTGTTATAAGTGATAATAAAATAGCTGCAGCAGCATGTATGCTACCACTTTCAGATGATAAAGATATAGCAAGAGAATTGGGAACAAGACATAGAGCTGCAATTGGAATTTCAAAAGAATCAGATGCTTTAGCAGTAGTTGTTTCAGAAGAAACAGGAAAAATTTCAATAGCAAAGGATGGAACACTAATAGCAGATGTTAGAGAAGATGTTCTTAAAAAAATATTAATTAAAAATTTAGTAATAGAACCTATACAACAAGCTAAAGAAAATACTAATAATGAATCTAAAGAAGTAAAAGAATAAAAGTAAAAACATCTCAATTTAAATTGAGATGTTTTTACTTATTTATATAAATTTATTTATAGCTTCAGCAAAAGCACCTTCAGCAGCTACTTTTTGAGTAATATAAGAAGCAACAGATTTTAATTCATCATATGCATCACCAACTGCAACGCCAATTCCTGCATTTTTAACCATTTTTAAATCATTAATATTATCTCCAATTGCAAGAATATCTTTTTTTGAAATATTTAAATGATTTGTTAAAAAATCAACAGATGTATCTTTATCGATATTTACAGGGGAAATGTTAATATATTCGTATTCTTTGCCTATTATAAAATCTTTATATTTTCCTCTTTTATTAATAAATTGATACATGATATTTTCATTAACTGTTATGAATTTTTCAAAATCTAGTAAAGAATTTTCGCTAGATACTACAGCTGAAAAAACATCGGGATTATTTTTAGAGATATATTCTGTAATATTATCTACAATTTTAAAATTCAATGTTGAAGAAGAATTTTTAGATTTTAACATAAAGTTTCTTAAATCCATAAACATAAGTTTTTCAGAAACAATTTCTGTACTAGTATATATATGTAAGTGTAAATTAAATCTATCAACTAATGTAGTTATAAAAAGTAAATCTTCTTTTGAAAGAATTTTTCTTACTAATTCTTTATTATTTTTAAAATCTATAATTTGTGTACCATTACCAAAAATTCCAAATGTGGGTTTTAATTTTTCACAAATATTACTAGAAACAGAGTAAGATTTTCCTGTACATATTGCAAAATTTATACCTTTTTCATGTATTTTTTCTATTGCTTTAATATTTTCTTCTGGAATTATATTGTTTCTATCAATAATTGTTCCGTCAATGTCGCTTGCTATTAATTTTATCATTTTTCCATCCTTAATTAAAATTTAATTTAGAGTTTTCTTTATTTACAGTTAAAGTATTTTCTTTTAATGTGTTATTTATAATTAATCTGTAAGAAATAGTATAAGTATTTTTTGAAGTTTTTTCAATTTTATCCAAATAAATTTGAGATACTTCATCATCAGAATATTCATTTAAAATATCATCTTTTATTGCTTTTAAATCATCATCTGTAAACATAGAAGTATCTGTTAAACGATAAGTAGTATTAGGTGCTGATTTGTTTTCGTTTTCAAAATACATAGCTTCAATTTTATATTTTGAATAAGTATAATTTGAATTTATTGAAACTACAAATTTTACTTTAAATATATCTTCATTTGTAATGTCATCATCATATTTTACGGTTCTTTTTATTTTAGTTTCTATATTATAATTTCCATTTGAACCATCATAAGGTTTTAATTCTAATATTTCGTATTTTTCATTTGTTAAAATAGAAGAATCATCACCATATAAAAAGCTATTAGAGAATGATGTGTATTTTACAAAATCGTCATAAGTTGAAAGAATATCTACAGGATAATTAGTTTTTGTAAGTTCATTTAAACATAAGTAAACATTATCTTTTAAGAAAGCATATTTTGTAGAAGATATTTTATTATTTTGAGAACAATAATCTAAATATCTTAAAGTTATTAAAAGCTTAATTGTATTTTTTTCTGTTTCATTATTATTTGCTTCATAAATTCTATGAATACCTAAAGAATATAATTCTAATATTTTTTTAAATTCTTCACTTGAAAATTCAGAAGATTCTAGCATATCCTTTGTTGTAGCATTAATAGTAGTATTATTGATAAGAGAATTTGAATTTACTATATCATTAGTAGATTCTTGAATAATTTCATTTTGTGAAAAATATGTATTATTATTTTCAAGAGTATCTATTATATCTAAATTTTCATTTATAATTGTATTATTTTTTGATATAGGGGTTAAAGGAACATTAGGCTTTTTTAATAAATATATATTAAAAAAACAAGATATTATTAAAAGGATAATAACAAAAAATAATAATTTTTTTTGTTTTCTTGTATATTTTTTTTGCTTTACTTTAGTTTCATTTAAATAATTATTTTTTATATTTAAAGAAGGTTCTAAAATAACTTTGTCTGAACTTAGTTTTTCTCTTATAAAAGCATCTCTTTGTTCTTTTATATCCATTATAAATCAACCTCCTTATTCATAATAATTTCATAAATAGCAGTTCTAGCTTTGTCAATTAAAATTGATAAATTATCTGTATTTATACCAGTTATTTTTGAAATATCTTCTATACTTAAATTTGCATAAAAATATAAAATAGAGGGTAACCTCAACTCTTTTGAAATACTTGTTAAATATTCTTCAACAATAGAAGTTTTTCGATAATTTTTATATTCTTCCATATATTCAGCAGAGAAAGTAGAAGAAATTCCATTAGAACCAGAAACTAAAAGTTTTAAATTTTTTTCTTCTATTTGTTTATTAATATCTTTTTTATTTTCTTCTACTAATTTATTAGAAATTTTAATAAGATATTTTAAAGACCAAATTAGATATTCTTTTTCATCTTTTACTTCAATTAAATTTTGAAAAGTATAAGACATTGTTTCTTTTAAAACTATAGTAATATCAGATTCATTCATAAAGAAAATTCTAGCTGTTTTGTAAAAAATATTAACATATTTATCAAATAATTCGTTAAAAGCTGTTTTATTATTATGTTTTGCTTCTACTAATAAATCCATAAGCAAGACTCCTTTTATAAAATTTATATAAAAATTTTATCATAGTTGATTTTTTTTAGCAATAATTATAAAAATAATATTTGTCAATATTTGAAAATATATGACTATATAAAATTTGAAATTATGTAAATTTTATGTTATAATAATTGTGTAACTACAATAGTTATTCTTGTAACCACTAGAATGTTCTATATACACAAGGAGGATTATCATTATGAAAGAACTGTTAAGAAGTGTTTTATACAAGGAATATCAGGAAAGTTTGTATGATTATTTAAGAGGGTATGGATTTACAGAGGAAGAAGCAAAAGCATATAAAAAATTTGCAGAAATGACAATAAAAAAAGATATTAAAGTAGAACAAATCTATGAAAGAGCTATTCCTAAGGTAATGAAATATTTTCCTGGTTTATGTTTAGAGTTACTTAAGCACGTTGAAGAAATGGACGAACTTGAAATTAATTATGCTCGTTTATACGAAAAAGATTTTAAAGTTGTACCAAATAATAACGGAGTTGTAACAATTTATATAAACAAATAAAAGTGCAAACAGGGGAGCAATTGCTCCCTTTTAAAATGTATAGAAGAGGTTAAATATGCGAAATATAAAATTGATTATAGAATATGATGGAAAAAAATTTAATGGGTGGCAAAAACAGCCAAATAAATTAAATATTCAAGGAGAGATAGAAAAAGCAATAGGAGAAATAACAGGAGAAGAAATAGAACTTATAGCATCAGGAAGAACAGATGCAGGTGTACATAGTTTGGGACAAACAGCAAATTTTAAAACAAATAATACAAGTATTCCAATTGAAAAATTTCCAATAGCTATAAATTCTAAATTAAAAAAGAGTATTGTTATAAAAAGTGCAGAAGAAGTTGATGAAAGATTTCATAGTAGGTATTCAGTAAAATCTAAAAAATATAGATATATAATAAATAATTCAAATATGGGAACTGCAATATATAGAGATTTAGAATATCATTTTCCAATAAAATTAGATGTAGAGAAAATGAAAAAAGGAATTAAATATTTTGAAGGTGAGCATGACTTTGCTGGATTTAAAGCAAGTGGAACAAGTAGTAAAAGCAGTGTAAGAAAAATTTTTAAGGCAGAAGTTATAGAAAATGGAGATAGAATATATATAGAACTTACAGGTAGTGGATTTTTATATAATATGGTAAGAATAATTTCAGGTACAATATTAGATGTGGGATGTGGAAAAATCAAACCAGATGATATACCTAAAATTATTGAAAGCAAAGATAGAAAAAATGCCGGAAAAACTTTACCACCATATGGATTATATTTAGTAGAAGTTACATATTAAAATAATCACAAAATTAAATTAGATAGAATATTATATATAAACAGTTGAAATTAAAAATCGGAGGTAAAAATATATGAATATTTTACTAATTTTTTTTGCAATTCCAATATCAACAATAATATTATCGGCAATTTTAGAAACATTTATAAATTGCCCAATTAAAGTAGCTGGTATATTTTTTTCAATATTCTTTGTTCTTGCATTTATTTTAGGAGGAACAGCAGAATTAATAGTATCAGCTATTATATATACAATATTTTCTTTTATAACAGCATATATAGTAATGTTAATTATGAGAGATTCAAATAATGAAGAAAATGAAAATAGCAATAATAACAACAATAATAATAGCAATAATTGTGGGTGCTCATATAGAAGATAAATTATTTTAAAATAAAGTAGCCTAATATAAACTTAATCAAAAAGTGTCTAACTTTTTGGGTTCAGTTCAATTTTAGATTCTACTTTATTTTTTATTTTCTATAAATGAAATAAAAATGTAATTTTAGAGATATAAAATTTATATTACAAAAAAATTAATTATGTATTACATTTGCGTAAATTTTATTGACTTATTCGATATTTTGAATAAAATATATTTATAATATACTAGGGTTTAATAGGAGAAATGCATTCGTGAGGATAATAAGTGGACAAAATAGAGGAACAAAATTAAACACTTTAGAAGGTGAAAATACTAGACCCACATTAGATAGAGTAAAAGAGCCTTTATTTAATATAATAAATTTTAAATTAGAAGATGCAATAATTTTAGATTTATTTTCAGGAAGTGGTGCTTTAGGATTAGAAGCTTTAAGTAGAGGTGCTTCAAAAGCGTTTTTTTGTGATAATTCTTTTAAAGCAATTGATGTTATAAAGAAAAATATAGAAAAAACTAAAAATGAATCAAAATCAATTGTGATAAAAAAGTCGTATGATAAGGCTTTAGAAGAATTGAAAGAAAAGAATATATTATTAGATGTAATTTTTTTAGATCCACCTTATGAGTCAAATTATTATAGTAAAGCTCTAGAATTAATTCAAGATTTGGAATTATTAAAAAAAGATGGAACAATAATATTAGAAACTGATAATAAAGATAAAATATTAGATATTATAAATGATGAATATTTTGAGATAAATGATATAAGAAAATATGGGAGAGTTACTCTTATATTCTTAAATCGAAAGGGGTAAGAGATGGAAATCTTTACATTACTAGAAACTTTAGAAGATATTTTAGAAAGAAGTAAAAGTTTACCTTTTACAGATAAAAGTCTTATAGAAAAAAATGAAATGTTAGATATAATAAAAGAAATTAGATTAAATCTTCCAGATGAATTAAAACAAGCAAAATGGATAAAAGAAGAAAGAGAAAAAATAATTGCAGAAGCACAAAAAGATGCAGAAGATATTATAAAAGAAGCAGAAAACAGAATTATATCTATGATAGATGAACATGAAATTACTAAAAAAGCTTATGATAAAAAAACAGAAATTATTGCAGATGCTAATGAAATGTATAGAGAAATAACAAAAGAAACAACAACATATATAGATGGAATTTTGGAACAAATAGAATCAAATATGAAAAACTTAAGTGAGACTTTAAATGGTGTAGAGTCTTCTGTTCAAAGTGCTTTAGAAACAATACAAAACAATAGAAAAGAACTAAAATAAAATATTAAAACTTGAAAAGCAAATAAAAAGCCAGAATCAAAATCAATTTTAAATATTGATTCTGATTGTGGCTTTAAATTTAGGAGGATGTAGTTTTGGGAAGAAAACGTAAAAAAAATACTACCAATAGTAAAAAAGGAAAGAAAAAGAGTTCATTAAATATAGATTTAGCTGTAATATGTTTGTTTATAGTAAGTATTTTACTATTTATATTAATATATGCAGAAAAAGGTGTAATAGGGGAAATACTAAGTCCAGCATTAGGTGGAATAATTGGTTTTATAAAATATTTTATACCAATAGGGACAATTGCAATAGCAATTAGTTTAGCTAAAGACGATAAGAATTATTTAACATCAAAATTAATACAATATATAATATTTTTATCATGTATTGCAGCAGCGATGTCTATATATCAAATTTCAATAGGAAATATAAATAAAGATTTACAATTTAATGAAATAATAGAAGTAGCTTATGAATTAGGAGAAAAAAACATAGGTGGAGGAACAGTTGGTGTTGTAATAGCATATCCATTAATCAGTTTACTAGGAATGAGCGGTGCTGCAATAACAACAGTGGGAATTGTTGTTATATTAGCAGTGTTTACTTTTGGAATAAGTCCATCAGCTATAATAATTGACTTTTTAGATAGAAGAAATGAAAGAAAAGAGGCAATTGAAGAAGAACTTGAAAGCAGACGTGAAGCAAGAATAAATAGAAGAAAAATGGAAGAAAATAATAATGCTAAAGTAAAACAACAAGAGCCAGAAAATACTGGAAGAAAATTAAAACAATTTCCAGATCCAATGCCAGTAGACGAAGATCAAATAACTATAAATTTAAATACTGGAAATATAGAACAAACATCAAATAATCAAGAAGCAAAAACAAAATCTTTATTTGGAAATAAAAAACAAGAAAAACAAAATGAAAAAGAAAATATAGTAATAGAAAAACCTAATCCAAATGAGATAGAAAGCAATTTATTTAGACAAGAAGAAGAGGTAAAAGAAAGCAAAGTAAAAGAAGTATTACAATTGGAACATAATACAATAGTTGCAGAAGATGAAAATTATGAATTTCCACCAACAGAATTAATAAAAGTTGGAGTAAGTAAAGGAATAAAAGGTGGAAAAAAAGCTTTAACTGATACAGCAACTAAATTACAAAGAACATTATACAGTTTTGGTGTTTCTGCAAAAGTTGAAAATGTTTCAGTTGGACCTGCAATAACAAGATATGAATTAAAACCAGCAGAAGGTGTAAGAGTAAGCAAAATAGCAAAACTTGCTGATGATATTGCTCTTAATTTAGCAGCAGAAAGTATAAGAATAGAAGCACCAATACCTGGAAAACAAGCAGTTGGTATAGAAATACCAAATAAAGAAAAAGAAATTGTTCATATGAGAGATTTAATAGAATCAGCAGAATTTGGTGATGCTTCTTCAAAATTAGCATTTGCACTTGGTAAAAATGTTGCAGGTGAAATAGTAGTAACAGATATTGCTAAAATGCCACACGTATTAATAGCAGGCTCTACAGGTTCAGGAAAATCTGTGTGTATAAATACATTAATTACAAGTATTATTTATAAATCAAAACCAAGTGAAGTTAAACTTGTAATGGTTGACCCAAAAGTTGTTGAACTTTCTGTTTATAACGGAATACCTCATTTATTAATTCCTGTTGTAACAGATCCAAAAAAAGCAGCAGGTGCTTTAGCATGGGCAGTTCAAGAAATGGTTCATAGATATAGCCTTTTTGCAGAAAAAGGTGTTAGAGATATAAAAGGATATAATGAAGCTTTAGAAAAAGAAGAATTAGAAGGAAAACTACCACAAATAGTAATAATTATAGACGAGCTTGCAGATCTTATGATGGTAGCTCCAAATGATGTAGAAGATGCAATATGTAGATTAGCACAAATGGCTAGAGCTGCAGGTATGCATTTGGTAATAGCTACTCAAAGACCTTCTGTTGATGTCATTACAGGTATAATTAAAGCAAATATTCCATCAAGAATTGCATTTGCTGTATCATCACAAGTTGACTCAAGAACAATACTTGATATGGCAGGAGCAGAAAAACTTTTAGGAAAAGGAGATATGCTATTTTATCCAATAGGTGCTTCAAAACCAATTAGAGTTCAAGGTGCTTTTGTATCAGATAAAGAAGTTGAAAAGATTGTTGATTTTATTAAATCAAATGGAGAAGTAACATATAATGAAGATATATTAGAATCAATAGAAAAAGCTAATAGTTCAGATAGAGAAATAGATGCTTCAAAAGATGAAGAAGATGATACAGATCCATTTTTAATGGATGCTATAGAAACAGTTATAGATATAGGCCAAGCATCAACATCTTTTATACAAAGAAGATTTAAAGTAGGTTATGCAAGAGCAGGAAGAATAATTGATCAAATGGAAGCAAGAGGAATTATATCTGGATATGAAGGAAGTAAACCTAGACAAGTACTTATAACTAAAGAAAGATGGGAAGAACTAAAAATGGCTCAACCACCACAAGGAGAATAGGTATATAATAAATATATAGGAGGTATTTTGTGAAACTTTTTTCTAAATTTAAAGATTATAATACAATATTAGAGGAAATTTTAGAAACAAAATATTTTTCTACTATTACAAAAAATACTCTATTAAGTATGATTTACAAAATAGAAGTGTCTTATAATGATTATCAAACTGTAAAAAGAAAAGTAAGACAAAAAGAAGAATTTTTAGAAGAAATATTAAATATAATAAAAGTATATTGCGATAATATACAAGTAGCAGAGCCTGATACTAATCAGGCTAAAATGCTTATTAAGAATAATGTGCTAGCACTTACAAATGAAAGAGAAAAAAGTGTTTTAACATATACCACAGAAGTTGCTTTATTATATTCTATTTCTGATATTGTTCCTAAATATTTTTACATGCCAAATGATTTTTTGTTTAAAAAAGCTTTTCAAAATTTATTAGTAGATGGATATAATTATAATAATATAGAAATTTTAAATAATTTTAATGGATGGTCTTGGGACATAAATCAAAAAAAAGAAGTAAATATATTAAGTAATTTGATATATCAAAATATATTAATGATAAAAGATGAAGAATTTTTAACAGAATGGAGAAATTATGCATCAAATAAAAGAAATTTTTTATTTGAATTAAAAAATACATTAAAAACAGTAACAGGAACAAATGATTACTTTTCAATTTTATCAGTTATATTATATAAGAAATCAAAAGAAAAAGAAAAAATAAATAATGTTTTAAAAGAAAAGTATAAAGAACTAAAAAGAATGCAAAATAAAGAAAAATTTTTGCAAGAACAAAATATAAGAAAAAATAAATGTGAAAATTCTATAAAAAAAATAGATAAAATATTAGAAAGCCCAGAGTTAATGATTAAAGAATTTGCAAGAAGAAATTCTGGAATAGAAGATGATAAAAAAATTGTAAATGTTAAAAATTTAAAATATTTATTATTAAAAGAAAGAGATTCTTTTGAAAAAGAAATAGATGAAATTATATATTTAGAAAAAAATGCAAACTTTATAAAAAGAAAAAATGAATTAGTAGAATTTGTGAATATTGCAACTAATAAAGATGATATAAATAAAAATATAATAGAGCTTCAAAAGCAATTTTTAGTATATATAGATAAAAAAATATCAAAAATAACAGAGAAAAACGAATTTATTGATATGATTTATGAAATTAGATATTATAGAAATATTTTAATTTCAGATGACACATATATAAAAGATTGTGAAGAACTTGAAAAAATTATAAATAAGATATTAAAAAAATTAATTACAAAATGTTGTAAAATTGGATATATTAAAATTTTCAGTATGGATATTGCTTTAAATTATGAAATAATAAATTATGCAATAGATACAAAAATAATAAACTTAGAGGAAATAAAACTTTATTTTGAATATGAAAAAGACAGTGTTTTAATAAAAGTATATGATAAAGAAATCTTTGAAAAACAAGGTCGAAAAACAATAGATGATCCAAAAAAACAATTAGAAGCAAAACAAAAACGAATGATAAAATTATTTAATTAAATGGAGGTTTTTATGAAAATTACTTTTTTAGGAGCAGCAAAAACTGTAACAGGTTCTAACTTTTTAGTAGAAGCAGCAGGAAAAAAATTCTTAGTAGATTGTGGAATGTATCAAGGAAAAATAACAGAAGAAATGGAAAATTCTGACCCATTTTTATATAATGTAGCAGATATTGATTTTATGCTTTTAACACATGCACATATTGATCACTCTGGAAGAATACCAAAATTATATAATGAAGGATTTAAAGGAAAAATTTATGCTACAAAAGCAACATGTGATTTATGTGGAATAATGTTGCCAGATAGTGGTCATATACAAGAAGTAGAAATAGAATGGAAAAATAGAAAAAGAGTAAGAGAAGGTAAAGAAGCTTTACCACCATTATATACAGCAGAAGAAGCATATAATTGTTTAGAAATTTTCTCACCAGTAGATTATGATGATATTGTTGAAATAGATGATAATATAAGTGTAAGATTTAATGATGCTGGACATATGTTGGGTTCTGCAATTATTGAAATTTGGGCAATTGAAAATGGAAAAACTACAAAAGCCGTATTTACAGGAGATTTAGGAAATAATGATTTACCACTTTTAGATTCTCCAACAATGATTAGTAATGCTGATTATTTAATAATGGAATCAACATATGGAAATAGACTTCATATGAGAAATGATGATAAAGCAAAAATGTTTTTAGACATAGTTTCAGAAACTTTAGATAAAGGTGGAAAAGTTATAATCCCATCTTTTGCAGTAGGTAGAACACAAGAAATTTTATATGAAATTGATAAACTAAAAGATGAATATGGACAAGATGAAGAATTTGCAAAAAAATATAAAACAATTATGAATGTTCCAGTTTATGTAGATAGTCAATTAGCAATTTCAGCTACAGAAGTATTTAGTGAAAATACAGAACTTTTTGAAGAAGAGATTCAAGAAAAAATTAAATCAGGAGATCATCCACTTGAATTTCCAGGATTGAAATTTACACAAACAGCTGAAGAATCTAAAGCTTTAAATGAAAGTAATGAACCAGCAATTATTCTTTCAGCAAGTGGAATGTGTGAAGTTGGAAGAATTAAACACCATTTAAAACATAATTTATACGATCCTTTAAGTACAATACTTTTTGTTGGATATCAAGCACCAGGAACATTAGGTAGAAGTATTGTAGAAGGAGCTAAAGAAGTAAAGATATTTGGAGAAAAAATTGCTGTTAATGCAAGAATAGAATATATAGAAGGATACTCAGGTCATGCTGATCAAACTTGGCTTTTGAATTTTGTATATTCTTTCACAAATCCACCCAAAACAATATTTTTAGTTCATGGTGAACCAGAAGGTCAAGAAGAATTAAAAAGAAAAATTGAAGAAAATTCAGAATGCAAAGTTATAATTCCAAGTTTTGGTGAAAGTTATGAATTAAAAGAAACACCAGAATTACTAGAAAGAACACCAGAAGTTGTTAAATATGATCAAAAAGTTGCTAAACTTGATATATTAGATAAGATAGAAAAATTAAAAGATGAAATTTCTGATATTGAAAATGTTGTAAAAGAAGATGATATTGATACAAAAGATCAAGAATTATTAAAACTAAATGAAAGAATAAATGAAATACAAAAACAAATAGCAAAGTTAATGAAATAGGAGAAAATAATGAGAGTAAAATATTTTAATGATGGAATTGTGGGAAATAGTAAAATGACAGCTAGTTTTACAAAAACAGGTGAACTTATAAGATTGTTTTATGGTTCACCTGACTATAAGCAATTTATAGATACTTTTCATGTAGGAGTAAAAATAAATGATTCTGCAATTGTTTATCTTCATAATGATATAAATAATTTGTATAAACAAGAGTATGTAAAAAATACTAATATTTTACAAACAGAAATAGTTAATACATATTTTAATTTAAGAGTATTACAAACTGATTTTATACCAATAAAAGAAAATATATTAATAAGAAATTATAAAATTACCAATAATAGTAAAGTTGATTTTAATATGAATTTTTTGGTTTATTCAAAAGTTTTATCTAACTTAAATAATGATGCTTCAGGATTTGTAAAAGAAGAATGTTTAATACAATATAATCATGATTTTTCAGTATGTGTATTTTCAAAAGAAAAATTGCTTTCAAAACAAATAAATAATGTTTCAAATAATATTATGGATGGTGTAATAGGCGGAAAAGATTATATAGGAATGTCAAAAGATTCTGGAATAAGTTATGACTTAAAAACAATAAAACCTGGAGAAACAATTAATTTCAATTTATATGTATATATAAATGATAATAAAGAAAAATGCTTGTTAAATGAACTTGATAATGAATTAGATAGAATAAGAAAAATTGATATGAAAAAAATGCAAGAAGATTTAGAAAAGTATTGGGCAAAATATATAAAAGAACATGACAAATTACAAATAAATAAAAAAGAATTGAGTGAAAAAGTAAAGAAAATTTATAATAGAAGCATATTACTTTTCCCACTTTTAACAAATAATAAATTTGGTGGAATCTCAGCAGGAATAGAACCAGATGAAGAAAAAACAAAATGTGGAAGATATTCTTATTGTTGGACTAGAGATGCTGTTTTTATAACAAGAGCATTTGATATTGTTGGAATGAAAGAAGAAACAGAAAGATTTTATAAAGAATTTTGTAAAAAAACGCAAAGTAAAAATGGTATGTGGGAGCAAAGATTCTTTACAGATGGAAGATTAGCACCATGTTGGGGATATCAAATAGATGAAACTGCAAGTGTTATATTTGGAGTATATGAACATTTTAAAAAATTTAAAGATAAAACATTTTTAAAAGATACATTAAAAATGTGTGAAAATGCAACAATATTTTTAGAAAAATATATTGATGATATATTAAATGAAACATTTAAATTTCAAAAAAGCTATGATTTGTGGGAAGAACATGAAGGAATTTCACTTTATTCAATGGCAAGTATATTTGCAGCTTTTTCAGCAATGTTAAAAATATATGAAGAAGTAAAAGATATGTTCGAAAATAATAGATTAAAAATAGAAGCAATAAATAAGCAAATAAAAATATTAGAAGTAAGATTAATAGATATAAAAGATTATTGTTTGAGAACATTTTATGATGAGAATAAAAAAACATATGTCAGAAATATTGAAGATAAAAAAATTGATATAAGTTTAATAGGTGCAGTAACTCCATTTAATATGTTTACACCAAAAGAAAAAAATGTACAAAATACAATAGAAAGAATAAATATGACATTAAGAACATATACAGGTGGATATATTAGATATGAAGATGATACTTATATGGGTGGATATAATCCATGGCCAATAGCAACTTTATGGATGGCAAGTTATTATATTGAAATTGGAGAATATAAAAAGGCATTAGAGAACTTTAATTTTGTAACAAATTCAGCATCAGATGTTGGATTGTTAGGAGAACAAGTAAATAATGATTCTATGAAACCAGCATGGGTAATAGGACTTACATGGAGTCATGCAATGTATTTAATTGTATTTGAAAAATTAATAGATAAAAAAATCATTTAAAAATATTGTAATTTTATTAAAAGTGTATTATTTTAATTCAAAGGATTATTAAATTATTCTTTGAATTAAATTTAGATAAAGGATGTAAAATATGGCAAAAAAAAATGAAACAGTTTTTGTGTGCAATGAATGTGGATACGAATCTGGAAAATGGCTTGGAAAATGTCCAGCATGTAATAATTGGAATACTTTTTTTGAAGAAAAAGTAGTAAAAACATCAAATGGAAAAATAAAAGAAAAAGAAAAAACAGAAGTTATACAATTAAATAAAGTTAAAAAAAAAGAAAAAACTAGAATAAAAACAGGAATAGGAGAACTAGATAGAGTTCTAGGTGGAGGTTTTGTAAATGGATCTCTAACACTATTAGGTGGAGAGCCAGGTATAGGAAAATCAACTCTTATTTTACAAATTTGTGACAAAATAAAAATTGATGGTAAAGTATTATATGTTTCAGGAGAGGAATCAGCAGAGCAAATAAAATTAAGAGCTGATAGATTAGGAGTAAATAAAGATAATTTACTTTTCTTAGCAGAAACTGATATAGATAATGTAGAATATGCTTTAGAAAAAACAGAAGCAAAATTTGTAATTATAGATTCTATTCAAACTATGTATTCAGAAGAAATAGCATCAACAACAGGAAGTGTAAGTCAAGTAAGAGAAATAACTTCTAGAATAATGAAAATGTGTAAACAAAAAGAAATAACAACTATTATAATTGGACATGTTACTAAAGATGGAAATATAGCAGGACCAAGAGTGTTAGAACATATGGTTGATACAGTGTTATATTTAGAAGGTGAAAGATATTTTTCATATAGAATATTAAGAGGGGTAAAAAATAGATTTGGATCTACAAATGAAATAGGAATGTTTGAAATGGCAAATGAAGGTTTAATAGAAATATTAGATCCTTCTTCTATACTAATTTCTGAAAGAGAAGGAAATATATCTGGATCAATAATAGTTCCAACAATAGAAGGAAGTAGAGCATTAATGCTTGAACTTCAAGCACTATCAACACCTTCAGTTTTTGGTATGCCAAGAAGAAATGCAACAGGAATAGATTATAATAGATTAACATTGCTGATGGCTGTTTTAGAAAAAAGGGCAGGATTTAATTTAGGTTCACAAGATGTGTATATAAATATTGTAGGTGGAATGAGAGTAAATGAACCAGCAATAGATTTGGGGATAATTTTAGCTACTGCTTCTACTTTTAAAAATATAAGTATACCAGAAGATGTTGTAGCAATAGGTGAAGTAGGATTAACAGGTGAAGTAAGAGCTGTTAATATGATTGAAAAAAGAATAAAAGAAGCAGAAAAATTAGGATATAAAGTTTGTATAATTCCAGAAAGTAATAAAAAATTATTGAAAGAAAAATATAAATTAGATATAATAGGCACAAAGAATATTATTGACGCAATGAAATATTTAGGACTAAAATAGGAGGAAAAAATGAAAGAAAAATTAATATTAACTTTAAAAATAATTGCAATAATTATTATTGTAATTGCAATAGGATTAATTTGTTTTAATGCAATAAAAGCCAAAACAGATAAAATTCAAAATCCTATAGTAACATTAGAATTAGAAAATTATGGTAATGTAAAAATAGAGCTTTATCCAGAATATGCTCCAAATACAGTTGCTAATTTTATTAAATTAGTAGAATCAGGACATTATACAGATAAAGTTATATATGGTGAAGATTCTTTATGTATGTATCTAGGTAGAAAATCAGATGGAACAATAGATGAGCCTACACTAAGTAAAGTAGATTCATCAATAGCTAGTGGTTCAGAAGAAGATACAAAATATCAAATTTTTGGAGAATTTGTTGCAAATGGATATGAAGAAAATACATTAAGACATGGAAAAGGAATTGTCTCAATGATAAGATCTGATTATACACAACAAATGTCAAGTCTTTCAAGCGAAAGCTATAATTCTGCAACATCTCAAATTGGAATAATTATGAATGATGAAGACGGAAGAAATTTAAATGGATTATATGCAGCATTTGGAAAAATTGTTGAAGGTTTAGATATTATTGAAAAAATATATAATGAAGCAGAAGTAGAAGCAAAAGGAGAAGATGATACATCATCAATAGATGAATATACAAATAAACCAGTTATAAAGAGTGCAACAGTAGATACTTTTGGATATGATTATGGTTCACCAGAAACATTAGATTATTTTGATTATCAAGAATATATGACAAATTTAATAAATCAATATTATTCTAGTGAAAATTAATTCTCTTTAATATGTTTGAAAGGAGAATACATATGAAAAATCAAGACGGTTTGACATTGGTTACTTTAATGTTAACTATAATAATAATTATTATACTAGCTGCAATAAGTGTATACACAGGTGTTGAAGCTTATAAAACAATTAAAATTCAAAATTTTATAGCACAAATGAGAGTAATACAAGAAAGAATAAATATAATATGTGAAGATTGGCAAAATTGGGACAAATATGATAATACCTTGACAGGAACAGAAGCAAGCAATAATTTTAATGAATATATAAAAAGTTATTTAAAAGAACGAAACAACGGAATAGAAGTAAAAACAGCAAATTTATGTACAGACAATGCAAAATTTTCAACTATTATATCAAGCCAAACTAATTTAGCAGATAATGATAAAATTTTAAGTAATTATTATTATTTTTCAAGTGAAGATCTAGAAAAATATTTAGGTTTAAAAAACTTAAATATTGAAGTAATAATAAATTTTGTTACTAAAACTTTTATAGAAAAAAATGGAATAGAATCAATAAATTCTGCTGGAGACACAAAAACATATTATTTATTAGAAGATATATTAGAAGCACAAAGATTAACAGAAACAGTAATTCAAAATATAGTTAAAGATAATGAAATATCAGAATATTATCAAAAATTAAATGTAAACATAGTTAAAAATTCAGGAAAATCAAAAGAAATTGCTATAGGTTTAAATTTAAAAGTTGAATTACCTATAAAAAAAGTAGAAATGGCAACAGGAAGATATGATGATATAAAAAGTAGTAGCATAACTTGGACAAAACTTGCTACTAATAAATATGAAATATCTGGGGAAAGTATAAAGTTGGAATTAAATCAAAATAATGATTATAATTTTAAAATAACAGATAATCTTGGAAATGTGTTTTATTCTAAAAGTCATATTAATATAGAACTTGCAAATTTACCAAAACTAGAAGAAGGAATGTTACCAGTAGCTTTTGAAGATGGTCAAATAAAAGAAATAACAGTAAATGATGCAACTTGGTGTGACTATAGTAAAGATAAAAGGGAATGGGCAAATGTAACATTAGCAGATAATTCTATGTATGTATGGATACCTAGATTTGCATATAAAATTCAAAATGGAAAAGTTTTAATTAAATTTTTAAGTGATGCTACAGATAGTCCAATTTCAAAAGGTGAAAGTTTAGATGGATATGAAGTACATCCAGCATTTATAGGAAATGCATCAAGTAATAATGGAGAATCTCAAAACAGTTTAACAGGAATTTGGGTTGCTAAATTTAATGCTAATTTAGAAAATGGAAATGTTTTAACAACATATGGAAAAAATATAACAAAAGTTAATAATTTTTATGAAGCATTAACATGGTGCAAAAGAATGCAAGAAGATAGTGTATATGGATTTGGAAAAACATCATCAGTAGGACCAAAAGAAAATCTTACATATGCAGAAGAATTTTCATATGATACACATCTTATAAAAAATTCAGAAATGGGAGCTCTATTATATTTAACATACAGCAAATTTGGAACAGAAAGTTATACTATGGATTGTAATAAAACAGGAATTGCTGGAGGTTATGAAACAGAATATTCAGTGTTTACAAATACTAAATATTCTAGTACAAGAAATGCGTATGGTGTTTATGATATTGTAAAATCAGATGGAGAATATGTAGCCTCAGCACTAAAAACACAAATAAATAATAACAAAAAATTAAAAAATATAGTAAATTACTATTTAACACGATATGAAGAAGAGTCAAGTAATAAAATAAAAGGTGATGGAATACAAGAATTTAAATTAACGATTTCAAATGGTATATTAGAATATCCTACAAAAGAAAAACCGATTTTTGTTAGAGGTTTTTCAGAAAAAAATATTTTTTCATATAAAGGTGTAGAATTCGAAAGTGAAGATGGATATTATATAAGACCAGTAATTACAATTAAAAATTAATAATAAGAAGATACGTTTTTAAATTAATATAAAAACGTATCTTTTTAATATGTTTTACTAATACACACATATTTTAAAATTTGCCATATAAATATTAGAAAAATAAGTAAAAAAGCTTGACAAATCTAACAAAAAGGTGTAAAGTATATTAGCATTACATATTAAAAGGGGTGGTTATGTGGAAAAGAAAGTTGAAATAAGTATGTTATTAGATATATATGGAACATTACTTACAAAAAAACAATTTGAATTTTTAGATAACTACTACAATAATGATTTATCTTTATCAGAAATAGCTGAAAATGAAAATATTACACGACAAGCTGTTAGAGATAATCTAAAGAAGGGAGAATGTAAGCTTTTCGAATACGAAGAGAAGTTAAGTATTATGAAAAAGACTATAATGCAAGAAGAAAAAATAGCTATTATATTATCAGAAATTACTAAAATAAGTGATAAAGCAACAGATAAAGAAATAGCTGAAGTTCTTGAGGATGTTAAAAACAAATTAAATTGTTTAGTTTAAGAAAAGAGAGGTAAGTGCAAATGGCTTTTGAAGGTTTATCTTCAAGATTACAAGAAATTACAAGAAAGTTAAAAGGCAAAGCAAGAATAACAGAAACAGATTTAAAAGAAGTTTTAAGAGAAGTTAAGCTAGCTTTACTAGAAGCAGATGTTAATTATAAAATAGTAAAAGATTTTATAAAAGTAGTAGAAGAAAAATCTTTAGGTCAAGATGTTTTAAAATCACTTACACCAGGTCAACAAGTAGTAAAAATTGTAAAAGATGAATTAGTAACATTATTAGGTGGAGAAGAAAGTAAAATTAATTTTACTCCAAATCCACCAACAGTAATAATGTTAGTAGGTCTTCAAGGATCTGGTAAAACAACAACAGCTGGAAAACTTGCTAATATAATAAGAAAGCAAGGAAAGAAACCATTATTAGTAGCATGTGACGTATATAGACCAGCTGCAATTAAACAATTACAAGTTGTAGGAAAACAATTAGATATACCAGTATATTCTAATGAACAAACAAAGGATGTAAATGTAATTGCAAAACAAGCTATTTCACAAGCATATTCAAAATTAAATGATGTAGTAATAATAGATACAGCAGGTAGACTTCAAATAGATGAAATATTAATGCAAGAATTAAAAGATTTAAAGAAAAACGTAAAACCACATGAGATATTATTAGTAGTAGATTCAATGACAGGTCAAGATGCTGTAAATATTGCTGATACATTTAATAATGAATTAGGAATAGATGGTATAGTTCTTACTAAATTAGATGGAGATACACGTGGTGGTGCAGCTTTATCAGTAAAGAAAATCACAAATAGACCAATAAAATTTATAGCAACAGGAGAAAAATTAAGTGATATTGAAGTATTTCATCCAGAAAGAATGGCTTCAAGAATTCTAGGAATGGGAGATGTACTTTCAATAATAGAAAAGGCAGAAGAAACATTTGATTTAGAAGAAGCTGAAAAACTTGAAAAAAAATTAAAAAAACAAAAATTTGACTTAGAAGATTATTTAACACAACTAAGACAAATAAAAAAAATGGGATCTTTTTCTTCTATATTAAAAATGATATCTGGAATGAATAAATTAAAAGATGTAGATATAGATGAAAAAGAATTTGGAAAAATAGAAGCGATTATTTGTTCAATGACAAAAGAAGAAAGACAAGATCCAAAAATTTTAAATGCAAGCAGAAGAATTAGAATAGCAAAAGGAAGTGGAACAACAGTAGAACAAATAAATAAATTTATGAAATCTTTTGAAATGACACAAAAAATGATGAAACAAATTTCATCAGATAAAGGAATGAAAAACATGATGAAAAAATTTAATATGAATGATATGAAAGATTTCAAATTTTAATAAAGTTATATAATTAAATTTCAATTATGAAGTTTTTAATATATAAGAAATTTTTAGGAGGTGAATCATAAATGGTAAAAATAAGATTACAAAGGGTTGGTAAGAAAAAAGCTCCTTTCTATCATGTAGTAGTAGCTGATTCAAAATCACCAAGAGATGGAAAAATAATAGAAAAAATAGGAACATACAATCCTATGACAGATCCAGCAACAATAGTATTAGACAATGAAAAAGTTGAAAAATGGATTAAAAATGGTGCAAAACCAACGGATACAGTTAAAGCTTTAATAGAAAAAATGGCAAAATAATTTATAACAAAAAGGAGAATGCTAGATGAAAGATATATTAGAAGTAGTTATTAAAAATTTAGTAGATAACAAAGAAGAAGTATCTATTACAGAAAATGAAAATGCAAAATCTATTTGTTATGAAGTAAAAGTTGCTAAAAATGATATGGGCAAAGTTATAGGAAAACAAGGTAAAATGGCGAAAGCTATTAGAACTATTATGAAAGCTATAGCTATAAAAGAACATAAAAAAGTAACTATAGAATTTTTAGATTAGAAGGTTTTTATGAATAAATATTTAGAACTTGGTCAAATTGTAAATACAAGAGGTTTACGAGGAGAAGTAAAAGTAAATTCATTTACAGATGATAATACTAAATTTGAAAAAATGAAAAGTATATTTGTAAAGAAAAAAGAAGAAATAAAAGAATATGAAATACAAAAAGTAAGTTATAGTAAAAATCAAATTATACTAAAACTAAAAGGAATTGAAACTATTGAAGAAGCTGAAAAACTAAGAAATTCATATTTATTAGTAGACAGAGATTCATTAGAAAAACTTCCAGAAGGTGTATATTATATTGCTGATTTAATAGGTTTAGAAGTTTTTACAGAAGAAGGATTATTGCTTGGAAAAGTTGATGATATTTTTTCAACAGGAAGTAATGATGTATATGTAGTAAAAGCAGAAGACGGAACAGAAAAACTTTTACCAGGAATAGATGAAGTTTTAAAAAAGATAGACATAGAAAATAAGAAAATAATAGTAAATTTAATAGAAGGACTTTAAAATGAAGTTTGATATTTTAACGCTTTTTCCAGAAATGTTTGAACCTATAAAACAAAGTATTATAGGAAGAGCTGTAGAAAAAAATGTAATAGATATTAATATAACTAATATTAGAGATTTTTCTAAAGACAAACATAAAAAGGTAGATGATACGATATATGGTGGAGGAGCTGGAATGCTTATAAAGCCAGATGTTGTATATGATGCATATAATTCTGTTAAAACAGAAAAATCTAAAGTGATATATATGTCACCACAAGGAAAAGTACTTTGCCAAAAAAAAGTAGAAGAGCTTTCGAAAGAAGAACATTTAATAATTTTATGTGGTCACTATGAAGGAATAGATCAAAGGGTTTTAGATAAAATTGTTGATGAAGAAATCTCAGTAGGAGATTATGTATTAACAGGTGGAGAAATCCCAGCAATGGTCTTAATTGATACAGTTTCAAGATATGTTGATGGAGTTATAACAAATGAATCAGTTGAAGAAGAAAGTTTTTCAACAGGAATACTAGAATATCCACAATATACAAGACCAGAAATATTTGAAGGAATTCAAGTTCCGGAAATTTTAAAATCAGGTCATCATGAAAATATAAAAAAATGGAGAAGAAAAGAAGCTTTAAAAAATACTTTTTATAAAAGACCAGAACTTTTGGATAATATTAAATTAACAGAAGAAGAAAAAGATTATTTAAAGAGTTTAAAATAAAGTTATAGATTTTTAAAAGAAGGAGGATTAAAATGGATATTTTAAAATCTGTTGAACATGAACAATTAAAAAACAAAATACCAGAATTACGTATAGGTAATACAGTAAGAGTTCATGTTAGAATTAAAGAAGGTAACAAAGAAAGAATACAAGTTTTTGAAGGAATAATAATAAAAAAACAAGGTGGAGGTGTAAATGCAACATTTACAGTAAGAAGAATTTCTTATGGTGTTGGTGTTGAAAAAACATTCTTAGTACATTCACCAATGGTTGAAAAAGTAGAAGTAGTTAGAGTTGGTAAAGCTAGAAGAGCTAAATTATACTACTTAAGAGATAGAGTTGGTAAAGCTGCTAAAACTAAAGAAAAAGTTGGAGCAAGAATTGAAACTAACGAAATCATTATAAAAGAAGAAGTTGTTCCTGGAGAAACAGAAGTTGCCGAAGTTGTTACAGAAGAATCTGTAGCAGAAGCTGTAGAAGCTACAAAAGCTGAAGAAGCAGCAAAAGTAGCAGAAGAAGCTAAAAAAGAAGAAAAAAAAGCTGAATAATAAAATATTAATTTGAATTACACCTCAAATGTTAAAAAAAGTTTAACATTTTGAGGTGTAATTTTATAAGTTAAAAAATATATTAAAAAATTAAAATTTTCTCTTGACAAAATTAACTAAATACTTTATAATTTATACTTGTCAGAGGAAATAATGCAGGTGTAGTTCAATGGTAGAATTCCAGCCTTCCAAGCTGGCTATGCGGGTTCGATTCCCGCTACCTGCTCCAATTAATTAAATTATTTCCATTGGCAAAGATAAATAACGCAGGTGTAGTTCAATGGTAGAATTCCAGCCTTCCAAGCTGGCTATGCGGGTTCGATTCCCGCTACCTGCTCCAGAAAAATTAGTCATTGTATTAGAAAAGTCTAGTATGATGGCTTTTTTGTTGTGTATGAAAAAAGGAAAAAAGTTTGGCTCTTTCTAATCTAAGAGATATTGAAATTATAAATTAATTTGTGTATAATAATTATATCAATATTGCGGGTATAGTTTAGTGGTAGAATACCATGCTTCCGACCTGGTTGCGCGAGTTCGATTCTCGCTACCCGCTCCAACCTGGCTGATTTTCAACCTTTCTCAACGTTTTTCAACAGTTTTGAAAGTGCTGAAAAATCAGCTTTTTTACGTTTAATAGTCTTGAATGGTTTTCAATGATTTTGAGTGGTGAGAAACCTATTGGTCAACAAATGAAAATCTGTTGACCAAAAAAGTAGCATTTTGTTGACCAACGACTTTGAAAAACTAACTGGCACAATAAATACAGAAATCGTTTTGGTGAGTAAAAATTGCATTTTTTAACTCACTTTTTTTAAAAGTGGAGCGTGGGTGGGAAAAAAATATAAATGAATAGTGTTAGAAAGTGTTGTATAGTATTAAAAATAAATGAAAAATAATCCCCCACGGTTTGAAATGATGCTCTTATGTGATATAATTTTATTGATAAAATTTAAGGAGTTCAATTATGAAAAAAAGAGCAAAAGAATATTTTTTATTAGCAGACCAATATTTAGAAACAGCGAAATTAACATTAGAAGTTTTAATTGAAAATGATAATTCTAATGCAGGGTTTGGAACAACTGAAGAAGAAGCAGAAGAACAAATGAGGGAAAATGTTTTAAAAAGCGATGTTACATTATTTATTCCAACAGTTTTTAATGCTTATCAAAGTACAGAATTGTTTCTTAAGGGATTGTTATTATTAAATGGAAAAGAGATAACAGATACTCATGAGGTATCTAATATGATAACTGAAATAAAAAATATATATACAGAAACGTCAGATGTTTATAAAAAAATTAATAACTTTTATAATGCTCAAATTGAAATTATAAGGAAATTTAAAAAGAGTAATAATATAACAACTAATAAAGAGTTGTATGAAGCATTGAGATATCCAGAAAATATAAAAAATAATAAAACGTATGATTATAATGATTTACAGTATAATGGAGAAATTGGAATTAAAAATTTTGAATTGTTAAGAAAACGAATTCAAGAGGTAAAAGATGTTATATTAAAAGAATATAATGATAAATATTAAATTTGAAATGTAAGAATTAATATTGAAAGGATAATTGATGAGTATAAATAAATTAATAAATCAAATAAAAAAAGATACTATAAAGCGAGAAACAGAAGTAAGAACAAAAATAATATATCCTTTATTAGATGAGTTAAAATATAAACGTGAAAATATTGTTGATGAGTTTCCAGTTTATGCAAAGGAAGGTAGAAAAGATTTACCAGCGAAATCAGCAGATATAATGATTTTTTCGAATTCTGGCGCTAATAATTATAAAGAAAACAACGAAAAAGATGTTAATTGGGTTAGAAATAATTCATTAATTGCAATAGAGTTAAAGAAACCATCTGAAAAAATTGAAGAAGCAAAAGAACAAGCAACATTTTATGCTATGTGGACAAGATGTTTGATTTATATAATTACAAATGGTGAAGATATTGAAATATATCAATTAAAAGATTTTTCAGCAGATATATTATTATTTGCTGGGAAAATTTTAGATTTAAATTCTAAATGGGATGAATTATATAGAACATTACATTTTAATAGCTTAAAACAAAAAAAGATAAATCCAATAATAAAACCAAAAGAAGTTGTAATATCTAGTAATTGTTGGGAAGAAATTTCTTTTGATGAAGAAAGAGATATTACAGATGCAATTTTAGGAAATAAATTATTTCCATATAATGTAAAATCATGTCCAGAATTACCTATTTTAAAAAGTTTAAAAGAAAATCTTGAACTAGTTAATTATGCTATTATAAAAGGTGTTTCTGGTTGTGGAAAATCAATAACAGCATATCAGTTGGGAAATTATTATAGAAATAAAGGTTTTAACGTATATAGGTACATAAATAATAATGATGAATTTGATTACGATATTAAAAGTTTAGTAAGCGAAAAATCCGTTTTTATTATTGATGATTTACAAAATATATCTAATATATTAATAGATAAGATTATTGCAAATACATCTGAAAATTTAAAATTTATATGTACAATCACCGATGATATTGCAATTGAGGCAGAATCAATATATCTATCTACATCAGAGTCAATAAGAACGATTAAAGATTATTACATAGATAATAAAGAGTTGATATATGATATAGTACATAAGATTGATTCTAATATTAATGATACATATTTGTCAGAAACATTAGAAGATAGATTAGATAAAGCAGAAAAAGAAGCAAATTCACCTTGGATGTTTAATTACATTTTAAGAGGAGGGTGGAATTCTGCTAAGCGAGATTATCATCAGGCAAAGGATAATAAAAGGTTTGATTGGCTCTTATTATATATTGCTTTAAACCAAATAGCATATTTGGATAAACCAATTAATTTGGTCGAAGTAGAGAAGATATTAGAATTTATAGAATACGATAAAAAGTGGATAACAACAGGTTTAGAATATCTTGTGAAAAATAAGATTTTAGTTGAAGAAAACAATGATTATAGGTGTATTCATATTAGATATGCTTCTCTTATAATAAAGAAAATGAGTTATGATTTATCAAAAGAAGAAAAACAAATATTAATAAATATGATTCGTAAAATTATTATTGATAAAGATATAAGCTTACAAGGAATAAGTTGGTTATTAAATGAATTTAGAAGTCATGATTTGTTATATTATGAAAAAAATATAATAAACGAAAAAATATGGAAAACATTAAAAGAAAGATGCTTTTATTCAAAAAATGATATTGAAATACGAAATGCGTGTTTTGTTCTAGATATATTAATTAGATTATATTCTAGTGCGAAAGAAGAAATACTTCAAGATAAAATTGATCAAATATCTGAATGGATTAATAATATTAATTTTGTAACTGGTTTTGCATTAAAACATTTAATTAATGAATTATTAGATTATAAGGATATAAATAATCTTGTAAATAAAGAATTTCAAAATAAAATTAATTTTTTAAAAATCGCTGAGCAAATTAATAATGCTAATCATAAGGATTTAGGTGCGATAGGTTGCTTTTTAGAAAGATTGTGGATTTTTGAAAAAGATATTATAAAAAAAGAATTAATTGCTAATATTGATACTGAAGCAATCGTAAATAATATAATTAAAAATAAAGAAAATATTGATATTTGGTTTGTATCGTATTTTATTTCTACATTATATGAGTGGGATAAAGATACAGGTTTATTATTGTATGATAATTTAGAAGAATTATATATATACAAATTTAAACAAAACGCATTAGAATCATATGAGGCTGTTGAAGAAAGATTACTATGGTCCGTTTTTAATTTTTCAAGATTTGATAATAAAATACCAGCTAAAAAATACATTAATAGGCTTAAGAAGTTAATTAACGTTATTAATGAAAAGAAACTAGCTTATGATATATGTAATAGTAGTAATCATGATTGGGAGAGATATGCACGATTAATTAATATTATAAATATTGTTGATAAAAATATTACCAAAAAAATATTATATAATATAGATTATGATATATTTAATAATAATTTAAATAAATACTGGGAAAAGCTTCCTAGAGAAATGAGATTAATATTAATTGAATTGGCAGAAGCTACTGATGATTATGAACCAATAAAAAGTTTAATTGAAAAAAATTTTAATAAGATAAAAATAGCAGAACCTATATTAACATATATTTGTCCAGATATTGTTAAGCATTGTTATGAAAACAATAAAAATATAGATATATTTGGATATAATGGTAGTTGTGAAGAGGCATTAGATATGTTAAAAATTATTGAAAAAAATAATTTTGAGTGTTTTAATAGTGCAGTTAGTCAAGCAATGCCTAAATTAATACAAAAAATTGAATCAATTGTACCAATGAGTGGATTTTTTGATACTAGTGTTAGTGATTTTATTAATTATATAAATGATAAATCTTCACATGAATTAAAAAATATATTTGAAAATCTAAATGTTGATATTACAGCAGAACATATAAAAAGATATTGTAAAGAAAAAAAGAAAAATAAATATGCAAATAAAACTTTAGCAACAATATGTAAATATTTAATAAAATATAATGAAAAATTAAAGGATTTAGCAATTGAGATATTAAATAAGATACCTCAAAAATATAAGTGATTTTATTTTATATAAAAAGGGCACTCAATTTGAAATTGAATGCCCTTTTTGGTAGTAATTTTATCTAGTGATTTCTAAATCGTTTTCTTGATTTTTTCCATCACCAATTTGAAAGGTAGAACGATTATTTAAAATGTTATTATTTATAAAGTAATCGTTTACTTTTTCTATTTCTTCTAGTTTATATTTATTGAAAATAGAAGTGTATGTATTAAGGGTAATCGTTATGTCAGTATGTCCCATTAATCTTTGTAGAGCAACAGCTCTCATACCAGATTCAATGCAACGTGTACCATAAGTATGTCTTAAAACGTGGGTAGAAATAGGAGTTTCAATACCCAATTGTTTTGCAACATTTTTTAATTGTCTATTTACAGTTGAATTTAAAACAAGTCGACCTTCAGGAGTAGTAAATAGCATATGATTTTTATGGTCTTTAGCAATTTCAATTTGTTCTATAATAAAATCTCTCATAAAGTCGGGAATAGGTAATTCTCTTTGACCAGCATAAGTTTTTGTAGTTGAACCTATACACACTTGATTATCAATGTCTGTTGTTAGAGTTTTATTAATAGAGATTATATTTCTTTGAAGATTAATATCACCAATTTGTAGAGCTAATGCTTCACCAACACGAAGTCCCATATATAACTCTAGAAGAATACAATTTTTATATGGCATTTCTTCAGGGGTTAAAGAGGCAATGTATTCAGTTAATATCTTTTGTTCATCTACTTGTAAGGCATGAAATACTTTATCTTCTTTTTTACTTTTTGGTTTTAATACTTCAAGCATAGGATTTTCGTGAATAAAACCTTTATTTAAAGAATATTCAAAAGCATTTTTCACTTGGAAAAATATTTTTTGAATAGAAGAATTACTATAATGGTCAGTTAATGAATTAAAGTAGCCTTGTAATTCTTCACTATTAATTTCATCTATTTTTTTATTAGCTAAATAACATTGATTTATTATTCTTATTGTATCTTTAGTTCTAGCATAACCTCTATCAGTAATTAAGTTTGAATTGTATTTTTTATCAAGTAAAAATTCAATTAATTTTCCAAGAAATATTCCGTTATATTCAATATACAAAGTTGAGTTTTTTTGCATAGCTTGTTCTTCATAAAATTGTTCAGCTTTTTCTTTGGTTTTAAACGTTTTTTTACAACGTTTCTTTTCGCCAGTTTTAAAATCAGTAACATAATAAGCGCAAGTCCAAGTGTCTCTTTGTTTATTATAAAATACTGAGCCTAAACCTAAATTGTTACTTTTATTTTTTCTTTTATTATCCATAATTAATCACCTTTAAACCTTTCTAATTTTTAAAATATCTATCTTTTGTATCAATTAGATTAGTTTCATTATCTTGAAGTAGTTCCTCTTGTAATTCTTCTTCGAGTTCTTGTTGTCTTTCTTCAATAATGTGTTCGTTCACAACTTGTTTTAATTGTTTGATAGACCAACCAATTAAATGACTTATAACTTCAAATGTTTTTTGAATATAGTTGTTAAGTTTCTTACAAGTCTTTTCAAGTTTTGAACATTTATGTTCCAAGGTAGAACATTTATGGTTTAAATCATTTAGTGATTTTTGATTAGTTTCGTTAATAGCTTTTACTTTGATGTATTGTTGTGAAAGAGTGTTGTATTTACGAATAACTTTTTTATAATGTTCTTTAATTTCTGTGACATCATCACTAGGAATCACTTCTTCAATGTGAGGAGATGATTTTTTAAGAAATTGTTGTTCTTCGAAGTTAGTTATTACCTTTAAGTCTTTAATGGCTAAATGTGTATTCTCGACGTTTCTACTACGTTCTAAATTGAATCCACATTTGGTTAAATACTTATGGTAATTATCTTGAAGATTTGCGTAACTATTTTTGCCTTTCCAAAATTCAGAACAAGAAATTTTATTAATTTCATTTTTGTTTTTATCAAGTGTATGTACAACTGGAATATAGACTAAATGCATATGAGGATTTGATTCGTCCATATGTACTCTTGCTGAAATAATAAATTCCGAGCCTAAATTTTTGTAGTTAGAAACAAATTGATATGCACACTTGAAAAAACGTTTTGTTTCTTCGGGACCGATTTCAATAAAAAACTCTGGACTTGCAGTAATAAGATACTCGCAAACCACATTATTAGTTACTTTCATCTGACCTTTTAAGTTGTACATTTTCTTTATTTCTTGAAACTTTTTTGAATAGGGCATGTTGCAAGATTTGAGAGAATAGTTAAAAATACTTTTGGTTTTATCAATGTTGTCATTTGAATAGTTAGTATTTTTTCTCTCGTTATGTCTGAATATAATGTTTAATTCTTTCAGTTTGTATTTTGAATTACGAATAATTGAAAATGCCATAAAAACCTCCATTTCAAATAAACTAGACTTTCTTATTAAAATTTCAATGTGCTACTTGGGGTTCTGTATAGAGTACTTTTGAAGTGTGAGGTGAACCAAAAATATTGGACAAAAAAATTAGTATGATTGGAGGTT
>CAZYST010000011.1:0-38404 GCA_964650305.1 uncultured Lachnospiraceae bacterium
CAATTTAATTATATTTTTTTATTTTCTTGTTTCACATCATTGACACAACAACAGATTTATAAATAAAATTGAGATACTTTGTTGATAAAATAAATATTTTTTGATATTATTGTGTAAAATGAAATTCATTAAAGGAGTAAAAAATGAATTATGATTTATTAGAAAAAGATATAAATGTTGGATTAAAACCTATATATTTATTATATGGTACAGAACAATATCTAATAGAAACTATGCTAAGAAAAATAAAAAAGAAATTTGGAGAATTAGTACAAGGAATAAATTATATTATAATAGATGAAACAAATTTATCAGAGCTTGTTTCAAATATAGAAATGCCAGCATTTGGATATGAAAAAAAACTAATAATTGTAAAAAATTCTGGACTATTTAAAAAAGATGGAAGAAAAAAAACTTTAACACCAGCACAAGAAAGAGTGTATGAATTTTTAAGTCAAAATTATGAAATAATAGAAGATTCTGTAACAATTGTGTTTATAGAAAAAGAAATAGATAAAAATCAATTATATGAATTAATAGAAAAAAGAGATATTGTTTGTGAAGTAAATGAACTAAAGCCAAATCAATTAGTTGCTAAACTTTCAAAAGTATGTGCTTTATACAAAGTAAATATAGATAATGTAACTTTAAATTATTTTATAGAAACATGTGGTACAAGCCTTCAAAACTTAATAAATGAAATTAGAAAATTAATAGAATATGCTGGTGAAGGTGGGACTATAACAATTGATGATATAAATAAGCTTTCAATAAAACAAATAGACAGCGTAATTTTTGAACTTACAGATAATTTAGCAATTAAAAAAATAGATAAAGCTTTAGAAGTATTGGATAATCTTATATACCAAAAAGAACCTATACAAAAAATATTAATAACTTTATATAATCATTTTAAAAAATTATATTTATGTTCATTAGCTGTAAAATTAAATAAAGATATTGTAAATACACTTAATCTAAAACCAAATCAGGCTTTTTTAATTACAAAATATAAAAAACAATGTTCATATTTTAAAATAAACGAATTAAGTGATATTTTAAATGCTTTAGTAGAATTAGACTATAATTCTAAAAACGGAAAAATTGATGCAGATATTGGATTAAGAAGTATTTTATGCAACTATTGTAGTTAAAAAATATAAATAATTAATATTACAATAGTAAGATTGAAAAAAACTTAAATAAAAATAGGAGGAATATATGAATATTAATTTTACAAATTTTTCTATAGAGATAAATACATTTAATGTAATAGTATTTTTGGTTTTTTCAATGTTATTATATATAGGAATTTTCTATAATCATCATAAAAGAAATAAACTAAACTATGTAGAAATTTCTGAAATTTTTATAAGTTATCTTGTTCTTATGATAATTTTTACATTTGTATTAATTGTAGCATTTGACTTTTTCTTTACAGGTCTTAAAGCAATAGAATATAGAAGAGAAAGATATACGAATTTTACATATTTTGTAATTATAGTTGCATTAGATATATGGAGTTTTATCAAATTTATAAAATATAATTTAAGAGATACTCAATTATCTGAAAAAGAAGAAAATAAGAAAATTACTCTAAAAATAGGTGAAGTTTTTCAATTAATTTTTCTTGTTATAATAATCTTTAATCCATTATGGAAAATACCAGATTTTTTTAAATTAATAGAAAATAAGTCAGAATTAATAAAAGAAATATTAGAATCATTTTTCTATTCATTCTTATCAATTTTTTTATTATTAAAACTTAATCCATTAGATATTAAAGAAAAATTGAATATAAAAAAAGAATAAATATAAAAATTAATTAAAAGAAAAGATTGACATAATTCAAAAAAGAGTGTATTATATTAACATAGTATATATGAACTAAGAAGAGGAAAAGTAAAATAAAGGTTACTTACAGAGAGAATTTGTTAAAAGCTGAGAGCATTTTCAAGAAAACATATTTGAAAAACTACCTTGGAGTTCCCATTTGAAAAAGTGGCGTGTAGGTTACGTTAAAAATCTATAAGAGTTAAACAGTAGGGTGGAACCGTGAGAAATAAACTTACCCCTATAGGTATTATGCCTATAGGGGCTTTTTGTATTTATTAATATAAATTTTAAAATTACAAAAGCCCCATAGAAAAAATACTTAAATAAATTTTTAATAAGCTTAAAAAAGCAAAGGAGGAATTTATTATGTTTAAAATTAAATTAGGTGGAGGAAAAACTGCAGAAGTAGAAGAAAGTATGTATTGGCATACAACTTCACATGTTATGGCACAAGCTGTAAAAAGATTATTTCCAGATGCAAAATTAACAATAGGACCATCAATAGAAAAAGGATTTTATTATGATTTTGATGTAGAAAAACCATTTTCTGAAGAAGATTTATTAAAAATCGAAGAAGAAATAAAAAAAATTATAAAAGAAGATTTGGTAATTGAAAGATTTGAACTTCCAAGAAATGAAGCAATTAAATTAATGGAAGATCTAAAAGAACCATATAAAGTAGAACTTATAAAAGAATTACCAGAAGGAGAAGTAATTTCTTTTTATAAACAAGGAGAATTTACAGATCTTTGTAGGGGACCACATTTACCATCAACAGGAGCGTTAAAAGCTGTAAAATTATTATCATCTTCAGGTGCATATTGGAGAGGTGATGAAAAAAATAAAATGCTTCAAAGAATTTATGGAATTTCATTCCCAAAAGCATCTGAATTAGAAGAATATATAAATATGATTGAAGAAGCTAAAAAAAGAGATCATAGAAAACTTGGAAAAGAATTAGACTTATTCTTTTTTGATGAAACTGCACCAGGTATGGCATATTGGATGCCAAAAGGATTTAAAATGATGAATATTTTAATAGACTTTTGGAGAAAAGAACATGAAAAAAGAGGATATATGGAATTTTCGGGTCCACAACTTAATAGCAGTGAACTTTGGAAAACATCAGGACATTGGGATCATTATAAAGAAGATATGTTTGTTTTAACAGACTCAGATGGAAAAGAACAAGCGTTAAAACCAATGAACTGTCCAAATGCTATAAAAATATATGCCTCAAAATTAAGAAGCTATAAAGATTTACCGTTAAGATTTAATGATATTGATGTTATACATAGAAATGAAAAATCTGGTCAATTAAATGGATTATTTAGAGTTAGAATGTTCCGTCAAGATGATGCACATAACTTTATTACACAAGATCAAATTGGAACAGAAATAAAAGATATAATAGAAATAGCAAAATATTTATATGGAATATTTGGATTAGATTTTGAATTAACATTATCTACAAGACCAGATGATTATATGGGAGATATAGAACTTTGGAATGAAGCAGAAGCTAATTTAAGAAATGTTTTAGATGAATTATGCGGAAAAGATCAATACAGAATAAATGAAGGTGATGGAGCTTTCTATGGACCAAAAATCGATATAAAAATGAAAGATTGTTTAGGTAGAGAATGGCAAATGGGTACTGTACAAGTAGACTTCCAATTACCACTTAGATTTAATCTATCTTATATAGATTCAAATGGAGAGAAAAAGACGCCAATTCTTATCCACAGAGCTTTATTTGGTTCATTTGAAAGATTTATAGGAATTATAACAGAACACTTTGCAGGAAAATTCCCAGTGTGGTTATCACCTGTTCAAGTAAAAGTAATGCCGATATCAGATGCACAATTAGATTATGCAAAAGATGTAGTAGAAAAATTATTAGCAAATGGAATTAGAGTAGAATTAGATGATAGACAAGAAAAAATAGGTTATAAAATTCGTGAAGCACAACTTCAAAAAATACCATATATGCTTATATTAGGTGAAAAAGAAAAAGATTCTGAAAGTGTTGGAGTTCGTTCAAGAAAAGACGGAGATATAGGAGCTATGAAAATAGATGACTTCTTAGCAAAAATAAATAAAGAAGTAGAAGAAAAAGTAATAGAATAATAAAATTAAAAATAAAAAACTTCCTTGTTAAAATTTTTGGCAAGGAAGTTTTTGTTTCTTGAAATTATAAGAAATCTTGAAAAAATAGGTAAATAATGTTAAAATACAATGTATTATAAAATAAAGGAAGTTTTTATGTATAAAGAAAATAAAAAAGAATTGATAAAAATAAAAAAAGACAATAAAAATGATGTTTTTCCAAAAATAGAAAAATTTTTAAACAAAAATATAATTACAATAGTAGCTATACTAGCATTAATTATAGGAATTACAGCAATCTTTATAACTGCATATTTTCCCGCTACATGGGATAACGCAATAGAAAAAACTGATTATAGAAATGATAATATAATAATAAATATAGTACTTATATGTGTTGCTTTAATTATAATATATTTTCTTAAGAAAATATTAGATAAAATTAAAATAAAATATGTGCTTTCAATATTTTCAGTTATATTTATTATTACTTCAATTTTATTTTGTGTTTATTTAAAAATAGGACCAATAGCAGATCAAGGATATATGATTTCTGGTGCACAAGCGGTACTTGCAAGAGCAATGTCAAGCTTTATAGAACCAGGTGGATATTTAAATATGTTTCCATATCAATTTGGATATATTTTATATGCAGCTATTGTTTTAAAAGTGTTAGAAAAATTAACATTTTTAACCAATTTATTAAATATAGATATTTTTATATATTTTCAAATATTAAATTCAATTTATAATGTTATAAATATGGTTTTAATATATTTAATAGCTAAGCGAATTTTTAAAAATGACAAAAATGTTTTAAAAATACTAGTAATATTAATAATAGGTTTTTCAACATATTTATTTTTGTTTAACACACATATATATGGAAATATTCCAGGTCTTATGTTTGCACTAATTGCATTACTTTTTACAATATCATACCTTCAAGAAAGAAAGTTTAGAGATCTAGTAATAGTAGGAATAACAATATCTGGCTCTATAATAATAAAAAGCAATTTCAATATATTTTTATGTGGAATTATAATAGTATTAATAATGGATTTATTTAAAAGAATAAACATAAAAAAAGTTGGTATGATTTTAGTAATATTATGTATTTTTATTTTTTTAAAATGGGGATTAAATAAAGTAATAGGAAGAGTAATATCAGGTCAGCCAATCCCTACAGGAGTACCAATGATATCATATGTATATATGGGATTTGCTCCTAGCAATGGCCTTTCATCTGGGTGGTATACAGCAGATGTAATAGAAATATATAATAGAAGTGATCATGATACAGAAAAATCAGAGCAAGAAACTTATAGGTTAATAAAAGAAAGATTAAATCATTTTAAAAATGATCCAAAAGAAGCAAATAGATATTTTTGGGATAAAGTAAAATCAACATGGCTTAATCCAACATTTCAAACAATTTGGATAATAACACCTGGAAGTAGAATGACAGATCCAAATTATTCAGAATATTTATCTGAAAGACCAATAATAAAAGAAATTGTTGGATATAATGAAAAATTATATAAAATAGAAGAACAATATTTTGACACATATCAAATATTAATATTTATTTTTGCTGGAATAGGTTTAATAAAACTTAGAAAGAAAGATAGTTTAGATATTTTAATATTGCCAATTATATTTTTAGGTGGATTAGTGTTTCATATTCTATGGGAAACTAAATCAATATATGTACTTCAATATTATTTTATTTTATTACCATTTACAGCAAAAGGAATAGATTTATTTTTTAATTATATTAAAGAAAAAGAATTTATAAAAAACATTAAAAATAAATTTAAAAAAATTAAGTAAAATTATACTTGTAAAATATAGATTATATGTTATAATAAACAAGCTAAAATTAAATAAAAAAGTAAATGCATGAGGGGTATCTAGTAAATAGATACCTTTATCTTGTTGTATTAGCAAAAATCTTTAAGGTGTGTACGAAGTTTTATATTGCCAAAATTCAAAGTAAAGGGAGGTTACCAAAATGGACGAAAAAGAACTTTTACGTGAGAAAGAAAAGCTAAAGCAGGTAGTACAAAAGCTAGATTTGGAAAAAGTAAAAATAGAGGACAATCTAGCAAATTCTAAAAATTCATATTCAAAAGAAGACTATATTAGGGCACATTTATTGTATTTAGGACATAAAAAATTGCAAGATATTAATCAAATAAAAAATAAGCCATATTTTGCAAGAATAGACTTTAAAGAAAAAAATGAAAACAAAATTGAAAGCCTATATATAGGAAAAATTTCAGTATTAGATAGTGAAACTCAAGAATCTATAATAGTAGATTGGAGAGCTCCTATTTCAAATCTTTATTACGATGGCAGAATCGGAAATTCGAGTTATAAATCACCAGAAGGGATAATTGAAGGTGAAATTTCATTAAAAAGACAATATTTTATTGAGAATCAAATCTTACAAAAATTTTCAGATATAGATTTAAAAGCAACAGATGAATTATTACAAGTAGCCTTAGAAGAAAAAGCAGATGATAGACTAAAAAATATTGTTGCTACAATTCAAGGAGATCAAAATGCTATAATTAGAGCAGATATAAACAAACCACTTATAGTACAAGGAGTAGCAGGAAGCGGGAAAACAACAATAGCGTTACACAGAATTGCTTATTTAATATATACGTATGAAAAGGAATTTAATCCAGACAATTTTATGATAATAGCACCAAATAAATTCTTTCTAAATTATATTTCAAATGTATTGCCAGATTTAGGTGTTGAAAATGTAAAACAATATACATTTGAAGATTTAGCATATGAAATAATAGGCAAAAGATTAAAGATTTCTGATAGTAATGAAAAACTAGTAACTATAGTAAATAAAGAATTTGATGATATAAATAAAGGAAATGTAGATATAATAATTCAAGAATCTAAATATAAATCTTCTATAAAATTTAAAAGTGTAATTGATGATTTTTTAAGTATGATTGAAGAAAATTATTTACCTAAAAAAGATTTTATTCTTGAAAACATAAGGATTATGAGATATGAAAATATGCAAAAGCTATTTTTAGATACATATAAAAATTTAACATTTATAAGAAGAATTGAAGAAATAAAAAAACATGTTTTTTCAAAAATTAGAAATAATAGCTTAAAAATAGAAGAGGCAATTAAAAAGCAAAGAACTTTAAAAATAAATCAAATGCTAAAAGAAAATATAACAAGTGAAGAAAAGACACAAAAGAGACTGGAAATTTTTGAAGAGACAGAGAAAATTTTAAAAATGTTATATAAAGAAGATATGAAAATTGTAGATTTCTATTTTAATGAAATAGAAAAAATAGATAGTTTTGAATATTATAAAAAATTTATTAGTGAATATATATATGATGTAATACAAAATAAAGAACTCGCAAATTATTTGGTTAAAAATACACTTCAAAATTTACAAAACAAAGAAATAGCTTTTGAAGATTTAGCACCAATTATGTATATACATTATAAAATTTATGGTGCTAAAGTAAATACAAAATTAAGACATGTAATAATAGATGAAGCTCAAGACTATGGTGAATTTCAATTTAGTGTTTTAAAAACAATATTAAATAGTAGTTCAATGACAATATTAGGAGATATAGCACAAGGCGTTCATTTTTATAGAGGAATAGAAAATTGGGAAGAATTTACACAAGTAGAATTTCCAAATGAAGATACTATATATTTAACTTTAGATAAAACATATAGAACAACAAAAGAAATTATGAATAAGGCAAATGAGGTTATAGATAAACTTCCAGAAAGAGAAAAGAAATTTATAGTAAAAGGTATACCTGTAATAGATAGAAAAGATTCTATAAAATTGTATAAAAAAGAAACAGAAGAGGAAATAATAAAATCAATTGCAGAGAAATTAGATGAATATTTAAAAATAGGATTTAAATCTATAGCTATTATAGGAAAAGATATGAATGAATGTAAAAAAATTAAAAAGAGTATTTCTAAATATAGTAATTTGCCAAAATTAATACAAAGTAAAGATTCAGAATATAATGCTGGAATTTCAATAGTTCCATCATATTTAGCTAAGGGATTGGAATTTGATAGTGTAATTTTATATAATGTAAATGATAAAAATTATGCAGAAACCTCATTAGATACAAAATTACTATATGTCGCTATGACTAGAGCAATGAGTAAACTTGATATATTTTATAAAGATGAAATTTCAAAATTAATAATGTAATAGAACTATATAATAGCTCTTTTAATATTTTTTGCTAATATAAATATTAGTAAAAAAGAAGGTAAGTATAAACTTGAAAATATTATGTAAATTATGAATTCAAATCGAGTACTGAATATCTCTTTTGTAATTTTATGGGTGTTAGAAATTTTGTATCTTATAGTTTTAAACGCGACTAATTTCAAAATAAACACAATGATGTTAATGGTTACAAGCTTACTTGTATATGTTAGACAAAAGGATTTTTTCTATTTAAATAATATTTAATTTACATAAAGACAAAATTAAAATTTTTGTCTTTTATTTTTATAAAATTAATTGATAAATATAATATGATGTGATATACTTTGAGCAGAATTTTAAATGTACCAATATAGGGGGGATGTGTAAACGTGGATAGTATTATTAGTCAAGAAGACTTAAAAGAAAAACTTGATTATTTGAATTTAGATTTGGAGAATATTCCAGAGTGTTTAACAACTTTTAATGCACTTAACTTCAATACTTCTCGTCTTAATAATGATAAAGATCATAAAGTATATAAATTTGTTCCAATAAATCAAATAGATATATTGCTAACACCATGTTTAAGAGAAGATCCTATAAAAAAGAAATATTCTAAAGCAGTTCCTTTGTATAAATTTTTAGAAAATGATAGTAAAGATGAAGAAGCAGAAGAAAGAAAAGCTACATTATTAAAAGTTTTTAGCAAATTATCTATACCAGAAATAGAAAATGTAAGTACAAATCAAAAGAGTTTAGAAAAAACAGAACCGTTTAAAGTAAAATTTGCAAAAGACTTATTATGGCAAATATATTATTCAGAAGCAACAGATAGATATTTTATGATGGTTTGCACAGAAGAAGAGACTTTTTCAGAATTTTTCTATCTTTTAAAAGCAAAAATAGCATTTTCAAAAAGAAGATTAAAAAATGCACCTAAAATTTATGTGCCAATAAACTATGTAAATTATAGTGAGGCATATTTAAGAAAAGAAGATATAAATGATTTAGAAAATTATTTATGGCTTTTTACAAAAAATTGGCCATCAATATATGAAGTATATAATAAAACAGGAGATATGTCACTTCAAATAGTTGGAGATACACTTGTATATGAAAAAGTAAAAAGTACATATAAAGTTAAACTTTCATCAGCAGAAGATGCAACTAAATTTTTTAAATTATTAAAAGCTTTATTTATAATGCAAACAGAAATAAAAGAACATTTTATATTTACAACAAAAATAGATAGTAAAAATAATTTGGAATTATATTATAAAGATTCTAGAATAACATATGATAATGTAACAGAATTTATAAGAGATGAATTTAAACTTGCAGAAGAGCAAATAAAACAAGCAAATAAATTAATAGTAGAATTAAATGAAGAACTTTCAGATTTAAAAACAAAGGTAGCTCAAAAAGAAGAAGAATATCTTGTAAAACAAAAAGAAATATCTACATATTTAGAATACAAAAAAACATTTTTGGGTAAAGTAAAATATTTCTTTAAATCAGGAAAAATAAATAAAAAAATAAAAGAAGAACAAGAAGTAGAAAACAAAATAAAAGAAAAAGAAGAAATATTATCAAAACTTAATTTAGATGTTCAAGAAAAAGAATATTATACAATAGAAGATTTAATTACAGCTCATATTCTTTTAGAAAAAGGAGAAAAAACACTAAGAAATTCAAATCAAGATATCAATGCATTAAAGCTTAAATTAGAAAATTTAATATCAAAAGTAAGAAATGCGAATTTATACATTGAAGAAATAGATAAGCATAAAAAGAGTATATTTGAATTTTGGAAATTTTCGAATAAAGATGAAAAATTAAGTTTAGAAATGGGAAATAATTCAGGAAAAGATGAAAAATCAAAAAATAATTTGAGAAAAGTTTTTGATTTTGAAATGGATTTTGAAGATGTAGGAAATAAAATAGATTTACTTCAAAGAAAAAAACTTTCTAAAGAAGAAACTGATAGTATTTTTATAGCAAATTCAGAATTAATATATTTGCTTAATATGTTAAGATGTAATGATATGGATAAAAATGCATTAGAAAATGCATTAGAAATATTAAAAGAAGAATATAGTAAAGATGCTTTATATGTAGATACAGAAACATTTGATATTTTTGGAAGTATGTCAGATGATAATAGAAAAATAAAATATTTAGGAAATAGATCTCATAGAGAAACAGAAAAAAGCAAATTTAAAATATTAAATGTTAATAAAAAAATAGATGTATTTGATTTTACAGAGAAAATGCAAAGCATAGTAAGTTTTATAGAAGGTGCAGTTCCAAAAATAACATCACCATATGATATGTCTTTATATAAAGTAGTACCAATAACAGAAAAAATTCAAGAAGATTCATTTGAAATTTTTGATTTAAATGTTGAAAATGAATTAAAAGATTATCAAGATAATGGAGAAGGAGCTTTAAATTTAATAAAAATAAATTATAAAGAAGGAATGCCATTATTATATTATACAAACATAATTTATTATGATAATAATAATCAAACATTACCAGAAGGAATGAATCTATCAAGCAAAGTATTATTAGATACAAAAAAATTAGAATTTAAATTAATGAGCAAAAGTAAATTTAGAACTAATAATTACTTTACAGAAAGCAATAATTTAATATTGCCAAAATCAAAAGATATTTTAGTTTATGAATATGAAGTGGATTATAAAAAAGTAAAAGAAGAAAAGAAGGAAAATCTTGATAAAGAAGAACAAAAAGAAGAAATTGAAAATAAAACAGAAATTAAAGAAGGGGATAATGAAAAAATAGAAATTACAAAAGAAGAAATAAAGGCTGATAATACAGATGAAAATATAGAATCAAAAGAAAGTGAAAAAATATAACAAATTATAAATCGCCTTATCTAAAATAAATTTGATTAGGCGATTTTATTTAATTAAAGGAGGTTTTTATGAAAAGAACAATTGTTATAGTTTTAGATGGATTTGGAGTTGGAGAAAATCCAGATGCATATGAATATGGAGATGAAGGAAGTAATACTTTAGAAGGAATTTATAATAACGATAATTTAAAAATTCCTAATATGAAAAAATTAGGATTATATAATATTGATGGATTAAAAATCCCAGAAAAAGAAGAAAAACCAGAAGGAATATATGGAAGAGCAGAAGAAAAAACAAAAGGAAAAAATAGTCCAGTAGGGCATTGGGAAATGATGGGATATATAAAAGATACGCCTTTTAAAACATATCCAAATGGATTTCCAAAAGAACTTCTAAATGAAATAGCTGAAAAAGCAAATTTACCAGGTTTTATATGTAATAAAAAAGGATCTGGAACAGATTTTTTAAAACAATATGGAAAAGAAATGATGGAAACTGGAAAACCGTTTGTTTATACATCAGCAGATAGTGTTTTCCAAATAGGTGCACATGAAGAAATAATATCTGTTGAAAGATTATATGAGATATGTAAAATAGCGAGAAAAGTAATAGATGATAGAGGATATGGAATAGGTACAATTATAGCTAGACCATATATTGGAACAGAGCCAGATAATTTTACAAGAACATATAATAGAAGAGATTACGAAGCTGAAAATTTTGGAAAAACAGTTTTAGATGTATTTAATGAAAATGGTAAAGAAGTTTATGCAATAGGAAAAATAGAAGATTTATTTGTAGGAAGAAGTATAACAAGAGCTATACATACAAGTGGAAATGCAGATGGAATTAATTTAACAATAGAGGCTATTAAAAATCCTAAAGAAGAATTAGTATTTACAAATTTAGTAGATTTTGATATGTTATATGGACATAGAAATAATATAGAAGGATATGCTAGAGCTTTAGAATATTTTGATAGCAAACTTCCAGAAATATGTTCAGAATTAAAAGAAGATGATATTTTAATAATCACAGCAGATCATGGAAATGATCCAAGTACACCAAGTACTGATCATTCAAGAGAGTATGTTCCAATATTAATATATGGAAAAAAATTAAAAAAGAATGTAAATTTAGGAACGAGAAAAACATTTTCAGATATTGCAGCAACTATATTAGATATATTTGAACTTCCAGGACTAGAAAATGGAACAAGTTTTAAAAATGAAATTATGTAAGAGGAGAAAAAAGTGTCTAAAAAAAGTATAGCAAAAAATTATATATATAATTTGATTTATCAAGTATTGATTTTAATATTGCCTTTAATAACAACACCTTATATATCAAGAGTTTTAGGCTCAGAAAATGTAGGAATATATGCATATACGTATTCTATTGTAACATATTTTATATTGTTTGGATCACTTGGTGTTGCTTTATATGGTCAAAGGGAAATAGCATATGCACAAGAAAATAAGGATGCCAGAACCAAAGTTTTTTGGGAAATATGTATATTTAGATTTTTTACCATAGCAATTGCAAGTATAATTTATTATTTTTTCTTTATGAAAGGTCAAGAATATCAAATATATTATCAAATATTATTATTTGAACTTGTAGCAGCAGCTTTTGATATAAGTTGGTTTTTTCAAGGATTAGAAGAATTTAAAAGAACAGTAACGAGGAATGTTTTAGTAAGAATTATTAGTGTAACACTAGTGTTTATATTTGTTAAAACAAAAGAAGATTTAATCACATATACTTTAATATATTCACTAGCAGACTTTTTAGGGAATTTGTCTTTGTGGCTATATTTACCTAAATATATGAAAGGTACAAAAATTAAAAATTTAAATGTAATAAGACATATACCACAAATCACTCTATTATTTATACCTCAAATAGCTCATCAAGTATATAATATGTTAGATAAAACAATGATAGGTAAAATAATAACTGACAAATCAGAAGTAGGATTTTATGAGCAAGCACAAAAAGTTATTAGACTATCAATTACAGTAGTTACATCTTTAGGTGTAGTTATGATACCAAGAATGGCAAATACTTTTGCAACAGGAGATAAGGAAAAAATAAAAAAATATTTAAAAAATTCTTTTGCTTTTGTATTTTTCTTAGGATTTCCAGTAACATTTGGAATAATTAGTATTTCCAAAGCTTTTGTACCAGTATTTTTTGGTCCAGGATATGATAAAGTTGTAATATTAATAAATATAATAAGCCCAATAATATTGCTTATGGGAATTGCAAATGTAGTTGGTACTCAATACTTATTACCTACAAAAAAGCAAAAAGAATATACAATATCTGTAACAATTGGAGTTATAGTTAATTTTATATTAAATTATATATTAATAAATCAAAGTGGTGCAATAGGAGCATCAATAGCTACAGTAATTTCACAACTAGTTGTAGATGCAATTCAAATATATTATATTAGAAAAGATGTATCTTTAAACGAAATGTTTGAATCAGTTCCAAGATATTTAATTGCTAGTTTGATTATGTTTGCTTTTTGTCAAGTGGTAAAAATAGTTGTAAATACAGGAATTATTTCAGTTTTTGCTCAAATTATTGTAGGAGTAATTATATATATGATAACATTACTTATATTTAAAGATGAGTATTTGTATTTGGTTATAAATAAAATAAAAGAAAGACTTTTTAGTAAAGAAAATCAGTAAAATACAAAATTAAAAGTATAATAATTGTAAAAATCATAATTATATTTATTGTAATTATGATTTTTACATAAAAAACTTTGAATAAAAAGTCTAGACAAAAAAATATTTATATGCTAATATAATTAAAGTAAATAATTTATGCCGATGTGGCGGAACTGGCAGACGCACACGACTCAAAATCGTGCGGGAAACCATGTGGGTTCGAGTCCCACTATCGGCACCAATGATGTATCTGTTCGAACTTTTCATAGCTGTTGACGCTATGCCGATTACAGATAAGTTATGCGTTAGCAATGGAACAGATAGATACAAAATCAATCAGAAAATAAAATCTGGTTGATTTTTTTGTTGCATAAAAAACATATCAAAGTTGCTTTGTACTTGTTTAATAGTATATAACCAAACTTATATTTGTGGATCTTTGACTTTTTTATGTAAATATGTTATACTATATATGTAACCATTTTTACAAATGATCTCCATGTTAGCATGAGCTTCATGATGATCGACAACAATAATTATTAAGGAGGATAAAAAATGGCTAACAACAACATCATCGCAATGGATTCTTTGAAGGAAGAAGCTGTTCGGGTTTATTCTGGCATGATTGCCGTTTTCCCGCAGTTCGCGCAGGAGGAAGCTCTCAACATTTCGGAACTGGTGCCGAAGTTCAATGGTTGCTATGCAACGAATAACTCAACGGTTTGCTTTGTTTCCGATAACGAGGTTTTCGTTATTCCGTCCACTCGTATCACTATGCGTTCCCTTCGTTCCGCAGGTTTTTGTGAGAAGCGTTTCTACGTACCGTTCAGTAATTGGGATTATCCTAAAGCTGAACAGTTCAAGTGGAACTCTCTCCGCGAGAAGGCTCATCAGTCCCGTAAAGAAGAGTTTGCTTCTGACTGTGAAGCATATTGTGACGAACGTCACATTGGCACTATCAGCGAAGAAACTCTTGCCAATTGTTTTGAGATGCCTGAAAATGGTGTTATGGTAAAGCACTTCTGTTTCGACGATTGCTATTACCCTATCATCAATACCACTTGCTTTGACAGCATTGTTATCGACCGTATTGGTCACTTTTGCACCAACAACGGGAAAGTGGTATTTGTCTATCGCAACGGAAAAACCTATGTGGCAAAGGGCTACGAAATTTTGAACGAGTTGCGTGCTGCTGGATACACCAAATCTGGTCTGTTTGTTCCGTTCTCGAACGGTGAGCAGATTCAGGATTGTGTTCTGAAAGCACGTTGGGAGTCCATCACCAAGTAAGTTAGTTTTTTTCAAGATAAGCATTGAATATCTTGGGACACTGGAGTCAGCTTCTGCTGGCTCCTTTGTTTTTTAATTTATTTTTATAGATATTTTGATTTTTATTAAAAAATCTGTTAATCTATATGTAAATTGATTGATATTTGTATCAATCGTTATGAGAGTCAGAAAAGTTGTAGATAACTACTTCGACGGCACTAAAAAAGAGTTCTTTAAGAACTCTTTTTTATATATTATTTTTTATTATTCTTGTATTTTACAATCTGATATATCAGGTTTTATAATATCTTCATTTTTTACAATATCAAATTCATAAAATCTTTCTGTTACCATGTTACCATTTATTTCTCTTATGATTAATCCTGTATCTTTTTCTATCCACATTTTCCAACTATTTAATTCTATTAAATAACATTCAATATCTCCATAATGATCTGTTGTAATTCTTGACATTATTGCAAATTGTAATTGTTGCATAGTATTATCAAATGTAGAAAATATATTTACAACATTAACTTCGCCAATAATTGAACTATCCAATATAGCTATTTTTTCTTGCCCTGATTGTATAATTCCTATTTGTTCATTATCCTTTTTATACTTAGTAAGACTTCTTTCATTTGGAATATTTTTTCCATAAATGTCTAGTGTAGTTAAAGAATTCCCATCTTTGTTGTAAGATTTTAACATATTTAAAGTACCATTTTGAAGAGATTGAACTACTGCAAAGTAATTAGTTTTATTAATATATTCTTTAGATTCATTTACAAGCTTTTTTATTATTATAAACTTTCGTATAACAAATATTGATAATATTGCACATAAAATTAAGAGTATTATTAAAAATTTTTTCCATAATTTCATATATATTACCTCCTCTTTTGTGTAACCTAGCTATCATAAGCATATATGCTTTTAGACCTATGGCTTTGCGTCATAAACTTTCGTTTATTTTGCTCTTAATATTACTTATATTATAGCATATTTAGGCATTTTAAGCAAATTTAAGCAATAAATTTTCATTGATAAATATCAATATAATATCATATTATAAAATTTAAAAGTTTTTGTGGTAAAGAGAAAAATAAAAGAAAATTTGTATAGAGGCATTAAAACAATTACTTAACATAAAATTGACTTTGGTTGTAAATTTGTTAAAATATAAGTGTCTAAAATAATAGTATTTTCAAAGGAGTACAATCATCATATGAAAAAAATTATCAACAAACTTTTTTACTATTTCTAAAAATAATGTATAGAATTATTTTTAGAAAAATTATTGAAAAAAACACTATCTTATGTAATAATCGTATCATAGTGAGGAAAAATATTTTATATAAATAGATAGGAAGTTACGTATGAGAAAAGAAAAAAAGATACTTTGGAAAATTTTAATATTTGTTTTTGTATTAATATCAAGCTTTGCAATATATTCACAAGCAAGATATGTAATAAATAAAAAAATTGATATGAATATAACATCAAGTAAATTTATTTTTAATGCTAATTTTAAAGATACAACTATTAAAAGAGAAAAAGAAAATGCTGAATTAACTTTTTCTATTAACAATTTTAATTCTGATACAGATTATAACACTAATGATATTAATTATACAATTTCATTAGAAGATAGTAGTAAATATACATTAACTGTAACTGATAAAAATAATGGAGTTATAAAAGGAGGTACTTCTAATACTAATAATATAACTTTAAAATTTACAGCTGTATCAAGTGCGAAAATTAAAAATTCAGAAGAAATAACATTATTAATAAAAACATCAAGTCCATATGAAAAAACTATAAAGCAAAAAATTAATATAAATATGGAATTAATTTCTGGAATGGTAAGTGGAATAGAAAAAATAACTTCAGAAGATTGTGAAGAATATCTGGATTATACTAATATTGGTGGTTATAATGCTTTGTATTCAGGAAATAATGGAGAATTAGAATATGCATCAGATAAAGGTATAATTTTAGATGCAGATAATCCTATATTATATAAAAAAATAACAGGTATAGAAAATTTTAATTCAGAATATTCTTTGTATTTTACAATAAATGCAGATCTTATGCAACCAAATAATACAGAAGTTTATCCAATATCTATTATTTCTATAGGAAGTGGAGATGGAAGTAATAAATCACACAATTTAGTATGGGCAGGTTTGTATAAAGGATACTTACAAATAATATCATATTTGTATGGAAAAACATATAGCAATGACAATTATGAAACTCTTACAAAAGGTTATTTAAGTTATGATATATCTAAATATTCTAATTCTACTATAAATATGCAAATTACAGCAAATAGAACAGGAATGACAAAAGTATATATAAATGGGGTAAAGATAGTAGAAATCGAATCTGGAGGTCAAGAAATTGTACCAGATTATATTACAATTGGAGACTTAAGACCATTGCGTAATTTAAAATTTAATGGAAAATTATATGATTATGCAATATATCAAAAAGAATTAACAGAAGATGAAATTGCTCATAATTGGCAATATGCACAAAATGAATGGATGAATTAATATAAACGAAAGAGGAAAGTTATGAAAGAAAAGGGAATTTTATTACCTATATTTTCACTTCCAAGTAAATATGGTATTGGTGATTTTGGAAATGAAGCATATGAATTTATTGATATATTAAATGAAAATAATGTAAAATATTGGGAAATTTTACCAATTAACGCATGTGATGGGTTGCCATATTCTCCAATTAGTTATTATGCTTTAAATGAGGCATATATATCAATTGATAAATTAAAAGAGCATAATTTAATAAAAGATATAGCTATCAGAAATCAGTCTGATAGAGTAATATATGATGATTTTAAAGAAAAATATTATCAAGAAGCATTTTATAATTTTAAGAAAAATGAAGAATATGAAGAATTTATAAAATGTGAAGAAATAGTTTTTTATGCTGAGCATATGAGTAAATTGAAAAATCAGCCAAAAGAATATTATTTATTTTTACAATATATATTATATAGACAATGGATGGAAATTAAAGAATATGCAAATTCTAAAAATATAAAAATTATTGGAGATATGCCAGTATATCCAGTATTTGATTCAATTGAAACTATATATCATTCTAAATATTTTGAAATGGAAGATGGTAAATTTACCTTTGAATCAGGAACTCCACCAGATTATTTTAATGAAGATGGACAAAAATGGAATAGTCCAGTATATAACATTGAAAATATTAAAAGTGATAATTATAAATATCTAGTGAAGAGATTTGAATATTATTTAAATCTTTTTGATAAAATTAGAGTAGATTATTTTAGAGGATATGATTCATTTTTTAAAATACCTATTGGAAAATCAGGAAAAGAAGGATTTTATGTAGATGGTTTAGGATATACTTTTTTTGATGAATTATTTAAAAATGAGAATATAAAAATAGAAAATCTAATAATAGAAGACTTAGGAGATATAAGAGAAGAAACAGTAAAATTAAGAGAACACTATGGTTTCACAAGACAAAAAATATTGCAGTTTACAATAGATTTAAATAATTTTTATGATAATGATAATATATCAGAAAATGTTGTAGTATTTCCTGGAAATCATGATTGCCAAACAATACATGGGTGGTACAAAACTTTAAATGATGAGTATAAAGAAAGATTAAAAGAGTTTTTAAGAAGAAATGAATGTTATGATATAAATGTAAATATAGGATTTATGCAATATTGTATGAAATGCAAAGCAAAACTCGCAATTATAACAGTTCAAGATATATTAGGATTAGATGATAGTGCAAGAATTAATGTGCCAGGATTAAATTCTTCTCAAAATTGGTCTTGGAAATTAATTGATTTTAATGATTTTAAAGAAAGAATAAAAGATTTTAATTAAATAATAAAAATAGCAAATTAAGCAATATTTTTTAGTAAAAAATACAAAAAAATAAAAGTAGAAAAACGATATTAAATTAATTGCAAAAAAAATACTTTATTGTTATAATTATTTTGAAAATGTTAAAAATAATACAAAAGAATATTATTAAAAATTCAAAGGAGGAAATTTAAAATGGCAGAGAAATTCGTATTAAACGAAACTTCTTATTTTGGAAGAGGAGCAAGAGCTGAACTTGCAAATGAAATAAAAATGAGAGGATTTAACAAAGTATTACTTGTAACAGACAAAACTTTATTAGATTGCGGAGTAGCAGGAAAAGTTATAAAAGTTTTAGAAGATGCAGGAATTGCATATGATGTATATTCAGATGTAAAACCAAATCCAACAGTAAGAAATGTTCAAGATGGTGTAAGAAAATGTAGAGAAACAGGAGCTGATGTTATAGTAACAGTTGGTGGTGGATCTGCAATGGATACAGCAAAAGGAATATCAATAATAATAACAAATCCAGATAGAGAAGATGTAGTTTCTTTAAATGGTTTATCAAATACAGCAAACAAAGGATTACCTGTAATAGCATTACCTACAACACATGGAACAGCAGCAGAAGTTACAATAAATTATGTTATAACAGATGAAGAAAGACAAGTAAAAATGGTTTGTGTTGATCCACATGATATACCAGTTTTAGCAATTGTTGATTCAGAACTTATGGAATCACTTCCAAAAGGAACAGCAGCAGCTACAGGGCTAGATGCATTAACACATGCAGTTGAAGGATATATTACAAAAGCTCATAATACAATGGCAGATATGTTCCATATGAGAGCAATAGAACTTATATTTGAAAATTTACCAGCAGCTGTTAATGAAAAAAATCCAGAAGCAATAGAAAAAATGGCTTTAGCTCAATATATTGCTGGTATGGGATTTTCAAATGTTGGTCTTGGTATAGTTCATTCAATGGCACATCAATTAGGTGCTGTATATGATACACCACATGGAATTGCAAATGCAATACTTTTACCAACTGTTATGAGATTTAATGGTGAAGTATGTGCAGATAGATTTAGAGAAATACTTTGTCATATTGGAAGACCAGATGCAAGAAATTTAAATGATCAAGATGTTATAAATACATTTGTATGGATGATTCAAGAACTATCAAAATCAGTTGGTGTTACACAAACTGTAAAAGATACAGGATGCAAAGAAGAAGATTTAGAAATGTTAGCTGATAAAGCTATGGAAGATCCTTGCAAACCAGGAAATCCAAGAGAAGTATCAAAAGAAGATTTTATAAGATTATATAGAGAAGCAATGTAAGAAATAAAAGTGCAAAATCTTTAAATAGTTTTTGCACTCTTTTTTTGTGTAAATTTAAAGACAAAAAATTAATAATTAATAATATCTTAATATACTAGACAAAAAGATATTTTTTAGGTAAAATAAATGCTATAAGATATTTTTACATAAGGAAGGATTTTAAATGGAAAGAACAAGTACAATAGAAAGAGAAAGATACTCAAGAAGTGGAAATAAGAAAAATAAGAAAAAAATAAATATTAAAAGCATTTTTACAGGTTTATTCACATTAGGAACAATAGGAATAATAATAGTATTATTTTTATTATATGGACCATTTGCTGGCTTTAGAAATTGGCTTATAACAACTGCAATGACAACAATGACACATCAATATTTTGCAACATGGTTTTATGATGATGAAACAATCCAATATGTTTTAAATAAAAATAAAATAGTAGAAATAGATGAAATAACAGACACAGATCAAATAAAAACAGGAAATTCAAATAATAATAAATATGAAAATGAATATGAAAGAGCTATTTTAGAAAGAGACGAAAAAAATAACGATTATAAAATAATAGAAATAGAAGGAAAAGGATATTCTGGTTATTTAGTAGCAGTATATGATCCTTCAAGAGTGAAAACAGTAGTAACAAAAAATATTGGAAAATCTGGTCAATATTTAACAAAAATGGCATCTGATAATGATGCATTAATAGCAATAAATGGTGGAGGATTTAATGATCCAAACTTTAATAGTACAGGAGGTTCACCACTTGGAATTACTGTAGTAAATGGAAAATATGTTACAACAGAAACTTATTCAGGTTCTGGTGGAATAATAGGTTTTACAGAAGATAATAAATTTGTTTTAGGAAAAATGAGCTTATCTCAAGCTAAAAAAATGGGAATTAGAGATGCTGTTACATTTGGACCATTTCTAATTGTAAATGGAAAAGCCTCTTCTGTTTTAGGAAATGGTGGTTGGGGAACTGCACCTAGAACAGCAATAGGTCAAAGAAAAGACGGTATAGTATTATTTTTAGTATTAGACGGAAGAACTGTTTCAAAACCAGGAGCAGATATGGACGACTTAATCGAAATAATGCAAAATTATGGAGCATATAATGCAGCAAATCTAGATGGAGGTACATCAAGTGTTTTAGTTGTAAATAATACAATAGTAAATGATCCAATAGATAGTACAGGTGCTCATAAAACAAGACCAATAGCTACAGGATTTATTATTACTAAAGACGATAGTGATGATGGAGATAAAAAAATAGTAGAAGAAAAATTAAAATAGTTACATAAATAAATCGAAAATTTTTAAGTAAATAATTGGTATATAAAAGTAAAAATTATATGATAAGAAGCATGTTAAACAATTTAGAATAAAATCTAATGTTTAACATGTTTTTTTTAGAACCCTTTTAAAAACATTTACATAAAATGTAATAGGATAAATTAAAGGAGGAATATATGTCAAAAAAACTAAGAGTAGTTAATGTTAGCAAAAAATACCAAAATAAAGAAAGTGAAATATTAGCTATAGAAAGTATTAATTTTGATATTGAAGATGGAGAATTTGTAAGTATTATAGGGCCAAGCGGATGTGGTAAGTCAACTATACTTTCAATTATTGCAGGACTAGAAGAAAAGAATACTGGAAAAATATATTTAGAAAATGAAGAAGTAAATACTGTATCTCCTAAAATTGGATATATGCTTCAAAAAGATTGCTTATTAGAATGGAGAACTGTTTTAAACAATACATTATTTGGATTAGAAGTAAAAGGAATTAAAACAAAAGAAAATATAGAATATGTTGAAAATCTTTTAAAAAAGTATAATTTAGAAGAGTTTAAAGAAAAATATCCTTCTGAATTATCAGGAGGAATGAGACAAAGAGTAGCATTAATTAGAACACTTGCAGTGAAACCAAAAGTGTTATTATTAGATGAAGCTTTTTCGGCATTAGATTATCAAACTAGAATAATGGTAACAAATGATATTTATTCTATATTAAAAAAAGAAAAAATAACAACTATAATGGTAACACATGATATATCAGAAGCAATAAGTATGTCTGATAGAGTAATTGTCTTAAGCAAAAGGCCAGGAAAAATAAAAAGTATTCACAATATAAATTTTGATATTGAAAATAGAACGCCTTTAAATTGCAGAGAAAGTCCTAAATTTAGTTTATATTTCAATTCTTTATGGAAGGAACTTGGTGCATATGAAAAATAATCAAATTTCAAATGAAAGAAAAAAATATTTAAGAAAAGTAAAAAAAGAGAAAAATTTAATAATTATTACACAGATATTAATATTAATTACATTAATATTTTTATGGGAAATACTAGCAAATTTTAATATAATAGATAGCTTTATAACAAGTAAACCAAGTAGAATATTCGAAACATTTACTAATTTATCTTCAAACAAATTATTACATCATGTGTCAATAACAGTTTATGAAACGATAATAGGATTTTTAGGAGGAACATTTTTAGGAACAATAATTGCAATAATTTTATGGTGGTCAAAATTTTTAGAAAAAGTTTTAGAACCATATTTGGTTGTTTTAAATAGCCTGCCTAAAGTTGCATTAGGACCAATAATAATATTATGGGTTGGAGCGGGTACGCCAGCGATTATAGTAATGGCTATGGCAATTTCAATAGTTGTAACAATTTTGGAAATATTAAATGGATTTACAAAAACAGATAAAGATTTAATAAAAATGTCAAAAACATTTAATTGTAATAGATTTCAAATTCTTACAAAAATAATAATACCAGCTAATATAGGAACTTTTATAAATTCTTTAAAAGTAAATATAGGACTTTCTTTAGTAGGAGTAATTTCAGGTGAATTTTTAGTATCTAAAGCAGGATTAGGATATTTAATTGTTTATGGAGGGCAAGTATTTAAATTAGATTTAGTTATGACAAGTGTAATAATACTTGGGATTGTTGCTGGAATTATGTATGGATTAGTAATTCTTTTAGAAAAATTTATCCTAAGAGCTAAAAGATTCAAAGCCTAAATATAAGGAGGAAAATATTTTGAAAAGAAAAATTTTTATTATAATTATTATTTCTGTAATTATAATTTGTGGAATTATTGGATTATTAATAAAAAAAGAAGATAATACTACAGAAATTCAAAAATTAAAAGTATGTGAAGTAACACGTTCAGTTTTTTATGCACCACAATATGTTGCAATAAGTGAAGGATTTTTTAAAGAAGAAGGAATAGAAATAGAACTTACTACAGGTCAAGGTGCAGATGCTGTTATGACAGCAGTACTTTCAAAACAATGTGACATAGGATTTGCAGGACCAGAAGCTTCTATATATGTATATAATGAGGGAAAAGAAAATTATACAGAAGTTTTTGCACAACTTACCAAAAAGGATGGTTCTTTTTTAGTATCTAGAGAAAAACAAGAAAATTTTAAATGGGAAAATTTAAAAGGAAAAACTGTAATTCCTGGTAGAAAAGGAGGAGTACCATATATGACATTAGAATATGTACTTAAGAAAAACGGTATAGATCCTCAAAAAGATGTAAGCCTAGATGATAGTATTAAATTTGATTTAATGGCAGGTGCTTTTTCAGCAGGAAATGCTGACTATGTTACACTTTTTGAACCTACAGCTTCTAATACAGAGTTACAAGGAAAAGGATATATAGTAGCATCTGTTGGAGAAGCTTCTGGTGAAATACCATATACAGCTTATTTTGCTGAGAAGAGCTATATAGAAAATAATGAAAATGCGATTCAAAATTTTACAAATGCAATTTATAAAGGTCAAAAATGGGTAAAAGAACATACTTCTAAAGAAATTGCTGAAAGTATACAAGAATTCTTTCCAGATACAGATTTAGAAATGCTAGAAAATGCAGTAAATAGCTATAAAAATATAGATGCATGGAATGATACACCAATATTAAAAGAAGATGCTTTTGATAAATTACAAGAAGTTATGACAGAAGCTGGTGAGCTTGAGAAAAAAGCACCATATGATAAAATTATTAATAATAATTTTGCTAAAAAGGCTATAAAATAACAAGATATAAAGAGTTTTTAAAAGTAAGATAAAAATATTCTACTTTTAAATTAACTCTTTTTTTATAAAATAATAGATGTTTTAAAATTGTTGTTTTGTTTTTATTTATTTTGGATTTTAGTATTTAAAAATATTGATTTATTATACTTTTTAAAATATAATCTATAAGAGATTTTTTATATAAGAGGAACTAAAATATGCCAGAATTTGAAGTATCATATAAAAATAATAAACAAACTTTAAAAATGTTTAGAAAAGACAATACTATACTTGTATATATAATTTTATTAGCAATTGTAATAGGATTAATAATTGCAAGCATTATTGTTTTTTATACAAATCATTTAAATAGTAATACCATTCAAGCAGGAGTGTTTATAAAAGATATTAATGTTTCTGGTCTTACAAAAGAAGAAGCAACAACACTTATTTCAAATAAGCTTAGTGAAGAATTAAATGATCATCTTATTTTGAAATATAAAAATAATGATTATTATTTAGCATTAGAGCAAATAGAAGCAAAGTTTAATATAGAAGATTCTATAAATTTTGCTTATAATATTGCAAGAAGTGGAGATTTAATTTCTGACATACAAGACTATATTACTGTTCTTTTGTCTAATATAAATATAGATCCTATATTAGAATATAATGAAGATGAATTAACAAGATATTTATATTATATAGAATCAAATTTACCAGATCAATTAGAACAAAGTAGTTTTTATGTGGAAAATGATGAATTAATTGTAACAAATGGAAAAAATGGTGCAGGAATTCAAACAGAAGAATTAAAAAAAGAAATATTAGTTGCACTTCAAGATATATCATTTAAAAACAGAAGCATAGATATTCCAACATATATAAAATACCCAGATGTAATAGATGTGGAAAACATACATGAGGAAGTATATAGAGAACCAAAAGATGCATATTATACAACAGATCCATATGCAGTATATTCACATGTAATTGGAATTGATTTTGATACAGAATATTTAAAAAGAGAAATATCAGAAAATCCAGATAAAGAAGAATATGTTGTAGAACTTTCATATTTAACGCCAAATATAACTAATAGCGATTTAGATAAAGATGCTTTTCCAGATAGATTATCTACATTTGCTACAAAATATCCAACAAGTAATACAGATAGAACTACAAATTTAAGATTAGCATCAAATAAAATAGATGGAACTATTATAATGCCAGGTGAAACTTTTTCATATAATAAAGTGGTTGGAAAAAGAACAATAGCTGCAGGCTATAAAGAAGCAGCAATCTTTTCAAATGGACAAGTAACACAAGGACTTGGAGGAGGAATTTGTCAGATAAGTACAACTTTATATGATGCTGTAGTTTTTGCAGATTTAGAGATAGTTTCTAGAAGAAATCATATGTTTGTAACTTCATATGTAGATGGCGGAAAAGACGCAACAGTTGTATGGGGATCTACTGATTTTAAATTTAAAAATTCAAGAGATTATCCAATTAGAATTGAATCAAGTGTAAGTGGTGGTATAGCAAGAGTTAGTATATATGGATTAAAAAGAGATAATGAATATGATATATCTATAGAAACACAAACAGTAAAAAGAACTAGTTCAAATATTATTATAGATGCATATAAAGTATATAGACAAAATGGAGAAGTAGTAGAAAAAGAAAAATTATCAAGAGATACATATAAAACACAATCTAAATAAAGAAAGGAAAATAAATGAGAATAAGAAGAAAAAAATGGGCAAGAGAAGAATTAGATAATTCAAAATTTTATATTGATAAACCAGAAATATATAAAGGAAAATGGAAAAGTAAATTTGATAATACAAATGAAAAATTATATTTAGAACTTCGGATGTGGAAAAGGACAATTTATTTCTAAATTAGCCTCTTCTAATAGAAATATAAATTATATAGCAGTGGACATGATAGAAGCAATGCTTGGACTTTCAAAAAGAAATATTGAACTTGCATATAACAATGAATTTCCAAATAATTTGTTGCTTATAAGAGCAAATGTTGAACTTATTGAAAACGTATTTTCAAATGAAGATACAGTAGACAGAATATATATAAACTTTTGTAATCCATGGCCAAAGGAAAAACATAAAAAAAGAAGATTAACACATAGAAGACAATTAGAAAAATATAAAACATTTTTAAAAGATAATGGAGAAATATATTTTAAAACAGATGATGATGAATTATTTAATGATAGTTTAGAATATTTTGAAAATTCAGGATTCAAAATAATACAAAAAACATATGATTTGCATAATGAAAATATATTTGAAATAAATGTAATGACAGAACATGAAGAAATGTTTTCAAAAGAAGGAATAAAAATCAAAGCATTAATTGCAATAAAACAATAATTTTTACAAATTTAAGCTTATTTTAAGATTTAATCTATAGAATAAAAACAAAATATAAAAGGGAGGAAATTACTTTGATTAAAGTTAAGAATGTTACTAAAAAATATGGTGATTTTTATGCTGTAAGAAACATAAACTTTGAAGTCAAAGAAGGTGAAATAGTAGGCTTTCTTGGACGTAATGGTGCTGGTAAAACAACTACTATGAATATGATAACAGGATTTATAGAGCCTACTGATGGAGAAATAATTGTAGGTGGATACAACATAGAAAAGAAACCTAAAAAAGTAAAAGCACAAATAGGTTACATGCCAGAAGGAACACCTTTATATTCAGATTTGACTGTTAAAGAATTTATAACATATATGGCAGAATTAAAACTTGTTCCTAGAAAAGAAAGAAAAAAAGCTGTACAAGAAGCTATTGAGAGGACAGGTCTTGAAAAAGTACAAGAAAATTTAACAAAAAATCTTTCAAGAGGATATAAACAAAGAGTAAGTTTAGCAGGAACAATTGTAGGAAATCCTAAAATTTTAATATTAGATGAGCCTACTGTTGGATTAGATCCTAAACAAGTTATAGAAATTAGAGAATTGATAAAATCTTTCAAAAAAGATCATACAGTTATTTTAAGTTCACACATACTTTCAGAAGTTAGCCAAATTTGTGAAAAAGTAATTATAATAGATAAAGGTGAAATTGTTGCAGTAGACACACCAGAAAATCTTGAAACAAATACAACAGAGAAAAAAGTATTAATAGTAACTGTTGATGATATGAATGACAAATTTACTAGTATAAAAAATGATATTAAAGAAATAACAGATATTATCTTAGAAAATGAAAATTCTGATAATACTAAAACATATAAACTAATAATAGAATCAGAAGAGGATATTAGAAAAGAAATCTTTTCAGTATGTGCAAAATTAGATGTAGCAATACTTGAAATGAAAAAGCAAGAAAATTCTCTTGAAGATGCTTTTATAAAATTAGTAGAAAATAGAACGGAATATAGTCAAAAAGAAATTAATAAAATGCAATATGAAAAAGAATTAGATGAATTAAGAAAAGAAGAGGAAGAGAAGAAAAAAATAAAAGAAGACAAAAAGCAAGCAAAAAAAGAAGCAAAAGCTAGAAAAATAGCTGAGAAAAAAGAAAAGGAGGATAAGAAAAATGACAGCAATAATTAAAAAAGAATTAAAAAGTTATCTTTTAACTCCAGTAGGTTATGTATTTATAGGATTATTTTTAATAATGTTTAGTTTGTTTTTCTTTTTAACAATATTTTCAAGTTATATATTAAATTTTGAATATTTGTTCTATAATGGTGCAACTATTTTAACATTTGTAACACCAGTTTTAACAATGAGAATGTTTGCAGAAGAAAGAAAAACAGGAACAGAACAATTGATATTAACATCTCCTAGAAGCATAACATCAGTTGTACTTGGAAAATTTATAGCTGCTGCAATAATAATGTTAATTACAGAACTTGCAACATTAATGTATTATGGAATTTTATGTTATTTTGGAGAGCCATCATTTGTTGTAGCAATATCAACATTATTAGGATTTTTCTTACTTAGTTTATCATATATTTCATTTGGAATGTTTGCATCAAGTGTAACAGAAAATCAAATAGTAGCATGTGTTTTAACAATAGGAACATTTATAGCAATGTGGTTTTTACCAGGAATAAATGAAATATTTAATTTAGTTTCTTTAATAACTATGTTTGATAAATTCCCTTCAGGAATTATATCTATTAAAGAAATAATTACTTTTGTATCCTTTACTATATTATTTGTATTACTTACAATTTTAAACTTGCAAAGAAGAAAAAGTGTTAAATAGGAAAGGAGAAAAAAATGAAAGATAATAAAAAAGCAAATTTAGGTGAGAAGATATCTTTAACATTTAAGAAAAAATGGTTAACAAGTAAAGCCAAAACTTTATTAATAGCAGTGATACTTATAGCAATTTTCTTAGTGTTAAATATATGGACACAAACATTAGATTTACCAGAAATAGATATTACAGAAAATAAGATATATACTTTATCAGATGCTTCAATAGAAGCTGTGGCTAAAGTAAACCAAAATGTTCATATTTATGCATATGGATTTGAAGAAGACAGTTCTTTAATAAATTTCTTAAAACAATATAATAAAGCAAATGATAAAATAACTTATGAAGTATTAACAGAAGAATCAAACCCTCAAAAGGTTAAAGAAAATGATTTATCAGAGGGTTATACTGTTTTAATAATGGAATCTGGAGATTCAAAAAAGGTAATAGATGCTCAAAATGAATTTTATACTTATGACCTTACAACATATCAACAAGTAGATGTTACAGAACAATGTATAACAAATTCTATATTGTCATTAAATGTAGAAAATAAACCAATGGTATATTTTATGCAAGGACATAATGAATTTACATCTGACGAATTATATTCTTTACAAGCTTATTTAACAAATGAAGCATATGAATATCAAACACTTGATTTATTAACAACAGGTAAAGTACCAGATGATTGTTCAGTCTTACTTATTTTATCACCAGCATCAGATCTTATAGAAACAGAAGTAACAATGATTCAAGAATATATAAATAAAGGCGGAAATATAATATTTACACAAGATATGTTATCACAAGAAGTAGAATTTCCAAATTTACAAAAAGTATTAGATATGTATGGAGTATCTGTTGAAAATGGATATATAGTAGAAACAGATGGAAATAATGCAGTTTCAAATTATCCATATATATTTAAACCAAATGTATCAGCAACAAATAATATAACATCTAATATATATACAGATAGTTATATGCTTCTAATTTATGCATCTAGATTAAATTTAAAATCAGATGAAGAATTAACAAACTTAAAAGTAACAAATGAAGAATTATTATATTCAAGTGACGAGGCCTATTTTGTAAAAGATTTATCAACAAGTATAAATGATGCTATAACAAATTCTTTAAAAGAAAAAAATGTAATTTCATATATGTTAACAAAAGATGTTTCAAGTTCTGAAGAAACAGAAGAAACACTACAATCTAAATTAGTAATTTCAGCTACAGGAAGCTTTATATCAGATTATTCTGTAAGTGCAATAAGTCAACAAACACCACTTTCTTCAATTGCAAGCAATAGAGATTTTATGCTAAATGCAATAGCAGAATTAACAGAAAGAGAAGGAACATTAACTATAAGAAAAGATATGACTAATGTAACATATATGCCTACAGAAACAGAAAATAGAGTAGTATTAATAATTATCTTTGTAGTACCAGTATTAATTATATTAATAGGTGTTGTAATAGGAAAAATTAGAAAAAAGAGAAAATAAAATATTATATTTTATAATAAATTTGATTTATAAAAATAATTAATAGTGAATTGATTAACATTTAATCAGTTCACTATTTTTTTATCGGAAAATTATGCAACATTTTTAATATAAGAACTATTACTGCACAATAGAATTGTTTTATAAATTTCTTCGTTATTCTGTATCTGAAAGTAAATTATTAAATAATTATTTTATAAATACAACTTAGTATACATAATTTCATAAAATATAGTAATAAAAATATCTATTTTTGTTTTAATTTAAAGAAAGGAGAAAAATTTGAATTTAGAAAATAAAAACATAGGAATAGCAATTACAGGAGCTTTTAGCTGTATACCTAAAACTATAGAAGAGTTAAAAAAGATTTCAAAAATAAATGGTATAAATATAATACCAATAATGAGTTATAATACATATAATATAGACAATAAATATGGAAAGGCAAAAGATTTTATTTTAAAAATAGAAGAAATTTCTAAAAATAAAATTATAAATAGTATTGAAAAAGCAGAAACTATAGGTTCTAAGATACCATGTGATATTTTAGCAATAGTACCATGTACAGGAAATACTATTTCTAAATTAGCAACTAATATTATAGATACACCAGTTACAATGGCTGCAAAATCTCAATTAAAAAATGAAAAGCCACTTGTTATAGCAATTTCTACAAATGATGGATTATCTGGTAGTGCAGAAAATATAGGAAAACTTTTAAATAGAAAAAATTATTATTTTGTACCTTTTATGCAAGACAATCCAATAACTAAACCAAGATCTTTAGTTTTTGCTAATAGGTATTTAATAAAAAGTATGGAATATGCTTTAAATAATGAACAAATCCAACCAATATTATTATAGAATTTATACCAACATTTATAGGTAAATATCATTTTATAATACTTGTCTTTTTAATTTAGTTTATGATAAAATATTATAATATAAAAATCAGAATAGGAGATTTTAAAAGTGTTTGTAGAAAAAGAATTTTTTGTAGGAATAAGAGATTTAGAAGATAAAAATAAATTATCAAATACTGCACTATTAAGTTATTTAGAAGATATGGGTGGGATACACTCTAATTTAGTTGGAAATGGTCTAAATGATATAAATACTGTAAAGCATACTTGGATATTATTAGCTTGGAAAGTAAAATTATTTAATAGACCTAAATATGCAGATAAAATAAGAGTAAAAACATGGTCTAGAAAAATGGATAAAATATATGCTTTTCGTGATTTTGAAATATATGATGAACAAAATAATATAATAGGAATAGCAACTTCAAAATGGATTTATATGAATATAGACACTTGGAAAATTAAAAAAACAGATAAAATATTAGAAGAGAAATATGGAACAGAATTTAAAAATGTTTTTGAAGAAGAAGATATAGAAAAATTAAAAGAACCAGAAGTTTTTACTAAAGAATGTGAATATTTGATAACTAAAGATATGATAGATATAAATAAGCATGTTCATAATATATATTATTTAGATATTGCAAGTGAAGTTTTACCAGAAGAGATGTATAACCAAAATCAATTTAATAATTTTCAAATAATGTATAAAAAAGAAATAAAATGTGGTGAAAAAGTAAAAGTTTTATATACAACAAAAGAAAACAAACATATAATTGTAATTAAAAGTAATGATGAAAAAGAATTACATGCAATTATAGAAATGTATTAAACAAAGGAGAAATTTATGGAGCATAAAAATAGTGAAAAACAAAAAATGAGAAAAACTAATATGAAAATATTTCCTATATATAAGAAATTGTCATGGGATTATTTATTTTTTTATACTATCGATTTTCTATTTTTAACTCAAATAAAAAAAATTAGTGCAGCAGATGTAGTACTTAAAAGCTCATTTTATGCTTTTTTTAGTATATTTTTACAAATACCTGTAAATATAATTGTAGATTTTTTAGGAAGAAAAAATAGTATTGTTTTTGGAAGCTTTTTGAATTGTTTTTATATGGTAATAATAATGCTAAGTAGGAATTTACCAGATTTAATATTTGCAGAATTTATATCAGCAATAGCGTTTTCCATAAAAAATATTGCAGATCCAAGTTTATTACATGAATCTATTCCACCTTCAAAATATAAAAGTGAAATATTTGCAACTATTAGTGCAAAAGGTGCTACAGGATATTATATATATAATGCTGTTTCTAAAGTAATAGCAGGGTATTTATATGTAATAAATGGATATTTACCTATAATAGTTTCTTTAATTATACTTATGATTGTTGCTATATTATCATTATTATTTATAGAACCTGTTCAAAAGAAAAATACTTCAAATGGTGAATTAACTTATTTAAAAAGTATGAATGAAATAACTGAAGGATTTAAATATATATTAAAATCTAATAGATTAAAAGCTTTAATATTAGAAGCAGCTTTATTAGTAAGTTTATTAGCTGTTTTAACAAATTATACAGTTAGTTTATTAGAAGATATGAAAATATCTTCTATAATAATAGGAATCATATCTGCAGTAGGAAGTGTAGTTAGTGCTATTGCTTCTAAAAAAGAAAACGAATTTAATAAAAAATTTAAAAATAAATCATTAATGACTATATCATTATTATTATCTATAAGTACATTAGTAGCTGGAATTTGTGCAATACCTGCACAAACAACTTTAATTTTATTTGCAATTATTGTAATTTCTATTTTAATATACAATTTCTGTTATGGAATGTATTATACAATAATAGATAGATATTTAAGTAATTTTTCTAATAAAAATATTGATACTAAAATTTTTGCAGCTAAAAATTTAATAGGAAATGCTGTAAGATTTTTAGCTGGTATAGTAGCAGCATTTTTAATAGATAAAATGTCTACAGCATATTGTATGATAATAATGGGAATATTCTTTATAATAATATATTTGTTGATGGGAAAATATATGAGTACAAGAGTAGGAAAAAAGCCAGAAGAATATTCTAAAGAAGAAACAAAATATGATGAATTAAAAAATTTAAATTAATAGATTAAAGGTGTTGACTAAGAAAGAATTTTTTAATATAATAAATAACAGTAAAATTTTTCTTTTTCAATTAAGTATATTGACTAAGAAAACATTCCTTGATATAATACAAACAGAATTTCGTATTATATCAAGGAGTTTTTTTATGGAAAAACAAATTTTACATGTTGATGTAAATAATGCATTTTTGTCATGGACTGCTGTAGATATGCTAAAAAATGGATCAAAATTAGATATTAGAACAATTCCTTCTATAATAGGAGGAGATGAATTACGTAGATCTGGTATAGTTTTAGCCAAAAGTCCAATTGCTAAGAAAATGGGAATTATAACAGGTGAACCAATTTATTTTGCTAAAAAGAAATGTAATAATTTACAAGTTTTTCCATCAAATTTCGAAATCTTTAAAGAATATTCAAATAAACTATATAATTTATTATTAGAATATACTGATAAAATAGAACGTTTTAGTATAGATGAATGTTTTTTAGATATGACACATTATTTACAAAAAAGAGATTTATTAGATGTGGCATATGAAATTAACAAAAGAGTTTATAATGAATATGGTTTTACAGTAAATGTAGGTGTGGCAAATAATAAGTTACTTGCAAAAATGGCTTCTGATTTTGAAAAGCCAAACAAAGTACATACTTTATTTGCTAATGAAATAGAAGAAAAAATGTGGAATCTACCCGTTTCCGAATTATTTATGTTAGGAAGAAAAACTGTTCCAAAACTTTATAATTTAGGTATAAAAACAATAGGAGATTTAGCAAAATCAGATGAAATGTTTATAATAAAAAAATTTGGTAAACATGGAAAATTAATATGGGAATATGCTAATGGTATAGATGAATCAGAAGTTAATAATAAAATAGAATTGCCAAAAAGTATAGGAAATTCTGTTACTTTACCAAAAGACTTTAATAATATTGATGATATATATAAAATAATAGTAGCTCTTTCAGAACAAGTTTCTTATAGGCTAAGAAATTATAATTTGGTAGCTAATGTTGTTAATGTGCAATTAAGAACAAAAGATTTTCTTGATTTTTCTCATCAAAAAAAACTTCAATATGCAACATCTTCAACAAAGGTTATATTAAATACTGCAAAAGAAATTTTAGAAGAAATGTATAAAAATGAGCATATAAGGCTTATAGGATTAAGAGTTGACAATTTAGAAAATAAAGAAGAGGTACAACTCTCATTTTTTAAAACAGATGACAAGCAAGATAAAATAGATTCTGTATTAGATAGTATAAAAAATAAATATGGATATACATCAATTACCCGTGCTGGAAAATTAGAAATAGAAGACATTGTAAAGGGAAAAGAAAAAAAGAACAAATAAAAGCGAACATTTTTTCTAAAAGTATTGACAACGAAAATATGTTCGTATATAATACCTTCATAAAGCAAAATATTGTTCGCTTTGGAGGTATATATGGAACAAAGAAAAATAGTTAGAAAAGTTTACAAAAGAAAATTAAATATTGCAAGAGTTGTAAATGCTGTTTTAACACTCTGGTTTATAATATCAATTGTATTAATTATATTTTTATCTAACAAAAGTTATTCATATAAAGAAGTAGAATATAAAAATATAGTTGTTTCAGAAGGTGAAACATTATGGAAAATAGCTAAATTAGAAAAATATAATAATGAATATTATAAAGAATATGATATAAGAGATATAGTTTTAGAAATTAAAAAATTAAACAATTTAGAAAGCTCTACTATATATTGTAATCAAATATTAAAAATAGCAGAACTATAATTCTTTCGAAATTCTCTACATCAAAATATAAGGAAAATGTTTAAAATAAAATATTGTAAAAAAATTGGAAAAATGATATTATCATAAAAAATACTTTCAAAGGATAAAATATGAGAGATAGAAATGAAAATCCAGAATTTTTAAATGATTTTTTAGATTATATGGAAACTATTCTAAATAAATCAGAAAATACTATAAAAGAATATAATTATGATATATCACACTTCTTACGATTTATAAAATGTGAATTTGGACTGGTTCACATAAAAGAAGATGAAGATATAAAAAATGTATCAATAAAAGATATGGATTTAGAGATTATAAAAAAAATAGAACTTCCACATATACATGCTTTTTTAGCATATTTAAAAAGAAATTATAGAAGTAAATCTGCTACAATAGCAAGAAAAGCAGCAAGTTTAAGAACATTTTTTGGATATTTATGTAATAAAACTAAAAAAATACCATTTAATCCTACACAAGATTTAGAAAATCCAAAAATGGAAAAAAGATTACCCAAATATTTAACTTTAGAAGATAGTAAAAAATTATTAGAAATATCTGCTGATGATGAATCAAGAAATTCTGATAGAAACTTTGCAATAATAACACTTTTTTTAAATTGTGGTATGCGTCTTTCTGAACTTGTAAATATTAATTTAAAAGATATAGACTTTAGCAACAATAAATTAAATGTAATTGGAAAAGGAAACAAAGAGCGAACAATATATTTAAATGAAGCTTGTATCAAATCTATAAAAAAATATTTAGAACAAAGGCCAAAAGAAGGTGTAAAATTTAATTCAAAAGATGCTTTATTTTTGAGTGAACAAAAAAAGAGAATTAGTAATAGAACAGTTCAATTTATAGTAAAAGATGAATTAAAAAAAGCTGGACTTGATACTAATAAATATTCTGTTCATAAATTAAGACATACTGCAGCGACTTTAATGTATAAATATGGAAAAGTAGATATAAGAGCATTGCAAGAACTTTTAGGACATGAAAGCATTGCTACAACAGAAATATATACTCATGTTGATAATGAACAAATAAGAAATGCAGTAGAAAGCAATCCGTTAGCAAATCTATAACGTACACACTTATAAATTCTAAGTGTGTATTTTTATAATAAATACAACATATGCAATAAAAATAATCAGATAAAAACGTTGTTACAAAAAATATACCTTCTAATGTTGTAGCAGTTGGAGATCCATGCAAAGTTATAAAGGAATTAAAATAAATTAGAAAAACATTAAAATTTAAAAATTGACAATAAAGTATATTTTTGTTATACTTTCATAAGAAAATTAAATAAATTCATCGGAGGACTTGATGCCGTAGCATCGTTTTTTAACATGAGTCGATAAGATGTCGAGTGAGCTCGGTTATTTTTAAAAATGGCTGAGCTTTTTATTATGTAATTTAAGGAGGAAAAAATGAACAACATAATTACTATAAGTAGAGAATTTGGTAGTGGTGGAAAAGAAATTGGAAAAAGATTAGCAGATGAATTAGGATATGCTTATTATGATTCAGAAATTATAACATTACTTGCAAAAGAAACAGGTATGTCAAAAGAATATTTAGAAAATATATCAGAAAAAGGAATGTATCCATATGCTTTTCAATTTGCTAAATCATTTGCAACATATTCTGTTATGCAAAATAATCAAACAGAAATATTAATTGCTCAAAATAAAATTTTAAAACAAATAGCAGAAAAAGGAAATGCAATTATAGTAGGAAGAGGAGCAGATATCATATTAAAAGAATATAATCCAATGAAAATATTTGTATATGCTTCTTTAGAGGCTAAAATAAATCGTTGCAGAGAAAAAGCTAAAAAAGACGAAGAAGAATTTTCGGTTAAAGAATATGAAAAGAAAATAAAAGAAATAGATAAAAACAGAATTAATTTTTATAATTTAATATCAAATTGTGAATGGGGAAAAAAGGAAAATTATAATCTTTGTATAAATACAACAAATGTACAAATAAAGAAAATAATCCCATCTTTAAAAACATATATAGAAAATTGGTATGGAGGAATAGAATAAAAATGAAAATAGAATTATCAGAGCATTTTACATATAAAAAATTAATAAAATTTACATTACCTACAATAATAATGATGATATTTTCATCAATATATGGAGTTGTTGATGGACTATTTATATCAAATTGTGTTGGAAGTGATGCATTTGCAGCAATTAATTTAATTATGCCAGTATTAATGATATTTGGTTCAGTTGGATTTATGATAGGAACAGGAGGAAGCGCAATCGTTTCTAAAACTTTAGGTGAAGGAGATTCAGAAAAAGCAAATAAATATTTTTCAATGCTTATGTACATATTAATAGTTTTAGGCGCTATCTTTACAATATTAGGACTTGTATTTTTAGAGCCTATAGCAATTAAATTAGGTGCAGACGAAAATATGTTAAAATATTGTTTAGAGTATGGAAAAATATTATTAATATCTCTTATTGCATTTTTGCTACAAAATAGTTTCCAATCATTTTTAGTAGTGGCAGAAATGCCTACATTTGGATTAATTATATCTGTTTGTGCCGGAATAACAAACATGATATTAGATTTTTTATTTATATATGTATTCAAATGGGGAATTGCTGGTGCAGCAATTGCTACTGCTATCAGTCAAATTGTTGGTGGAATTATACCTTTAGTATATTTTAGTAGAAAAAATAAAAGTAAATTAAGACTAGTTAAGACAAAATTTGAATTTAGTACAATTATAAAAGCATGTACAAACGGATCTTCAGAAATGGTAACTAATCTATCAATGTCATTAGTAAATATGTTGTATAATATGCAATTAATGGAATATGCAGGTTCTAATGGTGTTGTAGCATATGGAATTATTATGTATGTTGGATTTATATTTGTAGGTACTTATTTAGGATACTCAATAGGTTCAGCTCCAATAGTTGGATATCATTATGGTTCAAATAATGTAGAAGAATTAAAAGGATTATTTAAGAAAAGTTTAAAATTATTAGTTATGGCATCAGTAATTATGACAATGTTAGCAGAAATTTTAGCAAAACCTTTAGCTAGTATATTTGTAAGTTATGATAAAGAATTAGTGGAATTTACAGCAACAGCAATTAGAATATATGCGTTATCATATCTTGTAAGCGGAATAAATATTTTTACTTCAAGTTTCTTTACAGCTTTAAATGATGGATTAGTATCTGCTTTAGTTTCATTTATAAGAACATTAGTATTCCAAGTAGCTACAATTTTAATATTACCAGCAATATTTGAAACAACGGGAATATGGTTAGCAATAGTAGTTGCAGAAATATTATCTTTAATAGTAAGTATTACATTTTTAATTACAAAAAGGAAAAAATATAATTATGTTTAAACTAATTTAGTATAAACTAATTTTATATATTTTATGAAAGATAAAAACTAATTGAATTATATTTTCAATTAGTTTTTTGCGTTATAGTGTTATATTACAATTGATGTGAAACAAAATTAAATAAAAATAGAATAAGTGATTT
>CAZYST010000012.1:0-38246 GCA_964650305.1 uncultured Lachnospiraceae bacterium
ATTTAATTATATTTTTTTATTTTCTTGTTTCACATCATTGACACAACAACAAAAATAAATAGATATTTTTCATTTTGCTATTGATTTATTATTTTTTTTCTTGTATAATACTTAAGTATCATTTAGGGGTGTAGTTCATCGGTAGAATAAGAGTCTCCAAAACTCCAGAGGAGGGTTCGATTCCTTCCACCCCTGCCAAACCCACGATTTTTCGTGGGTTAATTTTTTATTTGAAAGGAGTATTTTTGAATTTACAAAATTATTTAAAATCTTTATTTTCTCTAATTATATTATTAACTATTTTTTCATCTATTATTTTATATTCTAACAAAAAATCCAATTTATTAAATAATTCTTCAGATAATGCAACACTATTTTTTCCATCTGATGATTCTAATAGTTTCTTTTGGCCACTCCCCGGATATAATAAAATAACTTCATATTTTGGTAAGAGAATTTCTCCTACAACTGGTGCATCTACAAATCATTCAGGTATTGATATTGCATCACCAGAAAAATCTTCCATATATTCTGTTTTGTCCGGAATAGTTACTTATACAGGTTTTAAAGGTGCTAGTGGTTTTACAGTCACTATCCAATCATCAAATTTTCAAATATCATATTCTCATGTTTCTCCAAATTTTATAGTTTATAAAGGAAAAAACGTTTCCAAAAAAGAAAAAATTGCAGAAGTTGGCCCAAAATATGTTGATAATGTTTTAAATAATCCATATAAAGATTCTACTGGAAGAAATACCAATGGAGCAACTACAGGACCACATTTACATCTTACAATAAAAAAAGACGGCATAGCCGTCAATCCTTTAGATTTTTTCTAAATTTTTACATATCTTCATCAGAATTTTTTTCCCAATTTAATTCAATAATATTTTTGCATTCTGGACATTTTACTTCTGTATTATTTGAATCATATTCAATAAGAAAATTCATATTGCAATAAGGACATGAAATTGGTTCAACATCAACTTCATTTTCCTCATCAAATTTCTCAATTTTTTCTTCCAAATCAGATATTCTTTTTAATATAATTTTTAGGTTTTTGTTATATATTTTTTCTATATTTCCTAGTTCAGCTAAATACACCATTGTTAATTCAATAACTTGTTCCTTTGCATACTTCAAATCTTTTTCTGAATCAATATTCTTTTCAAGATTTTTTATAACTTCATTGAACTTATTATTTAGCAATACTAATTACCTCCTATAGTCTTTCCATATATAAACCTGTTCTAGTATCTATTCTAATAACATCTCCTATATTTACAAATAATGGAACTGAAATTTCTAATCCATTTTCTAATGTAGCTGGTTTTCCTGATGTTGTTGTTGTATTTCCACTAAATCCTGGTTCTGTATATGTAACTTCTAATTCAACAAACATTGGTGGCTCTACATTGAATACTTTTCCTTTAAAAGATAATACTGTTACATTCATATTTTCTTTAATATATTTTAAAGCATCACCTAATTGTTCTTCGTTTAGTGGTATTTGTTCATATGTTGTATTATCCATTAAATAATATAATCCACCATCATTATATAAATATTGCATATCTCTTTTTTCGATTTCTGCACCTTGTAATTTTTCTGATGGATTAAATGTTCTTTCTATAACAGCCCCTGTTATAACATTTTTCATTTTTACTCTAACAAATGCTGCTCCTTTTCCTGGTTTTACGTGTTGAAATTCAACTACTTTAAATACGTTTCCGTCTAATTCAAATGTTGTATTGTTTCTTAAATCTCCTGCCATGTATACGTCTGCCATAATTATCTCTCCTTTTCTTTATTTATATTAACAAACTATATATTATATTACCATATATTTCCCTTTAAATCAAGTTTTTATACTAATTTTATTACAGTATAGTCTTTAGTTGAATTAGTTAAATTTACACATCCATTTTTTGTAACTTGATATGTATCTTCTATTCTAATTCCAAAAGAATTTGAAATATATACACCTGGTTCTATAGCAATAGTTGCATTTTCTTTTAATATATTATCCATTTTTGATCTTAAAAATGGTGCTTCATGAATTTCTAAACCTACACCATGACCAAAAGAATGTAATATTTCATAATTTTTTAATTTAAATTCAATTTCTCTATCTTTAATAACATTTTTTATATTTGTTCCATCTTTTAGTGATGTAGCTATTTTTTCCTGTTCTTCTAATACAAAATTATAAATTTCTTTATAATATTCATCCATTTCTTCTACAAATACTACCCTTGACATATCAGAACAATATCCTCTATATTTGCATCCAAAATCAAATTGGATAATATCACCAGGTAAAATTCTTCTATCTGTAGGTATAGCATGTGGCATTGATGAATTTCTTCCTGATGCTACTATCGTATCAAAAGCTAATCCGTCTGCTCCATTTTTTATCATTGCTTTTTCAATTTCATAAGCAATATCTTTTTCTGTCATTCCTTTTTTTATATTTTGAATTATATATGAAAATGCTTTATCTGTAATTTCACATGCTTTTTTAATATTTTCTATTTCTTCTTCTTCTTCTTTTACTATTCTTTGATTTTCTATTAGTCCTTCTGTTTCTACTAAATTTACTTGATAAAGCTGTAAATATTTTTTATATAATTCATATGTAACATATTTTTCTTCAAATCCTATATTTTCACAAAGCATAAAAATTGCTTCATAATCATATTTATTAAGATTTTTAGTATCATATGCAACAATTTCATCATCTATTGTTAAATTTCTATTTACACTTTCTATATATCTACTATCTGTAACAAATATATTTTCTTTTGGTGCGATAATTAAAATTCCTTCTTCATTTAAACCTGTTAAATATTTGACATTTAAAGGATTAGATACTATCATTCCATCTAATTTTAATGATAATAATTGATTTCTTAACCATTTGATTTTAACATTCATAAAAGTGTTTTCCTCCTTTTAAATTCCTAAAATCATATTACTTATTCCTTTACAAAACGCCATAAAAGTAGTAACTATAACATTTGATTTTAAAAATATACAAATTATACAAGATACTACTAAAAAAGGTCCAAAAGGTATATATTCATCTTTTGTTTTTAAGATAAATTTTCTAACAGGAACTATTATTATAGCAGATAAAGCCGCAAGTATGAAAGATAATAAAGAAATTTCAGCAATTACAGTTGGACCATAAAATAATCCTACTGCTCCCATAAATTTCACATCTCCTAATCCCATTGCTTCTTTTCCAGCTAAAATACCACCTAATAAAGTTATAAGTACAAATATTCCCGCTCCTGTAAACATTCCTAAAAGCATATTTATAAACACATTTATATTATTAATTCCATATATAAATGTAATTAATAATCCGAACTTCAAATATTGTAAGTGTTAATCTATTTGGAATTATTCTATGCTTTAAATCAATAAAAAATGTACATACTAACATTGGTATTAAAATTAAAAATTTGATAAGCTCTAAATTTTTAAAAAATGTATCTTTTAATCCAATTTTATATAATACAGCAACATATAAAACTGCTGTAATTATCATTATTATGTAATTATTTTTCAATCCTTTTTTATTTTCTTCAAAAAATTCTTCACTAAATATTTTTTTATTTTCTGGAAGTCTTATATTGCACCAAGCAACAAATTTTCCTACTATTAATCCAATTAAAGCTATTATTGCATATATGTGTATGCCTACATTATTATAATACATATTTTTTTCCTATCTTTTATTTATTTTTAAGTAATGTCTTATTATCATATTTTCAATTGGTCTTTTCACTTTTGTAATCCATATATCTTTTTCTGCAATTGGCTTTACCAATATAGAAAACATTTTACATCTATTAGCTCCAATAACATCTGTAAAAATTTGATCTCCAACTACTGCTATATTTTCATTTTGGATTTCCAATTGTTTCTGAGCTTTTACAAACCCTCTTTTTAATGGTTTCGTAGCAAAATAAATAAATGGAATTCCAATACTATCTGCTACCATTTTTATTTTTTCTTGTTTATTACTATTTGATAAAATTATACATTTTATGTCATTTTCTCTTATTTTTTGATACCAATCATCTATTCCTTTTAATAGATTTCTATCAAAATCAATCAATGTATTATCAACATCTAATATTAGCCCTTGAATTTTATTTTCTTTTAAAAATTCTGGCGAAATATCAGTTACTTTTTCAAAATAAGATTTTGGGTATATACTCATAATAAATTCCTCCATATTATAGAATTATATTACCAATTTGTTATGTTTTTGTCAATTTATTATATAAAAAAACTTTCATAATATACTTTAAATATATATTATGAAAGTAATTTCTATTTACAAAAAATATGTTTTCCAATTGTTAGTACTTGTGGTCTTGACCATATCCATTCAGAAGTTGCAGTATTGGGGTTAAAATAATAAATACATCCAGATGTTGGATCCCAGCCATTTATGGCGTCTTGTGCTGCTTTTTTAGATTCATTATCAGGTTCTAAATTTATTTGTCCATCTGCTACACATGTATATGCACCAGATTGATATATTACCCCTGCTATAGTACTTGGAAATGATGCATGTGCCACTCTATTTAAGACTGTGGCTGCAACAGCAACTTTTCCTCTATATTCTTCACCTCTTGCTTCTGCATATACCAATTTACTTAATAAATATAAATTACTATTATTATTTTGTGCAGAAGATGTTTGCGAATTATTAGATTTGGTATTAATTCCTAATGCATTTAATGTTTTTTCTCCTGCTATGCCATCTGCTGTTAAACCATTTTTATTTTGAAATTTTTTCACAGCCTCATATGTTTTTGAACCATATATACCATCAACATTTCCATCATAATATTCCCATTGTTTCAATTTTGTTTGAATATTTTTTACTTCATCCCCACTTGAACCATATTTAGATAAAGCATATGTTTTATAATTTAACACTGCTAAAAATATAATAGTTAATATTAATATAAAAAAATACAATATTTTATTTCTTTTCATTTTTTCCTCACTATATTAAATTTTATATATTTTTATATTTTCCAAATATGTAAATTTTATACATTCTATATATTTTTTGCTATTGTTACATATTTGTAAATTTGTAATAAAAACTTAATACTTTTTGTTGTTTTTTCTAGTCTTTTATTATTGAATTAAAGTATTTTTATAGTTATAATGTATACAAGTAAAATATTTAGGAGATTTTTGTTATGGACTTTACAAATGAAAATAATTTAATTGAAAATCAAGAATGCTCAATTTTTTATTCTGGTGATTTATATCGTAAAAATTCTGATAGAGTTTTTATAGTATATGGTTTTGGTAATAATTGGGATTACACAACTGAAAAAGAAATGTCAAAACAAGAAAATGGATTTTTAGCAAAAATAAGAATGCTTCAATACAATAATATTCATTTCTGTTTTAGAAATTCAAATTATGAATGGGATAATAATAATTCAGCAAATTATACATTACCTATATTAGAAGTAGATAAAAACATTTCTCAAGAATCCATAACAAATACATCAAAAACTGAAAATACTAAACATGAACTTCTAAATGACATACTTGAAGAATCAAATACAAAATTTGATTATATGGAAGATTTTGACGTAGATGCTTTAATAGAAGAAATACTTTCTCCTTTATTAGAAGAAAGATTATATTCTTTTGAAGAAGCTGAAACTACTGAAACAAAAAATGAAGCAATTACAGATTTATTAAATAATGAATTATCTTCAGATGCAACTTCTTCAATTTCAATAGTAGAAGCAGAAGAAGCAGAAACTGAAATTCCTGTTTTAAATGAAGAATCTGAATTTTCTATGTCAGAATTAATAGAAGATTTAAAAAATGAAATTATAGAAACAACTAATTCATTATTAGTATCTTGCAATGAAAAAAACAATTCACAAAAACAACAATTTTCAGATTCAGTATCACTTAATGAAACCGATGAATCATCTGACAATATTACTAATACTATACAAAAAAATCATATTGATGATTTAATTTCAACAGTAGAAGAAAATGAAGACTCTGAAGTATCTTCACTTATCGTTGATGAACTTTTAACTGATATTATGCAAATATTTGATCAAGAAAATTCTGAACAAAATGATGTACAAACATTAAATACTGAAATTAATGGTGAAGATAATAGCAATACAGAAAATGATGATACAGATAAAAATAACAATGATGATAATAATACACCTTCTACTTTAAATGATGATTATTATGATTCAAATATTATAGATGATTTAGATATAGATTCTGAAATTGATAATGAAATTAGCCAAGATACTGATGAAAACGAAGAATCAACAGAAGAAAATTTATCTTCTGATGAAAATTTTGAAGATTCAGTAGCAGCTTGCACAGCTTTAACTGTAAGAGATGAAGATAAATTTGTTATTTGTTCAAGAAAATTATCTAAATTTTATATGATTAGAAAGAAAATAAAACTTGCTATTTACAAATTATTTTATGCTATACCAAGAATGATAAAAAAAGAATTAAATACAAATAATTCTCAAAAATAAATGAATTTTAATATTTATATAAAAAGTGAAGAATTTTTATTCTTCACTTTTCTTTTTTATTAATGATATTATTTTTTATTAAATATCTAATATCTATCTTTTTGATTATTATAATTGAACAAAACAATTTGTAGTACTTCTAGGTGCTTTATTTCCTTTTTCTACTAATTTAATTTCAATTCCTTCTAATCTAAATCCATATCCAGCTGTACCTGCTGATTCACCATTTTTAGCCCAACCTAACCATCCTGCATTTTGAGCATGTACTCTATAATATACATCATATACTTTTGCAATTGTACCTGTTAAATTAATTTTAATTGCTTCTAATCTCAAGCTTTTTCCTGATGTTCCACTCATATTATCATTTAATTTATATTCTTGCCAACCTATGTTTTGTATATGTGTACTATATTCTATATTTCCTTCTAATGGTGAATTTAATCTTATTTTTATTCCTTCTAGTCTTAGACCTAATCCAGAAGTTCCTGCCATAATTCCATCTTTTACATAATCTTGCCAACCTATATTTTGCACATGTGTTGTATATTCTACAGAAGCATATGATTCTTCTTCTTTTATTACTACACTAAAAGTTTGATATATTTTATCATCATATTTTGATCTTACTTTTATAGTTGTACTTCCTTTATTTACACCTACAACTTTTCCGTTATCTATTTTAGCAATATTAGAATTTGAAGTTTCTAATATATATTCTGATTTAGTATACTCACCACTTGGTAATATATTTATAAGCGTTGGTGAATATCTTTGATTTATATATATTTCTACATTTTTTTCTTGCAATTCAAAAGATTTCATTGGTTCATATATACGTACTTTTGCACTGCCTTCTTTCCCTTCTAAAGCTACTTTTACATCATATTCTCCAGATTTTAATCTTTTTATCTTATTTGTATTTTTATAACAAATAAGTTCATCTTCATTATATGAATATATGTAATTTTCCTTACTTGTAGCATCTTCTGGTGTTACTATAATACTGCAAGAAATATCTTCTCCTAACATTGCTTCATAAATGTTTTTATCAAAATAAATTTTTTCTACTGGTATTACTACTTTTATATTAGATGTATACTCTAGCCCGCTTGCATTTTTTATTGTAATTGTTGTAGTTCCAGCATTTTTTGCAGTTATCAATCCATTACTATCTACTGTTGCAATATTTGTATCTTTAATTTCATAAGTTACTTCTTTATCATCTAATTTTAAATTATCTGATGGAGAATATATAACTTTTGCTTGAGCTGTTTTGCCTTTATCTATAGTATAATTATATTTTTCCAAATGTATAGATTCTATTTTATTATAAACAGTGATTTCTATATTATAGCTTATGTTTGAATTTTCTTTTGATTTTATTGTACAAGTTGTTGTACCTGCACCAATATAATTAATTGTATATGTTTGATAATTATATTATGTCCTACACTATTAAGAACTAGATTTGATGTATCTCCTATAAAACTTTTAATTGAGCTTGTAAAAAAACTTCCAGCAGATATATTTCCACTAGGGCTATATCCAGTATTTGATGGTAAATTTGTTCCATATATCGCTGATGCATAAAATTCATCAGACATATCATCTGGTTGTGTAGGAGTATGAGAAAAGTCACTAGCACTTAATAATACTGCACCTTTTCCATTATTTGACATATAATTTTCAAAAATTTCAACATCTTTTGCACCAGCTAAATATCTATAAAAATTTAGTAAATTTAAAAAATCACTTTTAGCTAAAGAACTTAATTTTCCTTCTTTATAATTTGGTCCTTCGATTACAGGTGCTTAATTGTATCTAAGCCTACTGTTGATTTAGAATTTAAATACTTTTTTGTTATTTCTTCTTTTGTATGTTTTATTTGATCATTTTCTATTGTGCTTGTATTTGTTTCACTTTCATTAATTGATTCAGTAATATGTACTTCATTTTCTTCTAAATATATTGGCTCTCCTAAAACATCTTTTTCACTTTCTTCTGCAAATACTTTTGAAATATTAAATGAAAGTATTAAAAGTATACATACAAAATAAATAATAATCTTTTTTCTATTCATTAGAAATCCCCTTTATATAATCTTTTGTATTTTTAAAAAATTCCTACAATTTCTCCGTTTTCGTTTATATCTATATTTTCAGCTGATGGTACTTTTGGAAGACCTGGCATAGTAAATATTTTTCCAGTTTTTACTACTACAAATTCTGCACCAGCTTTTACTATTACTTCATTTATTGATATATTAAATTTTTCTTTGCATTGTAAATTTTTAGGATTATCAGAAAAAGAATATTGTGTTTTAGCTATACATACTGGAAAATGTTTAAATCCTAATTTTTCAATATTTTCAATTTCTTTTGAAGCTTCTTCTGAATATTCAACATTTTCTGCTCCATATACTTTTGTAGCAACTTTTTTTATTTTTGTTTTAATATCATCTTCATCATTATAAACAAAATTTATTGTACCTTCATCTGCTAGTTTTACAATCTTTTCTGCTAAATCTATAGCTCCTTCTGAACCTTTGGCCCATACTTCAGCTAAACTTAATTCTACTCCAATTTCATTTAATTTATTTTCTAAAAATTTTATTTCTTCATCAGAATCTGTTATATATTTATTTATAGCAACTATTGGTTTTATTCCATAACATTCTTTAATATTTTTTAAATGTTTTAATAAATTTTCTATACCACAATCTAATGCTTCTAAATTTTCATTTGAACATTCATCAACTTTCGCACCACCATGGTATTTTAATGCTTTTAATGTAGCTACACAAACCGCAACTGATGGTTTTAATCCTGATTTTCTACATTTTATATTTATAAATTTTTCAGCTCCTAAATCTGCACCAAACCCTGCTTCTGTAACTACATAATCACCTAATTTCAAAGCTAAATTTGTAGCTCTTATGCTATTACATCCATGTGCTATATTTGCAAATGGCCCACCATGAATTATAGCTGGATTATGTTCCAATGTTTGAACTATATTAGGCTCGATAGCATCTTTTAATAATACTGTTAAAGAACCTTCTGCTTTTAAATCTTTTGCTGTAATAGGTTTATCATCTTCATTGTATCCTACAATAATATTTCCAATTCTTCTTTTTAAATCATTTATATCTTTTGCTAAACAAAAAATTGCCATTATTTCAGATGCAACTGTTATATCAAATCCATCTTCTCTTGGTTTCATGTTTTTCTCTTTAGATAATCCTATTTCTACAATTCTTAATGATCTATCATTTAAATCTACACATCTTTTCCAAATAACTTTTTTAAATTTTAATTCATTTCCATAAAAAATATGATTATCAATCATTGCAGCTAATAAATTATTTGCCGCAGATATTGCATGTATATCTCCTGTAAAATGTAAATTTATATCTTCCATTGGTGCAACTTGAGCATATCCACCACCTGTAGCACCACCTTTTATTCCAAACACTGGTCCTAATGATGGCTCTCTTAAAGCAAGTACTGAATTTTTACCTATTTTATTTAATGCATCTGAAAGTCCTATTGCTATAGTTGTTTTTCCTTCACCTAATGGTGTAGGATTTATTGACGTAACTAAAATAAGTTTTCCATTCTCTTTATTTTTTAATTTTTTTAATACATTATCAGATACAATTTTCGCCTTATATTTTCCATATAAGTTCAAATCTTCTTCATCTATAGCTATCTTTTTAGCTACATCTACTATATTATCTAATTTTACACTTTTTGCAATCTCTATATCTTTCATATAAAAATCCTCTTTCTCTTATTTTAGTTTATTTATTTTTTATGCAATACCACCTACAATAAATCCTATTATAGCTCCAACAAATACTTGTATAGGAGTATGCCCTAATAATTCTACCAATTTTTCTTGTACTTCACCTGTTGTAATTCCTGGTGTTTCTAAAATTTTGTTTAAAACTCTTGCTTGCTTTCCAGCAGCTCTTCTTACTCCTGCTGCATCATACATTACAATACAAGCCATAATAATTGAAATAGCAAAAATTCCGCTATCAAAACCATATTGTTTTCCAATACAAGCAGCTAATGAACATACCACTGCAGAATGTGAACTTGGCATTCCACCTGATCCTACAATTCTTTTAATATCTAATTTTTTATTAAATAATAATTCTGAAATAAATTTATATCCTTGAACTACACACCATAATAAAAATGGTACATATATACATTTATTTCTTATAATTTCTTCTATAACTTGCATATTACTCCTGGTCTATATTAAAATTTTCTTCTTTTATATTTCCATCATTATTTATAAGGATAGAAATTCTTTTTTCCGCATTTTCTAATTTTTCGTTACATTCTTTTGATATATTCATTCCTTCTTCAAATAATTTTACAGATTCATCTAAAGAAAGTGTTTCTTTTTCTAATTTAGTAGTTATATCTTCTAATTTTTCCATTAATTCTTCAAATGTATTTTCTTTTTTATTCATTTATTTTGCCCAACATGAACAAATTTCATGTTTCCTTTCTAAATTTTAATAGTCTATTTCAACTTTCTGTGTTTCTAAATTAACATTAAAATATGCTTTTACACTTCCTGAAGATTTTAAAATGACAGCAACAACATATTCACCTTTTGAATTTACACTCTCACATCTATATGTTACAGAACTATCTTCTCCCCAAGCTTTTTTTACTAAAGATATTGCTTCTTGCTTTTTTGAAGTACTTCCTTCTTCTATATCATCTTTTTCTTGAACAATTTGATTTGTTACATCATTATTTAATGTATTTTCTACAGTATTAGAAATTTCATTTTCTACTTCATTTATAATGTTTTCTGATTCTTCATAAATTTCATCTTCTACTATATCTATTTCTTCAATATTATTATCAATATCATCAGTATTATATAGTTCATCATCTACTCTACTTCTTATATTAAAAAGCATATAAAAAGTAATAATTACTACTAATACACATATAATAGGAAATGCATATCTAAAAATTTTTTTTGCCATTTTAAATTCCTCCTAATTTTATAATATTTTGGCTGTTTTATTGCCATCTACAAATTTTAAATCTATTTTCATATCTGTTTTTAAATCTTTTGCATTTGATATAACTTTTCCATTATATTCAGTTATACAATATCCTCTAGTTAATGTTTTTAAAGGACTTAATGCATCTAATTTTGAAATAAGCTTTGTTTCAGATATTTTTAAGTCTTTTATTTTTTTAGTTATTATATTTTCCATTTTTTTCAAATTATTATCTATTAATATATATTTTGGATTAATATTTTGAATTGGATCTTTGTATATTTTTGAATTCATAACTTTTTCAAATCTTAATCTCATAACCTCTGTTTTTCTTTTTAAAGAAGTTTTTAATCGATTTTGATAAACATTTAAATCATACTTTATATCTTCTACATCTTGCACTACTAATTCTGCTGCTGCAGATGGTGTTGGTGCTCTTAAATCTGAAACAAAATCTGATATAGTAAAATCTGTTTCATGTCCTACTGCTGAAACAACAGGTATTTCTGAATTGTATATTTCTCTTGCTACAATTTCTTCATTAAATGGCCATAAATCTTCTATTGAGCCACCACCTCTTGCTAAAATTATAACATCAGCTAATTTTTGTTCATTCATTATTCTTAACGCTTTAGCTATTTTTTCACCAGCCCCTTCTCCTTGTACAGGTACAGGATATAATCTAATTTTTACATTTGGATTTCTTCTTGTTGAAACATTAATAATATCTCTTATTACTGCACCAGTATTTGAAGTTAAAACACCAATTACTTCTGGCATATATGGAATTTTCTTTTTATTTTGTACATCAAACAGTCCTTCTAATTCTAGCTTTTGTTTCAATTCTTCATATCTTTTATATAGAATTCCTACTCCATCTTCTTGCATTGCTTTTACATATATTTGATATACTCCATCTCTTTCAAAAACTCCAACTGTTCCTAATACCATTACTTTCATTCCATCTTTTGGAACAAAATTTAAAGTAGCAGTAGACGTTTTAAACATAACGCACTTTATCAATGAATTTTCATCTTTCAAAGTAAAATACATATGACCTGTATAATGATGCTTAAAATTTGAAATTTCACCACTTACATAAACGTTATTTAAAAACTCATCTTCTGCTACTACATCTTTTATATATTTATTAAGTTCTGTTACAGAAATTGGATCTATTTTCATTAGTTTTCTCCATTTAAATTCTTTTCTTTAACTACACTTGCTAAAATACCATTAATAAATACTGGAGCTGAATCATCAGCATATTTTTTGGCTAACTCTATTACTTCATTTATAGCTACTTTGTATGGAAGATCTTTATAAATCATTTCATATATAGCAATTTTTATTAAACTTAAATTAATTTTTGAAATTCTATTTAAACTCCAATTTTCTTTAAGATTATTTTCTATCAATCTATTTATTTCTTCACTATGTTCTTCTAAACCTTTTTTTATGTCTTTTAAATATTCTATTAATTTTTCGTCTGTAATTTCATTGCTTTCTATAAATATCTCTAACTGTTCTTCTTCAGTATTTTTTTGAATTTCTAATCCATATACTAGTTTAAAAGCTAGCTCTCTCATTGCTGATCTTTGCATGATTTCCTCCTAAAAATTATCTATAAATTCTTTTAATTTTTCTTTTACTAATTCTTTATTGTTTTGAACATAATGTCCTATAAAAATTCCTGCGCATATTACAATAAGTGCTAGTAATAATTTAAATAGTCCTGTACAAACTAATAATATTCCTATTAAACCACCTATTATTGCACCTTTATAATTTACTAAAAATTCTTTTATATTATTTTTTTCCATATAGAATTACTCCTCTCTTGTTTCATTCTCTTCAATATTTTCCTCTTCTTTTGTATTTTCAACAATTTCTTCTTTTTTTACTACTTGTCCTTTTACTTTTTTTGAAGTAATATTTTTAATTTTTACATTTACTTCTTTTACTTCTAAATCTGCTGTTCTTTTCATAGCATCTTTTATTTTATGTTGAAGTTCTGTTGAAATATCTTTTATCATTACATCTTTACTTACCACTGTTGTAACAAATACTTTTAAATTTTTATCTTTATCTACTATTGTTCTACTTGTTGTACTTTCTGTTCCAGGAATTTCTTTTGAAACACTTGAAATTAAGTTCTCTAAACTTTCTTTTGAAATTACTAATTTTCCACTTGAATTTTCTAATACAATTCCATCTTTACCTTCATTATTTGGTTTACTTGCAAAGCATAATGATTTTATTACTAATATTAATAATACTGCACAAACTGATAAAGTTATTTTTATTTTAGTTACTCCATCTGTTAAATACATTATAGGATCTGTAAGATAATTTACTGGTATTACACCTGTAATTATTAAAGCAACCATTATACTTAATATTCCTACTATTAATGCAAATATTTTTAAAGACATTCTATCTATAAATTTCATTTTTTATTCCTCCAATTAATTCATATATTATTCTTCTACATTCTCATTTTTTTCTGTTTCATCATTATTTTTTTCTTCTTTTTCTGTAACTGCATGAACTCCTTGAACATGAACATTTACTTCTAGAACTTTTAAACCTGTCATTGTTTCTACTGATCTTTTTACTCTTGATTGAATTTCAAATGCAACTTCTGGAATTCTTGCTCCATATTTTACTATAATATTTACATCTATTTTTGCATCTTTTTCTCCAACATCTACTTTTATACCTTTTGTTAGATTTTTCTTACCACTTATCGCACTAAGTGCAAAACCACCTGCTGTATCATACACTCCTGGCACTTCTGAAACTGCGATTCCTGCATATGTTGCAACTGCTTCATTAGCAATTTTTATTGAATCATTTCCTTCAACAGAAATTATTTTTTCATCTTGAACCTCTAAATCTTTGTTTTCCTCCATAAGTGTCCTCCTTTATATAAATTTTTATCTAGCTTATTTTATAAAAATTCACATTTAGTATATCAATATATAGTATTTTTTACAAGTATTCTAAATAAATTTTGCTCCAATTTCAATTGCATTTCCTCTTAAGAAATCGCCTATATTCATTCTTTTTGCATTTTCGCCTTGAATTTCTAAAACTTTAATAATTCCATCTAATGTTTTTATATATAAACCTTTTTTGCTATCAGATAAAATTACTGTGCCTGGCTCTTTATTATTATATGATTCTTCTTGCATATCTTTTACAATATCTATTTTCCAAAATTTTATTTTTTTACCATTTAAAAAAGTATATGTTCCCATAATTGGATTTAATCCTCTTACTAAATTCTTTATTTCCAAAGAATTTTTTTCATTCCAATTAATTTTTGACATTTCTTTTTCAAGCATTGGAGCAATAGAATATTCTTCTGATTGTTTTATTCTATTAGCTGTACCATTTTCGATTTTATCTACTGCTTCTTCTAACATTCTAGCACCGATTTTAGACAATCTATTCCATAATTCTCCTGTTGTTTCGTTTTCATCTATTTCTACTTTTTCTTGAAGTATTATATCTCCTTCATCCATCTTTTCGTTTAAATACATAATTGTAACACCAGTTTCTTTATCTCCATTTAATATTGACCATTGAATTGGTGCTGAGCCTCTATATTTAGGTAAAATAGATGGATGAACATTTATACATTCATATTTTGGTATTTTTAAAAATGATTTTGGTAATATTTTCCCATAAGAAACTACACATACTATATCTGGATTTAAATTTCTTATTTCATTCTTAAATTCTTCATTATTAGCAATTTTTTCTGGTTGAAATAATAATAAATTATTTTCTAGTGCAAATTCTTTTACTGGTGACATTAGTAATTTCATTCCTCTTCCAGCTGGTCTATCTGGAGTTGTAACTACACCTACTATTTCATGTTTTGAATTATATAATTTCTCTAAAGATTCTCTTGCAAAATCTGGTGTTCCCATAAAAAGAATTTTCATAATCAATTTTATCCTTTCTTTTACTATTTCTTTTTCTTCTCTGATTTATTTTTCTGGTGTTATTACTTCTAAAGTTCCTTCTTCGACTTTATCTATAAATAAATTTCCATTTAAATGATCTATTTCATGACACAAAGCTTGTGCTAATAAATCTCTTCCTTCTAATCTTACTTTTTTTCCATCAATATCTAAAGCTTCTACTACTACTTCTCTTGGTCTTTTTACTTTTCCAAATTTATTAGGAAAACTTAGGCATCCTTCATCTACCAATTGTTCACCTTTTGTTTTTACAATTACTGGATTTATTAAAGTAAACTGCATTCCTTCTTCATATAAATCTATTACAATTATCCTTTTTAATATGCCAACTTGTGGTCCAGCTAATCCTAATCCATCGTATTTGTGCATTGTTTCCATCATATCTTTTGCTAATTCTTTTATTTTTTCATCTATTACTTCTATTGGTTTAGAAACTTTGCTTAATATTTCATCACCTTCATATCTTAAATTTCTTATTGCCATTTTTTACTTTCCCCCATTACATCATATTATTCGGATTTATATCTACAATAATGCTTGTATCTTTTGATTTTATATTTTTTATGCTATATTCTATTATATTAATCATATTTGAAGTTAGTTTACATTTTAATATAATTCTCCATCTATATTTATTTTTTATTTTATCTACTGGTGATGGAACTGGATTATAAACTAAAAATTGATTATTTTTGTTTAAAGCATTTAAATTTTGAAATACATTATTTGATATATTCTTTATTTCTTTTAGATTTTCACCATTAAATCTGATAACTATTATATCGCAAAATGGTGGATAATTCAACATTTTTCTTAAATCTATCTCTGTTTTATAAAACAAATCATAATCTTGTTTTTTAGCATCTATAATCGCATAGTGATCTGGATTATATGTTTGAATTATAACTTTTCCTTTTTCTTCTCTTCCTGATCTTCCTGCAACTTGTACTAATGTTTGAAAAGTTTTTTCAACTGCTTTATAATCTTCTGAATTTAGATTACTATCTGCTGTAATTACACCAACTAAAGTCACATTTGGAAAATGATGACCTTTTACTATCATCTGTGTACCTATTAAAATATCTATATTTTCATTTTTGAATTTATTCAAAATATCTTCATGAGAATTTTTTTTACTAACAGTATCAATATCCATTCTGATTTTAGTCGCAGTTGGAAATAATTTTTGTACCTCTTCTTCTAATTTTTGAGTACCTGTTCCAAAATATTTTACTTTTTTACTTCCACATTCTGGACAAATATTTATTGATTTTGTTTCATATCCACAATAATGGCATTTTAATTTATTTTCATATTGATGATATGTTAAACTTATATCGCAATTTTTGCATTTAGCAACATAACCACATTCTCTACACATTATAAATGTAGAATATCCTCTTCTATTTAAAAATAGTAATGTTTGTTTTTTATTTTCTAAATTTTTTTGAATTTCTTTTTGCAATTTTGCACTTATCATAGATTTATTTCCTTGTGCAAATTCATATCTTAAATCCACGATTTCTACTTCTGGTAAATTCATATTGTTTGCTCTTTTTGTTAGTTTATATAAAATAATATCTCTATCTAAAGCTTCTTTATATGTTGTAATATCAGGTGTTGCACTTCCTAAAACTAATGGACAATTATTTTGTTTTGCTAAATAATTTGCTATTTCTTTAGCATTATATCTAGGTGTCATATCTGATTTATATGACATATCATGTTCTTCATCTATAATTATAATTCCTAGATTTTTCACTGGTGCAAAAATAGCAGATCTTGCGCCAATTACAATTTGTACTTCACCATTTTCAATTTTTTTCCATTCATCATATCTTTCCCCATCTGAAAGCTTGCTATGTAAAATTGCTATATTTTCTCCAAACCTTGCTAAAAATCTATCTACCATTTGTGGTGTTAATGATATTTCTGGAACTAATACTATCGCTGTTTTTTTGTTTTCTATAACGCTTTGAATTAATTGCAAATATATTTCTGTTTTTCCAGAACCTGTTATTCCATATATTAAATTTCTAGAATACTCATTGTTTTCTATACAAAAATTAATTCCATTAAAACATCTTTCTTGTTCTTCTGTTAAAACCTTTTTTAAATCTTTTTCTATTTTTTTATTTATAAAAGGATTTCTTTCAATTTGTTTTTCTACAATTTCTATATATCCATTTTTTTCAATTGTTTTAAATATACTTTTATTTACTTCTGTTAAGATTTCTAAATCTGAAATATATATACCATTATTTTCCATTAAAAATCTTAAAACTTTTATATGTTTATCACTTTTTATTTTTCCATTTTCTATATCACAATTTATTTCATTAATATCTTTTTTTAAAAAAATAAAATTGCCAACTTTTTCTTTTATTCTGTTTTCAATTTTCTTTCCACCAGTACCAGGAGGAAGCATTAATCTTATACAATCAGAAATGTTGCAAAAATATTTTTTTGCCATAAGTTTAGCTAAAGTAATATTTTTTTCAGTTAAAGATTCTTCTATTTCAATTTTTGCAATCTCTTTTATTATTATATCTTCATTTTTAGCAATCTCAGATTCTTCTTTTAAATTAATAACAAAACCATCTTCTAATTTTTTACCCAATCCAAAAGGAACAAACACTCTTGAACCAACATAAATATTATTTTTCATTTCATCTGGTACTTTATAATCAAAAACTCTATCTAATGCTTTGGCATTACTGTTAATTATTACTTCTGCGTACATTTTTGTTCCTTTCTTAAAATCAAACTCTTCATACATTTTAACACAAATGTTTTAATTATAAAAGTAAAAAAGTCAATAAAAAAAGATAAATGTAAACACTTGCTTTATGTTTACATTTATCCTTTATAATAATTATAAATTATTTTTAAATATAGATATATATTTAATTATTTTTTCTTTTATAGCACTATTTTCTGTTTCATTTGTTATAATTCCATCTTTAATTTTAAAGATACTTCCATCATAATACATTCTGTCTAATTCATTATCATAATCAGAAAATAAAGATTCACCTAAGAAATAATTTTCTCCACCGATATCTAAATAATCCAATATTGTTGGAGCTAAATTTATAGAAGTTCTTTCTTTTACATCTATATTTTGTGCTACAACATCTTTATGGTATATAAATAATGGAATTTTATCAAATGATTGTAATGTTTTTTCATAATTTGGAAAAGTTTCTTTAAATTCCAAATCAGTATATGTAGCATGATCTGTTGTAAAAATTATTATAGTATTTTCATATATAGTACTTTTTTCAAATTCCTTAATAAATTCTCCAAAAGATTTGTCTAAATATGAAAATTTATTTATAATTTTATTATTTCCATTTGTTTCAACTCCATCAAGTGTTAGATGTGTTCCATAAGTATACATGCTTAGTAAAAATTTATCACCATTTTTGTTATATTCATTAGCTTTTTCTAATATTTTTTATACATTGTTCTATCAGAAACTACTTCTTTAGAAATTCCATCTATTTCTTCTTCATCCCAATCATTAAATGTTTTTGTAAAACCAAAAGATTTTAAATATGATAAAAAAGTATTATTTTTAGGCTCTGAATTTAAAAATTCTGTTTTATATCCATTATCTTTTAATATAGATTGAATTGATGGTAATTTATTTATATCATTATTTGTATAATTAAATCCAGAATATAATTGTCCTATAATTCCTTTATATGTTGCAAAAGTATGATTATAATAATTTGTAAAGTTTAACGATTTATTTTGACATTCTTTTATATTTGGTAATATATTTCTTTCATCATCTATTATATGTTGTGATAAACCTTCTGTAAAAATTAATATTATATTTACATCTTCTGGTAAATTTTCATTTTTAACATAATAATTTTCTACATCTTTTTTATAATATTCTTCTGCATTAACATCTATGCTTTTAAAATATTTCATTTCTTCTCTATATTTGCAATATTCGTCTATTAGAAGTTTATAATTTCCAAGTGGTGAATAATTTAAAGATAAGTTCGTATTATATGCAAGTAAACATACAATTAAAAATTCAATTATAATAATTAGATTGATTTTGTTTGATAATTCTACATTTTTTATACTCAAACAAGAAATTATAAAAACAACTATAAAAGTTATTCCATATAATATTAAATTTCCACCAATTCCTTTTATAGAATTAACATTAAGCAACATATTCATATTTATAAAGCTATTTCCAAAAATAAATACAAATATTTGAATATTATATAGTAAAAATAATATGTCATTTATTATGTTAGAAATCTTTTTATATTTTTTTAATATACCTTCTGTTACACAGTATATAAATAATATATTTATTAATCCATAAATTATATATTTTTTATCTTCTGCTATATTGGAAAGAAATATTGTAATTACAACAGAAAATAAATACTTTATTATATTTTTTATAAATACTTTTCTAGAATTATTTTTTATTAAATTATATGTTAAATTTAATAACATATTTATAAGTAATGCAAAAAATATCATACAAGTTATAATAGGTATTTTATTATAATTTATTTTTATATTTGCTAGTATTAAAGCTACTATAATTGAAATTATAAACATAGCTAATAATAAAATATTTTCTTTATTTTTCATAAAAGAAAAATCTATTTTCTTTAACTTTTTTTCATCTGTTTTATTCATATTATTCCCTTTATATAAAAAAGTTATATTTTGATATAACCATATAATAATGCTTATATCAATAAATATAACTTTTTATTTTATTTATTTTCTTGTTCCATTCTTGTTTCATGTTCTATTATTTTTTCAATAATATCTACAGTTTTTTCTAAATTATCATTTTTTAAAACATAATCATATAATCCTATTTTTGATTCTTCATAATCAAATCTATTTAAACGTAATATTATTTCTCCTTCTGAAGGTTTATCAATTCTGTTTTCTAATCTTCTTCTTAATTCATCTTTTGGAACTCTTAAATATATTGTTACAATTTTTATATCTTTTAATGTTTCTTTTAATTTTTCTGTTCCATTTACATCTATATCTTTTATTATTGTACATTCTTTTGATTTTTCATTTAAAATCTTTTTAGATGTTCCATAATAATTGTTATGATGTATATCATATTCATATATTTCATCATTTTTTATTTTTTCTTCAAATTCTTCTTTACTAATAAAAATATATGTTTGTCCTGGAATATCACCTTCTCTTTGAGGTCTTGTTGTAAAAGATGGAATTGATTGAATTCCTTCCATTCTTTTAATAATCTCTTTTTTTATAGTGTCTTTTCCAGATCCTGCAACACCTGATAATATTACTAACATAAAACTTCTCCCTATTTTCTTATTATTCTTCTACTTCTGTTACTTTACCTTCTGATATCTCATTTACTGCTAATGTAACTGGTGATCTTTCTTCTACTCCTGTTAATACTGTTGCTCCTGAAGCAATTTGTCTTGCTCTTTTAGATGTCATTATTACTAATGAATATCTGTCTGGAACTATTTTTAGTAACTCTGTTACTGCTGGTTTTACCATCATAATAAATTTCCTCCTTTAAATTTTATTTATTCATCATCTTCTGAATTATCATTTTCTACTCTTCCTGCTACTGTTTCTGGTTGGACTGCTGATAAAATTACATGTCCTGAATCCATTATAATAACAGATCTTGTTCTTCTTCCATAAGTTGCATCTATTGCCATTTTAGAATCTTTAGCTTCTTGAACAATTCTTTTTATTGGTGCTGATTCTGGACTAACAATAGAAATAATTCTTTCTACTGAAACAATATTTCCAAAGCCTATATTTATAAGTTGCATATTCATCTTCCTTTCTTTATTCTATATTTTGAATTTGTTCTCTTATGTTTTCTATTTCTGTTTTTACATCTATAACTCTATTTGTTATTTCTAAGCAATTTGCTTTTGAACCTATTGTATTTATTTCTCTATTCATTTCTTGAATTAAGAAATCCATTTTTTTACCTATTGGAGAACCTTCTTGTAAAAGCCTTGTAAATTGAGAAATATGACTTTTTAATCTTGTAAGTTCTTCTTCTATTGATGATTTATCTGAAAATATAACAATTTCTTGTGCAAGTCTATTTTCATCTACTATATCTGTTTTCATTAAATCTTTTACTCTTTGTTCTAATTTAGCAATATATTCTTGAACTAATGTTGATGAAAAAGTTTCTATTTCTAATACTTTTTCTTGCACATAATAAATTCTTTTTTCTAAATCTTGTACTAATTTTTGTCCTTCTTGCTCTCTCATTTCAATAAAATTTTTCAATGCTTCTTCTACTGCTATCATAAGTTCTTTAGATATTTTATCATCATCTTGTTCATCTTCAATTTTTAATATTTCTGGAAGTCTTGAAATATCTACAACACTTAATCTATAATCTATTCCTGTTTCTTCTGCTAAAGCTTTAAATTCTTGTATATATTCTTTTGCAAGTTCAGTATTTATTCTTATGTTTGTTCCTTCACTGCTATAATTTTCAAAATTTATAAATACATCTATTTTTCCTCTTGAAATAGAATTTAAAATTGTTTTTCTAATTTTATCTTCTACATTATTAAAAAATCTAGGAAGCTTAATTGAAACATCATTATATTTATGATTTACTGATTTTATTTCTACTGTATATGTTCTTCCTTCATTTTCATATTTGCTCCTTCCGAAGCCTGTCATACTTTTAACCATTTTTTACCTCTATTTCTTTTTTGTTTTTGTAGTACTTTTTTTAGTCTTTTCTTCTTTATTCGTTTTATTTTTTTCATCTATTTTTATTTTTTTAGTACTACCCTCTTTTGTTATCTTTTTAGTCTTTGCATTTGCTGTTTTTTTATCTTCATTTATTTTATTAGGTTTTTTAGGTTTAGATTTTGATTTTTTATTTTCTAATTCTTTTTTTCTTTTTTTGTCTTCTTCTTTTCTCTTTTTATCTTCTTTTAGAATTTTTTTACTGTCCTCTTCTATATAGCTTTTATTTTCATCATATTTTACTATTTCTTTTACATCACTTAAATTATTTTTATATTTTAAATTTCTCATTACATATACTACTATTGTTTTTGCTATATAATATACAGCTAACAATATTGGTACAATCATCAATAATTTTCTATTTATTGGATTAGTATAAAGAAATATATATGGTATGCAAATTGAAAGCAAACTACATACAAATATTTCTATACCTATTAAAGCTATTTTAAAATTATCTTTTTTATATGCAATTTCAAATATTGCTATTGTAATTAAAATCATTATCATTGATAAATATTTCATTGAAATTTCAAATGACTCTGATGTTAATATTATATATGAAAAATTTATTATAATAAAATATAGCATCATAAGTATTGCCATTAAATTATTATAAAAAAAAGTTTTATCAATTCCATCTTTTATATCTTTTGGTAATTTTCTCTTTTCCTCTATTTCTTTAGCTACTTCTATAGCATCTTTTTCTTCCACTGTTTCCTCCTACATTTCTAATTCGTACATTATTACTGAAGCTACATATAAAGCAACAGTCTCTGTCCTTAGTATTCTATTTCCTAAAGTTACAACTTTAGCTCCTTTTTCTTTTAGTATATCAACTTCCTTTGAAGAAATTCCACCTTCTGGTCCTATAATTACAGCTATATTATATTGTTCTTTGTAATTTAATTTTTTAAGTTCATTTTTTATAGTATTTTCTTTTTCTTCTTCGTAAGCTAATATAACTAAATCATAATTGGATATATTTATTTGATTTATATTTAATACATTTTCTATTTTAGGTATTATATCTCTTCCTGATTGTTTCGCAGCAACCTCAGATATTTTTTGCCATCTATCTATTTTCTTTATTTCATCTTTTCCATCAAGTTTTACTATACATCTATCAAATTTTGTAGGTATAAATTTTGAAACACCAATTTCGGTTCCTTTTTGAATTATAAGCTCCATTTTATCTGATTTTGGTAATCCTTGATAAATATCTAATTTTACTTTTCCTTCTGCCTCATTTTCTGCTAATTCTATTATTTCACAAATTATGTCATCTTTGGATAATTCATTAATTTTACAAATATAATTTATAGAATTATCTGAATCACATATTTTTATAACTTCATCTTTTTCTAATCTTAATACATTTTTTATATGATTTACATCTTCTCCAATTATTTCAATACTTTTATTATGTATTTGATTTGATTTTACAAAAAATTTTCTCATTTTTCCTCTTTTACTTATTTGATTTTTATATTATATCATAGATTATATGAGAAATAAAGAGATTTAATAAGATTTTTAAAGAAAACTGGGCGTAAGGTTAAATCCTTACGCCCATTGTAAAAAGCTTAAACTTTTATTTTGAAAACAACTATTTCATCTGGATTAGTTGTTACATATCTGTACAATTGCAAGCCATTTGCCAAAATATAGTATACTTTAAAAACATTTTGACCTGAGCAAGCCTCACCTTTTACAGAAATAGACATTGTAAATCGAATGTTTTCTTCTATCCATTCAACAATAACAATATCTTCAGCACATTTAATGCATGATCTTTTTTTATCTTTGATTTCTTCCTTAAAAGCTGTTGCAGTAGCATTATTTGTAGCTATTAAATATCTAGTAGAAACTTTGCTTTCCCGTGTTACATCAGCAATAGCTGTTTCAACTATATAGTTTAAAAGTTCTTTACCATTTGGTACATATTTTTCAATTTTCATTCTGAATCCTCCCTTTGGTCTTGAAAATATACCTTCAATTGTTATGCATAATATATTTTACCACATTTTTTCTTTTTTTTCAATCTTTAGCAGTAGCTACTACTTATGTTTGATTAAGTTTCAGTTTATATATTTTTTAGATATTCTATTATTTTTAATTTTTATTTTATTATTTTAATTTTTTTATAAAAAATACTTGCAATAAAAAAGAAGTTAATATATAATTTTATTATCGAAAAAATATTCCTCTTTAGCTCAGTTGGTAGAGCGCTCGGCTGTTAACCGATAGGTCGTTGGTTCGAGTCCAACAAGAGGAGCCAAAAGCTAATCATTTAGATTAGCTTTTTATTTTGTAAATTAAATTACAATATATGGCAAACATAAAAAAAAGAAGTTCTTTTGAACTCCTTTTATTTTTATATTTATTTATTATCAGCTTCTATTAATTTATCAATAAGTCCGCAACACTCTCTTCCCTCGTTACAAATTCTATCTGTCATACATGTTGCCCCTAAATGTTTACCAAGTAACGGAGAAACATTTGAAACTAATTTTGCCATATCTTTTGCAATATATCTTATTTGCCATTGTGCTTTATTACAACAACGTAATCTACATACCCATTGTATATTTCTCGCATTCATTGTTGTAACAACATTAAGCATTTGCGCTCCTAAATAAAAATATACTAAATCTTCTTCAGCAACACCTTCTGCTTTAAATTCTTCAAAAACTTTCATATTATTTTCAACAGCAGGTCTAAATAAATCTAAAGCTTTTGCTTTAACTGTTTCTGGAGTTACATAATTTTTCATATTCCACATTGGTACAAATTCTGGTACAAGAAGTGCATGCATTCTATGTCTTGTTAGATGTGTTAGTATTGATAAAGATATTGGTATTTGAAAACTAAATGAAACTTGTTCTAATTCTCTTCTTTCATCTTTATGTACAATATCATTCATTAATTTTTCTTTTGCTTTTTCATCTTTTTTAACCATTTCTTCTAAAATTTTCTTAGCTACTTCTTGTGAGCATTGATAATGATACATTATCATACTTTCTAATATTACATCATCACTATTAGGTGTATAACTTATCATCTTAGTTTTTTCAGCAATTTTTATTTCTGGCCTTTTATATGTTTTTTCTAAATATTCAAAAGAATTTGAATCATCTTTTTCACAATTTTTAATTGTAGAAATTAAATATGGAACCTTTTCTTTTATAATAGAATATAATAAATCTCCAAGTTCTTTAAGTTCTGCTATTCTACTTAATCTGCCAAATCTTAAAGAAATTACCATTTTTTCTAATTCTCTAGCATCTAAGCCCATTATAATATTTCCTTTAAAAGAGTATGGTAATATAAATCTTGCATCTTCTACATTTATTCCTCTATCTGCTATATCTCCATATGTATTAAATAAACTTTTCATATGTGTTATATATTTTTCTTTTAATGCTTCATTATTTTTATGAATATTTAATTCATTATCTCTAAATTCTGGTACATAAAATCCTACATTTCTAAAATCTACTTCTCTTCTTGATTTAATTGTAAATGATGTTAATCTATTTCCTATAATTGTTTGTTCTACTATTGGAGTAACATCACATAATGCAAATATTAAATAGTCATGTTCTATTATTGATTTATGTCCCATTTTTATTATTCTTTTTACTAATTTTAAATTATTTTCATAATCATTACAGCTATCTATTACTTCAAAAACATTTCCCGGAAACCTTGATAGCTTACCAGCTGCAGCTACTCTTTGAATTCTACTTTCTAACTCTTCTTTTGTACATCCACCTAATAATTCTATTTTCATTTTTTACTCCTTTTGGTCTTTTAAAGTTATAAATTTTATATCACATTTCTAGAATCTATTCAATAATAAATATAATATTTTAAATAATAAAAAAAGTTTTCTTGATATATAAAAAATGTGAAGTAACAAAAATTACTTCACACTATTTATTTAAAAATTAATTTTCTCCTCTACCTTCTGGTAATGCTGGATATTCTAGCACAACTCTAATTGAGAATATATATTTAACAGTTTTTACAAATTTACTATTTTTAAATCTTTGCCATAATGAAGGTTTAACATCAAATCTTGTTTCTTCAAAATATGTATCTTCAAATGGTTCTACTGTATTTTGAATTGGAGCAACTGTTACATTTTCTTTAACTGGTGCTACAACTGTTTCATTATTTTCAGAAGCAGATTTTGTAGCTGGTGTTTCTAATATAGGATTGTTTATAACAGGTTGTTGCTCTGTAACTTCTGCTTTTGCTGTTATATCTTCTAATGGAGCTGGTATATATTTTAATGCTTCTGCTATTTCAATTCCTATATAACTTAAAGCTTTAGATCTATCTTCAATTCTTTCCATATCTATTTCTATATGTAAATTAGACTCTAAGTTTCCAATTTTAGCATCTATTAATTTTACAGCAGCTTTGTATTCTTCTGTTTCTTTGTCTTTAGCTTTTCCGATAATTGTTAAAGCTTCTATTACATCAGAAGGATATTTTGATTCTAATTTTTTAATAATATCTTTCCAATTTTTAGCTTTTGCTTTAACAGCATCTGCTGAAGTTCTTAATACACTACCTAATTTAATATTTTTTTCTCTTTGTCTAATTAATTCTTCTATTTTTTTAGTGTTTTCTTCAAATTGATTTGTTGCGTATTCTACAAGATCATAAGCAGATTTATAAACACTTACTGGAAAATTCTTTTTCTTTGGATATTCTAGTAAATATGTTTTTATTGATTCTACAAGATCTTTAAAATAAGAATCATCATCTAATTGAACAATTTGTTTTTTACTATTAGGGTTTATTAATTTTTGAATTTTATCTATATTTGATAAAATTTTTTCTTCCGTGATAACCATTTTCACGTTTACTATGCCTGATTTTTGAAAAAATAATGACATGTAAACTACCTCCTTCGTACTAACTCTTACTTAAATACTAAAGTTATTATACATTTTTTTTTCTAAAGATACAAGGGATTTTTCGACTTTTTTCATTACATTTTCATTACATTTTCATATTTTTTTGTAACATTTTACATTTTTTTCATTTTTGTAAAAAATATTACAATTTTATTTTATTAATTTATCAAATAATATTTTTTCATATTCTTTATAAATTAATGTAATATCAATTTCTGTTAAATTCAATTTTCTTCTATAAATTAATGTTGAATATGTTAATGAAAAGATTTGTGATGCTAGTAATTCTGAATTACATTTATTTATATCTTCTTTTTCAAAACCTGATTCAATTATATTTTTAATTATATCTATATATTCTATAACTTTATTTTTGCAAAAGACATTCCTTTTTTCATTACCTAAAGCTTGGCTTAAAACTATAGTTAAAATATTTTCATATTTATATATAGTTTTTAATTGAATTAAAGATACTGCTTTTAATTTTTCTATTGTTGCATCACATTTTGATGTTTTTATCTCTATACTATTTATCAAAAGTTTCATTCCTTCATCTACTAAGAAATTAAATATTTCTTCTTTACTTGAAAAATGATAATATAAAGTTCCTTTTGCAACTCCTACCACAGCTGTTATTTCTTCTATACTAGTTGCATCATATCCTTTTTCTGCAAAAAGTTTCATAGATGTTTCAAATATTTTTCTTTTTGTTTTATTCATATATATTCCTTTTTATTTTTTTATAATTATATTATTTGAACAAAATATTTGCAAGCACTTTAAAAACTTTTGAACCTACAGTCAGTTTAATTAAACTAAATTATTTAGAGATAAAAACTAGATTTGCTTTTTTTATAATTTTTTAATAACCTCTTCTTTACTAATTCCTAATTTTTCAAGCTCGATTATAATATTTTTGATTGTTTGAATTTTTTCATCTACATTTTGTTTAACAATTTTATCAATATTATCTGCTATAAATGTTCCTTTTGTAGAAATGGTTATTATAACTCCTCTTTTTTCTAAATCTGAATATGCTTTTTTTACCGTATTTGGGTTTATTCCAAGTGTTGTTGCCATTTCTCTTATTGACATCACTTGTTCTTTGGGTTTTAAAATTCCTAATGATACATACTTCTCAATTTCATTTATTATTTGTTCATATATAGGAGTTCTACTTTGATAATCTAAATTTATCATAAAAAACCTCCTTTATTGTTTAATTTCATTTACTATTTCAACATTTTCATATATTTCATTTGTTAATTCTTCATTTTCATACTCTATATATTCATAATCTTTTGGTAATAAATAATAATATTCTTTAATTTTTTCATTTTGTGTATAAAAACGTGCCATACCATTTTTTCCATAAATGTAAACTACAAAATATTCTGAATTCAAATCTATTTTATAATTTTCTTCATTTAAAATTATTTCTTTTACATTTTCTTTATAATCCCATAAATCAATATATTGTGTTGTATTATATTTGTTTATTTCTATAGAATAAACTTCATTTTCTTCATTATTTAAATATTTTTTAGCTTCATCATTAATTATATATATTGCTTTATCAAATACTTCTTTATCAAAATTTAATTTTATTCTTGTTTTCATTAGTCTATGATTTGTATAATTATATTTTGTTATAGCTATTTGAGAATCATCACTTTTCCATATCTCTTTTAATGTTGCTTTTTCTATATAATCACTTATTTTTTTATCAAAATATTCATTATTTTCTTCTGTTAATTTATAATACATCAACAAATATTTACCTTGTTTCAAATATTGTTCTTTATATAATTTTACATATTGTTCATCAGCTGATAAAATTTCAATTAAATTTTCTAAATTTTTTTCTTCTGATTCATAATCTGTTTTGATTATTAGATAAGTATTATAAATTTTTCCATTTTTTAATTTTATTCTTACAGGATACTTATTATATTCTGAATAATATCTATAATACCCTTCTGTTTTAGATTTATATACATAATCAATTAATTTTTCATTTTCCATATAGTAATTCATAATATCAGATGTACTATATCCACCATCATCTTTTCTTCCTATATTTATAGCTATTCCTACAATGTCATCTTTATTTATTTTTTTATTTTCATTTATATCTTCTCTAATATTAATTATTCCATAGCATATACCATTTAATAAAATTAATGTTATTATTAAATTTATAACTGATGGAATAAGTTTTATTTTTTTAGAAGTTACTATATCATATATAAAATAATATACAGATATAAAAGCTATACATAATAATATTAATTCTATTTCACTATCTAAATAATCTAATTCTGCTAGAACCATTATCATTGGAAATATCGTTAATGATTTTACTATAAAATGAACTAATGTATTAGAAAATGATTCTTCTGTATTTTCAAATTTTCTTCTTTGAAATATATAACATCCTATAAAAATATATATTATAGATAAAAATCCCATTTTACACAATGATGTAGAATTATATAATAAATCTATATCAAATCCTGAAAAAATCATTCTAATTATTCTGTATGGTGTTGTTTCGTTTATTTCATCTTGTACAGATATAATTCCAGGATCTTTATTACCTATTAAATTGTATTCTGTTTTATATCCATAAAAACTTTGATTTATAGAACTTGCTGTAAAAGGTATTAAAAATAATATTAATAAAGTTACTACTATTTGTGTTAATTTATTTCCAGATACTGCCATAGCAATATTTGAAGAAACAAATACAAATATGTATGATAATGTCATAATAAAGAAACAATCCCATACCATTGATGAAAAAATTATTGTTTCTGAATATACACTACCTATAAGAAATATACCAATAACATTTATCAATTGCATTAATATAATTAATACTATTCCTCCTAATGTATTACTTAGAAAAATACTTTTTCTATTTATTGGCATCGAATTTATAAAATCTACACTTTTTCTTTTAAAAACATATCCAAATAAATTAATAGATAATATTATTGGAATAACATACATACCTAAAATATTTATTATTGAAATTTCATCCATTTTTAATATATTTCCTGTTGTATTTTTCAAAGAAAGCAATAATACTAAAAAAGTAAATATTGGTACTATACTTAAAAATAAAACAAGTTGACCTCTTGATTTTTTTAAATTTTGCTTTAAATATTTAAAATTAAATAATTTGTTTAAATTCATAACCAAGTACCTCCATTTCATATATAAACATTTCTTCTAATGTAAGTGGTAAAAAATCTAAAATAATTGGATTTAATTCTTTTAATTTACTTTCGTAAACTTCTCTATTTCCTTTTACTATTATTGTTGCAATACTTCCTATCTTTTTAAAACTCATGATATCTAACATTTCAAAATCTTCTTTGTCGAATTCTTTATTTAGAGATATTTGTATTTTAAACATATTTGTTTTTAAAGTATCTATATCACTTTCAAATAATATTCCACCTTTATATAAAAGTCCTAAATTATCACATATATCTTCTAATTCTCTTAAATTATGTGATGTCATTATTATTGTAGTTTCCTTTTTTTCCATTTGTTTTATTATTATTTTTTTCAATAGATTTCTTATAACAGGATCAACTCCATCAAAAGTTTCATCAAAAAACATATAATCAGCATTTGTTGAAATAGCACAAATAAGTGCACATTGTCTTTTCATTCCTTTTGAAAAATTTTGAATTTTTTCATTTAAATCTAATTTTAAAATCCCTGCTAATTCTTCTAAATATTTCATATCAAAATTAATATACATATCTTGATAAAATTTAGCCATATCTAGCAATGTATATCCTGAAAAGAAATATAAATCATCTGGAACAAATACTAATTTTTGTTTTATTTCATCATTATCTTCTACTTCTACTCCATCAATTTCTATTCTTCCTGAATCTTTTTTGAACACATCATTTATTATTCTAAGTAAAGTAGATTTTCCAGCTCCGTTCGCACCAACTAATCCATAAATAGAATTAGTTTTTATATTACAATTTAGGTTTTCTAAAACTTTCTTCTTTCCATATGATTTACTTAAATTTGTAATTTTTATCATATAAAAACTCCTTTCTTTGTACTATTTGTACTAGTACAATTATATTATATATTTTTCTATTGTCAATTATATTAATAAAATATTAAGAATAAAAAAATAAAATTAACAAAGCTTACATATTTTAAAATTTTATTGTATAAAAATTAACAAATTTGCACAAAAAAATGAACCTAATTTTAGATTCATTTTCTTATTTTATCAAATTTATTTAAATTTTTGTTATATCTACTGGTGTTAATTCTTTTTCTGTTGTATCATTTTCAATTGCTTGATATAAAGCATTAACTGTATCTAAAGATGTAAAACATGGAATTTTACATTCAACAGCAATTCTTCTAATTTTAAATCCATCTCTATTAGCTTGTTTTCCTTTTGTAGGAGTATTTATTACAAAATTTATTTTTCCTGATTGTATTAATTCTATAATACTATCTTTTCCTTCCCAAATTTTTTCTACAACAGTAGTACCTATTCCATGTTCATGTAAAAATGCTGCTGTACCTCTTGTGGCAAATATATTAAATCCTTTATTTTTAAATTTTTGAGCTATTGGAAGCATTTCTTCTTTATCTTTATCTCTTACTGTTATTAAAATATTTCCATTTGAATTTATATTTACTCCACTTCCAATAAATGCCTTTAATATTGCATTTTCAAATTTATCAGAAACACCTAAAACTTCACCTGTTGACTTCATTTCAGGACCTAATGATGTATCTGCATTTTTTATTTTTTCAAATGAAAATACAGGCATTTTTACACATATATAATCACTCTTTCTATATAATCCTGTTCCATATCCTATTTTTTCTAATTTTTCACCTAAAATTACTCTAGTTGCAATTTCTATCATAGGTAAATTTGTTACTTTACTAATATATGGTACTGTTCTACTTGAACGAGGATTTACTTCTATTATATATACCTCACCTTTACTTATAATAAATTGTATATTCAAAATTCCAATTATATTTAATTCTTTAGCTATTTTTTCAGTATATTCTATAATTTTTTCTTCATCTACTTTTTCAACATGTTGCGTTGGATAAACAGATATACTATCTCCAGAATGAACTCCTGCTCTTTCTAAATGCTCCATTATACCAGGTATTAAAATGTCTTTTCCATCACAAATTGCATCAACTTCTACTTCTTTTCCTAAAATATACTTATCTACTAAAATTGGATGCTCTTGTGCTACTGTATTTATTTCATTTACATATTCTTCTATTTCTTTATCATCATATGCTATTGCCATACCTTGTCCACCTAATACATATGATGGTCTTACAAGTACTGGATAACCTAATTTATTTGCAATTTCTTTTGCCTCTTCTACTGTAAAAATTGTACTCCCTTTTGGCCTTAATATTCCACAATTATTTAAAGCTTCATCAAATTCTTTTCTATCTTCTGCTCTATCCATATCTACTTCTTGTGTTCCTAAAATTTTTACTCCCATATCTGACAAAGCTTTTGTTAATTTTATTGCTGTTTGACCACCAAATTGAACTATAGCTCCATATGGTTTTTCTACATCAACTATATTTTCTACATCTTCTTTGGTTAAAGGTTCAAAATATAATTTATCAGCAATATCAAAATCTGTACTTACAGTTTCTGGATTATTATTTACAATTATTGTTTCATATCCATGTTTTTTTAATGCCCATACACCATGAACACTACAATAGTCAAATTCTATTCCTTGCCCTATTCTTATAGGCCCTGATCCTAATACCATAACTTTTTTCTTATCATTGTTTGAAATAGCTTCATTTTCTTCATCATAACTAGAATAATAATATGGAGTTTGTGCTTCAAATTCTGCACTACATGTATCTACCATTTTAAAATTAGCTATTATATTATTTTCTATTCTTAAATCTCTAATTTCTTTTTCTGTTTTTCTACTTAATTTAGCAATTAATTTATCTGTAAATCCCATTTTTTTCGCTTTTAATAATATTTTCGAATTTATAGTTGTATTTTCCAATTCTTTTTCAATTCTTACAATTTTATATATAGTACCTATAAAAAATTTATCAACAGTTGTTATATTATGTATTTTTTCTACTGAAATATCTCTTCTTATAGCTTCTGCTATAACAAATAATCTTTCATTGTCTACTTTTTTTAATTTTTCTTCAATCTCTTCTTTTGTAAGTTCTTTTAATTTATCTAGTATCAAACTATCTACATTTTCTTCTAATGAACGTACACCTTTCATAATTGCTGCTTCTAAGCTTGGTGCAATAGACATTATTTCACCAGTAGCTTTCATTTGTGTTCCCAAATCTCTATTTGCAGTTAAGAATTTTTTAAATGGCCATTTTGGAATTTTTACAACAACATAATCTAAAACAGGTTCAAAACAAGCATATGTTTTTCCAGTTACTTCATTTTTGATTTCATCTAATGTATATCCAATAGCAATTTTTGTAGCTACTTTTGCTATTGGATATCCAGTTGCTTTTGAAGCTAATGCAGATGATCTACTTACTCTTGGATTTACTTCAATTACAGCATAATCAAAATTGTTTGGATTTAATGCAAATTGAACATTACATCCACCTTCTATCTTTAGTGCAGAAATAATTTTTATTGCTGATGTTCTAAGCATTTGATATTCTTTGTTTGATAATGTTTGAGAAGGTGCTACAACTATACTATCACCTGTATGTACACCAACAGGATCTATATTTTCCATATTACATACAGTTATACATGTTCCATTTTTATCTCTTACTACTTCATATTCAATTTCTTTCCAACCTGTAACACACTTTTCAATTAAAACTTGATGAACTCTTGAAAGTCTTAATCCACTTCCAGCAATTTCTTCTAATTCTTCTTCTGAATAAGCTATTCCACCACCAGTTCCACCTAATGTATATGCAGGTCTTACTATTACTGGTAATCCTATTTCTTTTGCAAAATCTAAAGCATCATCTACATTTTCTACTACTCTACTCGCTATACAAGGTTCATTTATTGATTCCATCATATCTTTAAAAGCTTGTCTATCTTCTGCATTTCTTATTCCTTCTGTTCCAGTACCTAATAGTTTTACATTTTTTTCTTCTAAATATCCTGTTTCTGCAAGTTCCATTGCTAAGTTTAATCCAGTCTGACCTCCTAAATTTGGAAGTATACTATCTGGTTTTTCAATATCTATTATCTTTTTTACTGTTTCTACTGTAAGAGGTTCTATATATATTTTGTCAGCCATATTTTTGTCAGTCATTATTGTAGCAGGATTTGAATTTACTAATACAACTTCTAAACCTTCTTTTTTTAATTCTCTACAAGCTTGTGTTCCTGCATAATCAAATTCAGCAGCTTGTCCTATTATTATTGGTCCTGATCCTATTACAAGAACTTTTTTTATTTCTGGATTTTTTGGCATTATTTATTTCCCCCTTTTACTAAATTTATAAATTCATCAAAAAGATATTGTGTATCTTCAGGTCCTGGACAAGCTTCTGGATGATATTGAACTGTAAAAATATTTTTATTTTTATATCTTAATCCTTCTACTGTTCCATCATTTAAATTTATATGTGATACTTCTGCTATCTCTGGATTTATACTTTCTTCTAGAATATAATATCCATGATTTTGTGAAGTTATATATACTTTTCCTGTTTCTAAATCTTTTACAGGATGATTTGGACCTCTATGTCCATATTTTAATTTTGCAGTTTTAGCTCCTGTTGCAATTCCCATTAACTGATGTCCTAAACAAATTCCAAAAATTGGTATATTAGTTTTATATAATTTTTTCAAAGTTTCAATTTGCTCTAAGCATTCTTCTGGATCACCAGGTCCATTTGAAAGCATAATCCCATCTGGTCTTGTAGCTAATATCATTTCTGCTGATGTATCTGCTGGATATACAGTAACTCCAACATCTCTTTTTAATAAAGAATTAACTATATTATGTTTAAATCCAAAGTCTAGTAATGCAACTTGTTTTGGTTTTGTTCTTCCATATGATTTTATTGTTTTTGATGTAACTTTTTTTACAATGTTTTCAATCTTATACTCTTTAATTTTTTTCATTATTTCTTCCATATTATTAATATTAGAAGTTAAATATCCTCTCATTGTACCAGAATCTCTTAATATTTTTGTAAGTTTCCTTGTATTAATATTTGTAAGTCCTGGCACTCTATTTTCTATCAAAAATTTATTTAAATTTAATTTTGTTCTAAAATTACTTTCAAATTCTGCCATTTCGTGTATAAATATTGCTTTAGCATATATTCCCTCTGATTCATAATCTTCTGGTATAACACCATAATTACCTATTAATGGATATGTCATAACAATTCCTTGACCTGCAAAAGATGGATCTGTAAAAGTTTCTATATATCCTGCCATTGCTGTAGTAAATACAACTTCACAAGCTGTGTCAACATTAAATCCTATTCTTTCTCCTTCAAAAATTTCTCCATTTTCTAGAACTAAATATCCCTCCATTTTTCTATTCCTTTTCTTTAAATTTAGGTTTTAAAGGTTCCTATAACCTTAGCTTTTTATTTTTAAGCACAACAAAAAACACTAAATATGAAATTTAGTGTTTTTTAGAAAATATATTTAATTTACTTATTTTAAAAATAAATGAAATGAAAATAGAAAAGATATTTGTATTTATAGCTGATATTTTATTAAAGTTTAATGTTAAAGCTGACATTTTAAATTCCTTTCATTTCTTTCATTTATACATTGTTAGAATTTTACTATAAATCTACCATGAATGTCAAGTGAATATTATATAAAATTATTTTAAAAAAAGCAGTATTTAAATACTGCTTTAATTTTTATTGTAATTGTTTCATAACTTCTTCAGCAAAGTTTTCTTCTTTTTTCTCGATTCCTTCACCTTTTTCAAATCTTGCAAATCTAACTATTTCAGCGCCTTTTCCTTTAATTAAATCTCCAACTTTTACACTTGCATCTTTAACAAATTCTTGGTCTAATAAGCAGATTTCTGAATAGAATTTTCCAATTCTTCCTTGTACCATTTTTTCAGCTATTTCTGCTGTTTTTCCTTCATTCATAGCTTGAGCTTTTAAAATTTCCATTTCTTTTGTTACTCTTTCTTGTGGTACAGCTTCTCTATTTAAGAATTCTGGTCTTGCAGCAGCTATTTGCATACAAACATCTTTTGCAAGTTCTGTTTCACCTTTTGCAAAATCAACTAATACAGCGATTTTTCCATTTCCGTGAATATAGCTTTCTACTATACCTGTTGATTCAAATCTAGCAAATCTTCTTATTGACATATTTTCTCCGATTGTTGCTATTTTTTCTGTTAATTCTTCTTTTACTGTTTTATCTAAATTTTTATATTTTACTTCTAATAAACTTTCTACATCAGCTGGATTTGTATTTGCTACTATTTCTGCAACATCATTAACAAATGTTTTAAATTCTTCATTTTTTGCAACGAAGTCTGTTTCAGCATTAACTTCTACTATTGCTCCAACTTTTTTGTCATCACTTACATATGCACAAACTAAACCTTCTGCTGCTATTCTTCCTGATTTTTTTGCTGCTTTTGCTATTCCTCTTTCTCTTAATAACTCAGCTGCTTTTTCCATATCTCCATCTGTTTCTGTTAAAACTTTTTTGCAGTCCATCATTCCTGCACCTGTTTTTTCTCTTAATTGTTTTACTAAATCTGCAGTTATCATTTTATTCCCTCCTATTATTCTCTTTATACAATTAAAGGCTTCAAAATATTCGTATTTTTATGTACCGAATCTGAAGCCCCTAAATTTACTATTCTTTATCTTCAGCTACAACTTCTTCTATATCTGTAGCTTCTTCTTCTGATACCATTTCTTCCATTTCTGAAGAAACTTCTGCATCTTCACCTTGTCTTCCTTCTATAACAGCATTAGCCATAACATCAGCTATTAATTTAACAGCTCTTATAGCATCGTCATTTCCAGGAATTGGGTAATCTACATCTTCTGGATTACAGTTTGTATCTACTAAACCAACAACTGGTATTCCTAATTTTTTAGCTTCTAATATAGCTATTCTTTCTTTTTTAGGATCTACTACAAACATAACTCCTGGCATTTCTTTCATATCTTTAATTCCACCAAGATTTTTTTCTAATTTTTCCATTTCACCTTTTAATCCAATAACTTCTTTTTTAGGTAAAACTTCAAATGTTCCATCTTCTTGCATTTTTTCTAAATCTCTTAATCTTTGAATTCTTGATTCAATTGTTTTGAAGTTTGTAAGCATACCACCTAACCATCTTTGGTCTACATAGTACATATTACATTTTTCTGCTGCTTCTTTAATGCATTCTTGTGCTTGTTTTTTTGTTCCTACGAAAAGAACTGATTTTCCTTCTTCAGCTTGTTCTTTAATAAATTTGTAAGCCTCGTCTAATTTTTTTGATGTTTTTTGTAAATCGATAATATGGATTCCGTTTCTAGCTTGGAATATATATTCAGCCATTTTTGGATCCCATCTTCTTGTTTGATGTCCAAAGTGAACACCAGCTTCTAGTAATTGTTTCATTGCAACTACTGCCATTTTAATTTCCTCCCTTAATTTGTTTATTTCCTCCATAAATTCTTTAACATTTAAAAACACTTTAAATAATTTTAAAGCACAATTTTAAACTAGAACTTATGTGTGTTATTTTATAACGAATAATATTATAGCAAATTAAATTTATTTTTGCAAGCTTTTTGTTTAAAAATACGTTTTTTTACTTTATTTTTTTAGAATCTAAAAAATAATAAAGAGATTACTTTTTTGTACTGAACCCAAAAAATTGGACATTTTTTGATTAGGTACTAGGCAGCT
>CAZYST010000013.1:0-36645 GCA_964650305.1 uncultured Lachnospiraceae bacterium
TTACATTTGGAGCTCCACATACTATATTTAAAACTTCATTAACTATATCTACTTTACAACAATGTAAATGGTCTGAATCTGGATGTTCAACACATTCCAAAACTTTACCAATAATAAGATTTGTAGAAGGAATTAATTTTTGTGCTAAATCATATTCATTACCAACTCTAGTTAAGTCCTCTGCTAAAGTTTTGATATCTAAATTTTCATCTATATCAACATATTCTTTTAAGAAATTTTTACTTAATATCATTTTAATTTTCCTCTTTCTTTAATATTTTTTCTCACATAAATTTGAAAATAAACAAATATTGCTAAACAAAATTTTGTTAAAACATCGGAAATGTACTTTTAGTACATTTATAATTTTTAATCAAAATTTTATTCTTTTCAAATTATTCTTTGTCTTGGCGATCAAATTGAGATAAGAATCTTACGTCATTTGCATACAAATATCTCATATCTGTAATTCCATATTTAAACATTGCTAATCTATCGATTCCTGTACCAAATGCAAATCCAGAATATTTTTCTGGGTCATATCCATTCATTTCTAAAACTCTTGGATGAACCATACCTGAACCTAAAAGTTCAATCCAGCCTGTTTTTTTGCAAAGTGGACATCCTTTTCCACCACATTTAAAACATGTAACATCCACTTCATAGCTAGGTTCTGTAAATGGAAAATAGCTTGGTCTAAATCTTAATTCTGTATTTGGACCTAACATTTTTTTCATAAATACTTCTAAAGTTCCTTTTAAATCAGCTAAAGAAGTATTTCTATCTTTATAATCTATTACTAATCCTTCTACTTGATTAAATTGATGAGAGTGAGTTGCGTCATCTTCTCTTCTATATGTTTTTCCTGTACAAATCATTCTTATTGGCTTTTTTTCTTCATTTGCAATCATTGTTCTTGCCTGAACAGCTGAAGTTTGTGTTCTTAATAAATATTCTTCTGTTATATAAAAACTATCTTGCATATCTCTTGCAGGATGTCCTTGTGGAAGATTTAATCTTTCAAAACAGAATTCATCTGTTTCAAGTTCTGGACCATCTACAACATCATATCCCATTGAAACAAATATATCTTGAATTTCTTCTATTACTCTGTTTATTGGATGTTTGCTTCCTCTAATAATTTTTGTACTTGGAGCTGTAATATCAATTTTTTCTGCTTCAAGTTTAGCTTCCATTGCTTTTTCTTTAAAAACTTTTTCTGCTTCACTTATTTTTTCTTCAATTTCTTTTCTAGCTTCATTTACCCAAGCACCTACTTTTGGTCTTTCTTCTTGGCTAACTGCTCCTAATCCTTTTAAAAGACTTGATAGTTCACTTTTTTTACCAAGTAATTTAACTTTTAACTCTTGTAATTCTTGCAAATCAACGATTTCATCAATCATACTTTTTGCATTTTTTCGAATTTCTTCGATTTTTTCTTTCATTTTGATTCCCCCATTTATTTTTATTTATAACAAAACAAAAATCCTATGCGAATATTACGCATAGGACGATATTTTAACCGTGTTACCACCTAAATTCATCAACTTATAATTGACCTCATTAATAGTTATAACGTAACCACCGTTTATAGCTACTTTTATTTCACTATAAAACCTAAAAAGTGAATTTTCAATAAATATCTTTTAATAAGTTCTCAGCGTATCACTTATTTTCTCTGTAAAAATTTTATTATTTATCTACTTTGCTTTCTAATCGGTTTAATATTATGTAAATAATATAACACACTTTTTTTAAAAATACAACTATTTTTTATTATTATCTTTCTTCGTCTTCTGTTTCTTTAGATTTTACCACTTTTTCTGACTTAGTTTGTTTTTTTACTTTGTCTTTTTCCATATTTAAATCTATATTCTTTCCTAATTGTTGCATATATGCTATTGAATTAGTATATGGTCTTACACCATTTTTTTGTGCTTCTTTTGTACTTGCAATAAATTTATCAATATCTAATCTTGATTCCATAATACTTAACCTTTCATACTTGATAATTCATTTTCTCTAAATTCTTCTATTCTTTTGTTTAATGGCTCAATAACTGTTTGCTCTACAATTTTTGGAGTATTAAATCTACTAACAAAAAATCTTGTTATTTTTTTGAATAAATGTGGTTTTTTTACATTTACATCTATCCATTTATCTCCAACTTCCATTGCATTATTTAAAGCTTCTTTTTTTAATTTGTTTAATCTTACTATTTCTTCATCTATTAATCTTAATTCTTTTTCTACTTTTTCTAATTGTTCTTTATTATCTTTTGATTCTACTTTAGTTTTTTCAAGTTTTCTTTCCATTTCTTCAGAAAGTTCTATTTCTACATCTTTGCTGTCTTGTATATTTTGTAATAATTTAGCATCAATTGGTGCTACATCTTTTTTACCTTTAATTTTTTCTATTACTTTTTTTATGCCTTCTGTAACTTTATTTTTAACTTTGTCGTTCTCTTTTTGTCTTGTTCTTTCTACTTCTTTTCTAAATAAATATTCATCATTAATAATAATTCCAACTAAACTTGATTCAAGCTCTACTTTTCTTAAAATTAATTGTTCTATTTTTGTATCATAAAATTTACTATAATCAATTAAAGCACTTTCATAATTTGACATTGTTTCTACAATGCTTTGTTTTACTAAATCATAATTCTTTGAATTTTCTTTAAATTTTGGATTAATTCCTGTAATGCTTGCTGTTATGGCATTCATTTGTGCATCTACTTTTGAATTTATAGAATCTACTGATATTCTATCTGTATATACTCTTGATAAAATTGCATTTGCAGTTATAGTATCTTCTGATTCATCATACATTTTGTTTAACTCTAGAATTACATTATCGTTTCTTAATTTTTCTTCAACTACCATACAGCTACCACCTCAAATTTATTTGTTTTTTACAATTTCTTTTGCTAATTTAAAGCTTTGTGCCTTATCTGTTTCTATTTTCTTTAGGAGCTTTTCCATTTCTTCAGTTGTCATATAGTCTAAATTATATATTTTATTTTGATAAGCGACTGTTCCCAACTTCATATTTTTCCTCCTATTATTTTATAATATATTTATATATTCTCATCAATTAAATGTCAATATATTTTTTAATTAATATTCTATTTTTTTCATTTGATTTCCATTTGTTTTTATTCTATATATTTGAGAAATTTGTGACTCATCTTTGCTAGTATCTAAATAATATAAAACATCATCTGCAATATTAATTTTTGTTTTTGTAGCTTGTATTGTAACTATTTCTTTATAGTTCTTTCCTTTTAAATTCACGCTACAAATTTTTTGTTTTTCAGAATTGAAAAAATATATTTTTTCATCTGTTACATTAAAATTATTATCTTTTATTAAATCGCTTATTAATGTTTTATCAGTTCCATCCAATTTTACTTTATTTAAAGAATTTGATTCAGTGTCAATAAAGTACATCCATTTTCCTACTATTTGAAATTGTTTTACTCTTAAATCTTCTGATATTCTTTCTAAATTAATACCTGTTAAACTCATTTTATAAACATTATTTATATTATCAGTAAAATAAATTTCATTGTCTAAAACTTGAAAATCTTGAATTACAGCTGTTGTAATTATTGTTTCTTCATTTGTTTCAATATTAATTCTTGCTATACCATCCACTTCTCTATTCGTTGCATAATATATATATCCATCTTGTACATATATTTTGTTTATTGCTGTACCTATTGTTTTTATCTTTTTTAATCCATCTCCATTAGTTTTAACAGTTTTTATATCTATACTTTTTGCATCTGAAACTGTTAAATAATAGATATCATCTTTTATAACATTAATAGAATATGCTGTTTCATCTGTTATTAGATATTCTTTATTTCCTTTACATTTTACTATACCTTTTTCATATTTATTGTAAAATGTAACACCATCTACATATGTTGCTAAACCTCTATTTGATATATTTCCATTTACTGTTTCATTTTTAGTAAATATTTTAGAAACTATTTTAAAAAATAAAAATATAATTAATATCGTAAGAATTAAAGTTATTACTTTTTTAGTATTAAATTTAAGCTTTTTCATAATTTGTTCCTCTCTTTATCTTTAGTTTTGTCCATCTGATAAATTAAATTCTGAATCAATGTTAAAAGTATATCCATCAATTGTTATTATTGCTAAATCAGAATTTATAATTGTTGAAACTCTATGATCTTCAATTTCTAATCCATTTAATTTATTTAGTTCAAATTCTTTATTATTGTTTTGTGCTTCTGTTAACATTGAAGATATTTTATCTGCTAATATTTGTTTCAATTCTTCTTTTGTATTATCCAAATTTTGATTTTCATTTTCTTCTGAAATAGCAATTGGAATTTCAGAACTACTTGTATTATTTTCTATTAGTTTCATTTGTTCTTTTTTACTATTATATACAGTTTCTATTGTAGATTTTAATTGTTCTATTAAATTTTGCCTATACATTTCTTCTGTTGTAATTAAATTAAAAGAATTATTTTCATTTAGCTCTTCTATTTGTTTTTCAGTATCAAAAATCAATTCTGTTGTTATATTAGTTTTAAATTCACCAGTTGCATCTGTATATGTTAATAATATCGTATTATCTATAGAATTTGACAATACCGTTCCTTTTAAATTTGTTTCTATTTTTAATTTTTTAATTATTTTTTTATTTTCTATATTATTATATAAAATATCAAATTCAGTAGTAACATCATTTTTATTTTTATATAATTCTATCGAATATCCTGTTGTTTTTTCTGTATCAATTAAATATGTTATATTTAATTGATTTTCTTTTTCAGATATTGTTTTAAATTTTATGTCCAAATTTGAATTATTCATTAAATCAATATTTAATTTTACTATTTTTTCATTTTCAACATAAATACTCAAAGTTATTCCATTTTGATTTATATTTGATATTTCATCTATTATTTTTTGAATTGCATTTTGTAAATCCGTTAATGAAACATTTCTTTCTTCCTTTAATATTGCAGATTTAATAATTTCTTTTGCTTCTTCTATTGTATTTTGATTTACTACATCATCTGTATCTATTTTATTTTCTTCTGTTATTTCATTATTACTTATTTTTATATTTGATACAGGACTTTTAACTTCTGATGTATCTAAATTATTATTTGGTATAGTTTGAACACTGTTTTCCACAGTATTTGCTTCACTAACATTACTTTCTTCCACAATTTGTTCAGTATTTGTTGTATTTTCAGTATTATCAGTTTCTATTTTTTTAGATAATTTAGCATTTGTAAATTTATTTAATAAATCTTCATCTTCTTTCAATTTTTCCAAAACAGCTATTATTATCTTATTTGTTTCTTCTTGAGACAATTGTAATTTATATTCAACAGCTTCAATATTTTCATTTTCTTCTTGAATTATCACATTATCATTTTTTTGAATTTTTCCTGGCTCTATATTGTCTTTTATGATTTTTGCATATATTGGTACATCTAAATCTTTATATTCTATTCTATTTTTAGATACATTTTTTAAATTATTTATCTTTGAATAGTCTAAATTTTCTTTATTTAATATTTTAAAAAGTATTGGATAAAAGCTATTTTTTTCTCCACCAATATATCTATCTACAATTTCATCAGACACAACATATAGTTCATCTTCATTTTCTATTGCTTTACAATTTATAAGTTGATTATCTAAATATTTTATATTTGCATCATAAAAAATTTTATTGTTTTCTTTTTTATTTATAGAATCTATATTTACTATTATTTTACTTAGATCTATGTCTGCAAATTCTTGTTTTTCCATTGTAGTAGACATATTTATAGAGTGACTTACCTCAAAATCTTTTGTTTCAATTTTTTGCAAAATTTCATTATATAAAGAATCATTTAAAAAAGTTTTTATATTTGATGATGAAATATATTCAAAAAAGTCTTCTGTATAATCTATAATCTCATCTTTACCATAAAAAAATCTAAAATATATTAAAAAGCATAATGCAACTATTAAAATGAATAGAAATATTAATATAAAAGGATGTCCTTTTCTTTGTAATTTTACATCATTGCCATTCATTATAACATCTTCTATTGAACTCATTTTTTTCTCCAATTTTATTAATATAAATTTATACTAGTATTATATATATAAAACTAAAAAATAACAACATTTTTTAATGTAAAAATTATATATTCACCCATTTATTTTATTTTTATCAATTCAATATTTATTGCACTCTGTTTTTTATTTTGCCAAAAATAAAAAAACAAATTTCTCAATTTTATTTGCATCACAATTATTTTTCAATGAAATTTGAATATAAAAATAATAAAATTTAATATTTTTTAAAAAAATTAAGAAAAAGTGTTGACATCTTAAATTTTAAATTGTATAATATCACTTGTCAGTTGGAAAACTGATTGCCAGTAAAATGCAGATGTGGCGGAACTGGCAGACGCACAGGACTTAAAATCCTGCGGTTGAATAAACCGTGCCGGTTCGATTCCGGCCATCTGCACCATAAAAACCTTGAAATCACAAGATTTCAAGGTTTTTTGTTTTTATTCAACATTATCTATCGTTATTCAAAAGTATTGATATTACTAGGTTTCGAGCCTAGTTTTATTTTTTTCTATATTCAAAATTATTCAGCAGTATTCAACGTTATTTGAGTTTTACCACCCAACTTACCACCCTCGATTTACCACCCTTTATAAAATAGTTGTTTTTATTCTAACAATATTTACAAATTCTTCTATAAATTCTTTGTTAGTAAAGATTTTGTTATCGTAAGAGTAACCAAATATCTTCTCAAAATTGTCTTTAGCCATTGATTTATTTCTATGATTTAAAGCATAATAAATATTATCAGCAATTTGTTTTGGAGTTCTATTGATTGTTGTTGATAATTTTTCGTAAATTACTTCAAACTTTTCAAAGTTATTCTCATCATCTTCTATTGCTTTGATTAAAATAGCTTTTACTATTAACTTATAACCCTCGTGTCCTGCTTTTATTCCAAGAGAACGAAGTTTAGCATTAATGAATAATGTTAGTTTTGGTATCATATTTTCTTTTACATTATTTTTATTATTCATAATTCCTCCAAAAGATTATAAATAGTTAAAATATTAATGTTTGTTTATGATAGTAATTGCTGATTACAAGGTTAGTATAGCAAATTTATGTTAACTATACAAATTATTAAAACTTACGCTATACGTAATGAAATTTGCGTATGACGTAAGTTTTTAGTACTTTTTGATAAAAAAATAAAGCTATTTCTTATGAAAATAGCCTTATTTCTATATTTTTAATAAAATATTACGTTTTACGTAAAAAATTAAGGGAGTTAAACCGATGAAAGAAAAACCCCCTTTAATTAAACTAAACTATTGCGAGTAGTCTAGAATAATTACTTAAATTATAAAATAAATCTATATAAATTTCAATTATTTTTTATTATTTAGGGGGAAATTCTTCCCCCAATGCCGAATGGCAAATTAATTATAAAGTCACACGAACTGGCATGCTTCCTGGGCATCCGTCCACCGTAATATAGGCTTAATTTCATCGGTTTAACTCCTTATTAGCGTATTCTAGTAGTAAAATCAATTACGTCTAATATGGAGTTAACAGATGTTAAAGTCACATATATAGAAAAATTCAGGCACTCGCAATGCCTGAATCGATAATCGACAACAAGCAATGCTTGTGGAATGAATTTAAATATTAAGACTTTAAACCATTCTTTCACTATTTCTAGTATATATATTATACCATTTTTAAACACTATTTTCAACCTCGTGCTTACTCGCTCAAGCTGTTCGTTGCTTTTGATATAAAAATATGGTATAATTAAAGGTGTAGAGTTTTTATTAAAGGAGTACTTTTATGGGAAGATTTAATAGAAAAGAATTTGGAGAAAGATTAAAAGAGTTTAGAAAAGCTAAAGGTTATAGTTTAGAGAATATAGCTAATGCTTTAAGTAAAACTTCTGCAACTGTTTCAAGATATGAATCAGGAGAAATATTACCAGATATTGAAACTCTTTCTTTAATATGTGATGAATTAGGAATTGAAGAATATGAATTATTTAATAACGATATTCAATTAAAGAATATTGAAAATAGTAAAAATCCTTTTGGAGTAAAGACATTGTATCTGTACTATAAAACATATTCTCAAATTACACATAAATTTGGCAGAGGTAAATTTAAACTTAATATTATAGAAAAACAAAATTGTTGTGAAGTTGATTTTGTTGATTATAAAACAAATAAAATATATATGACAGGTCATATTGTTGCTGACGGAAATATTGCAGTATTTATTTTGGAGAATTACAAGCCTAACTCTCCTAGATTAGAAGTTACTGAAATAATATTAAATATATCAGATTGTATGGATAAGTTTATGTTTGGTAGTTTACATTGCACTAATGCAAAATATGTTCCTAATGTTAGAAAGTGTATTATTTCAAAATTAGATTTAGAACACGATGACAAAATGGCTGAACTTTTAAAGTTGAGTGATGATGAGAAAAAGACTTTAATTGAAGAAGACGTTTTATATATAAATGTTGATAATATTGATGATTTTGAAAATTAAAATTAAATAATAAATAGTAGGTTTAACGTCAATTTAAAAATTGACGTTCTTTTTTTGCTTAAATCAATAGTGTTTCGAGAGTTTTGCTCTCGAATTTTTTTCGTTTTTTTTCAATTCTTTTCAAAATCTTTCAAAGTCTTTCGTATTATGCGTTTTAACGATTTTTAGTGTGCTATCATGAAGTTAGTTCGAACAACAAATGATTTCCGGAAATCAAATATTTTTTGGAAAAGGAGTATTTGATTATGAAAGAAGAAAAATCAAATTGCACAAATGAAAAATTTATTATTGAAAATAAAATTTACTTTGTAGGATTAACAGACGAAATGTTAGGAGTCGATTGTACTCCTAACGTAGAAAACAAAATCTATCAAGATTATTTAAGAAATGAAACAACTGAACCAAAATTGCTTAAAGACATTGATTATAAAAATCTTGAAAATATTTTTTCTAAAAGAGCAGATTACTTGGCTATGAAAAAATTAACTTTAATGGAGAAATTTACAATTTATATTTACGCTTTCTACCCTCAATATATCGAAAAATTATGCAAAGATTGTAATGTTCCTTTGGAGTATTTTACAAAAACTATGAAAAATGGAGTTCGCAAATTTTTGAAATATCAAAAAATCTACTCTAAAAAATCTAATGATTATTACTATAAGAAGAAAAGTAAATGCAAAAAGAAATATAACAAAAAAGGTGGTGTTTAGTATTTATGAACAACGAGTTTTTAGTTGGTGTTTATAAAGAAGTCGGCAAACCACCTGACATTATAAAAATTAAGAATCAAAAAGAATATTTAGAAAAGCTTGTAGACGGCGAATACACGAATATTGACTATGATGACTACACTATTATTTACAAAAAGCAAAGTGAAAATTTGCTTGCCAATATATACGTTGAGCAATATTCAAAACTTGGAATTTCTTTAAAAGGCAAAGTATTTGCTATCGGTAAAGATGAAAAAAATCACTTTAAAAGTCTTACAAAAGACCAAGCAAAAAGGTGTATAACGTTTTTCTTGAGAGAATCTTTTAATTACAAAAATTTTGATGAACACGGCAGATATATTCCTCGTGCAAAACGAAAAAATAATAAAAAAATTTTTAACAATAAAAATCAAAATCAAGAGCAGAATAAACCACCTGAACAGAAACAAGAGCAAACAATAAAAAATAATTCACCTACAGTTGTTTCTACAAGTGATATGGTAAAAGCTTTAAATATCGGAAATCAATTTTTTGAAAGTCAATTTAGATTAGAAAAAGTTGACTCTAATAAACAAACTCAAAGCTCTTCTATCTCAAATACCAATCAAACACAAAATGCAACTCAACAAAATTCAACCAATGTACAAGCACCTATTATACAACTTTCAGACGAGCAAACATTAAATATGATTTTAAAAGTTGTATTTATAATTTTAGACTTTGTAAAAGGTGCATTGGATAGTTCAAATGAAGATGAAGAATAAAAAATATGAAAGATGAGGTAATTTAATATGGAAAATATAAATAATAAAACACAACAAATGAAAAATGAAATTATAACTAGAAATAATAAGCAATATACAAAAGCTGAATTAATGACAGTTGAATCTATAAAAAGGTTAAAAAATCCTTTTAGAATGATTGGAGTAAAAGACGTTATGAAAGATTTAAATATATGCGAAACGATTGCATATAAAACATTTTAGCGACCCGATTTTCCCTCAATCAATGTTGGTAAAAATAATCAAGTAATGTTATTAGCCTATTTGATTTGGAAAATGGAAAAAAGAAATTAGGTGGTGTTAATATGAAAAATATTAAATGTCAAAATGGCACCATCTATTACGAAAAAGATAGAAATCGTTGGCGATGTGAATATAAAATACTTGATCCGAATACAGCAAAAATGAAAAGGAAAACTAAAATATTTCATACAGAAAAAGACGCAAAAGACTTTTTTTCAACAATTCAATATCAAAAAGGAAACTCGTTATATGCACAAAATAATGGTATTCCCCTTAATTTGTTGATACGAAGTATTTTAGAAAAGAAATATGCTTCTGGTGTTGTAAAAGCTAGAACTTATTTAAGAACAATGGAAACAATAAGAGCTATGGAAAAATTTGATTTACTTAAAAAAAATATTGATGAAATTACAAGTGTAGATATTCAAATGTATTTAAATTCACTAAAAAACTATAGTTCTAGTTCAATAAAAAAGTTTATAAGTCAATTAAATCAAGCCTATAAATTTGCTTTAAATAAAGGGTACATTGTTCAAAATCCTATGTGCGATATTATTTCTCCAAGAAGTAATAAAAAAACTCGAAAAATACGTGCTTTAGATTTAGAAGAACAAAAAATATTAACAAATTATTTGATGAATATTCCTGTAAAAGATGAACCTTACAAAGTAGCATTTTTAATGGAAATGTTTTTAGGAATTCGTATTGGAGAATGTTTAGCGTTAAAACCTGAAAATATTGACTTAAATAAAAACTTAATTACAATTGAACATTCTGTTACAAAAGATGATGAGGGTAATCTTATTATTGATGAAACAAAAACTCCTGCTGGTGAAAGAGAAATACCTATTCCAGACTTTTTAAAAGATTTGATTTCATATCAAATGAATTTAGCTGAAACTCATAAATACAATTTATTATTTGTTGATAGAAACGGAAATATAGTAAATCCAATGAATGCAAATCAACAATTACAATCATCAGCCAATCGTTTAGGAATAAACAATATAACAACTCATAGTTTAAGACACACTTATGGAACACGTTGCATTGAATCTGGTATGAGAGCAGTTGCTGTACAAAGACTTATGGGACATACTGACATTGGAGTAACTTTAAATACCTATACTTCTATTTTCAATAAATATAAATTGGAAGAATTAAGAAAAGTAAACGAATATTATATAAAAAATAATATTTTAAATCCAAAAGATTTGCAAATTGAAAGCGAGGTGTTAGAACGTGACTAGAACAGAAATTGAACAAAGAATTAAATGTTTAAATGAGGGGATATTTCTTGAAAGTCCACTTGAATTAATTATATTAAAAACTTCTCGAGATTATACATATAACAAAGCAATAGCTTTAGTAGAAAAACAATCTAATAGAAAAGATTGGTATTCTATAAGTCATAAGAATTGCTTTAAATCTTGGAACGATGCTGACATATTTTTAGACGGATTTTGTTTAGCAAAAAATACAAACTTCGATAGAGTATACGAAAGATAATATTAACAAAATGATATAAATTTTATTTAGATTATTTTGTTAATCAAGTGGAAGTGTGTGAGAAACCGACAGAGGTTTCTCGCTTACATAAATCATAATTGATTTATGTACTTATAAAAATAATTACAATATTTGCTAGCGATATTGAATTTATTTTTATAAGCAAGATATTTAAAATAACAATTTTTATTTATAAAGATTGTGTTATTCAACATTATTCGACAGAATATATTGAATAATTTTAAATAATCTTGAAAAGGGTTTAAAAAGGGAAATTTGTTCCCTTTTTCATACGGAGAAACTTTGTTTCTCTAGTATGTTAGAGAATGAAATTCTTGTAGTAAATTTGAGTAAATACATTAAAGCAGAACATAAGTAATACTTCGTAGGCTCGACACAAATAAAATAGAAAGGAAAATAAAATTATGAATAAATATGAAATATTATACAAAAGAGGATTAATTAGTTATGAAGAATATCAAGAAAAAACACAACAACTTGCTTTAGATGTTCAACTTGAAGATAAGTTAAATAAAGAATTAAAACACTTTAAGAAGAACTTAAAAAGAAAATCAAAAAATGAAATTATGAATAAAGCTTATGAATTAACTTGTAAAGAAGAAATTAAACACGAACTTCTTAATTTAGATAATAATAAAAAAGAATTTTTATATTTACAAGATGAGGATTTATTAAGTGAAATTTATGAAGATTGGTTAAAATTTGATGCCCCACTCGTAGATTCTATGCGAGATTCTATTGATGAAACAATTACTAGAAAAATGAATAAGGCTCTTAATGAAAGATAGGTGGTGTTATGTGAGTTATTCAATAATAAGAAACGAGAAATATAATCGTTCTAGTTTAATTGGATTATATCGACATAATGAACGAAAGAATACAAATTATACAAATAAAAATATAAATTACGAAAAATCACTTTTAAATTATTCTTTGAAAAATTGTGATACTACCTACTTGCAAAAATTCGAGCAAGTTCGACAAAAATATAATTTGCAAGGTTGGATTAAGAAAAATAGTAATGTTATATGTGAATATATCATTATTTCTGACGAAGAATATTTTGAAAGTATTGGTAAAGAAGAAACGAAACGATTTTTTGAAACTGCTTACGAATTTGTAAAGAATTATAAAAATCTAGGAGAAAATTATATACTTTCTGCGACTGTACATTTAGACGAAGCAACTCCACACATGCACTTAATATATATTCCTGTTATACATACTTTTGACAAAAAAAGTGGAAAAACAATCGATAAAATATGTTGTAGCGATTTTTGGAAAGGCAAAGATAGTTATAAATTTCTTCAAGATAATTTTCATAAATATATGACACGAGCTGGTTTTAAATTAGAGCGTGGAGATACTAAAGATAACGAGCATATAAAAATTGAAGATTTGAAAAAAATTACTAATTATGAAATGCAAGAAATGTTTAAAGACACTTCCCAACTAGAAACAGAATTAGTAACTAACAATTTTCAAGAATTACAAACAGACTACAAAAGAGTTATCAAAAAGTTTAATACTCTTGCAAAACAATACACAAGAGTTAAAAACGTTACCGATAGCATACTTATTAATCAAGAAAAATTGGAACAGCAAAATCAAGAACTTAAAGAAGAAAATGACTATCTTGAAAAAGAAAATAATCGACTTAATGACTTTTTAGAAAAGACTTATGAATATGTAAGTATATTGTTTAACTTCTCAAAAAATAGATTAAAAAGACTTGTAAAAAATTTTGTTGATAAAATGAAAGAAAATTAATCTTTCATACTATAATTACAAAAAAATAAGAGAACGACATTTCGTTCTCTTTATTTTTAATTAGTAATTAAATTCAATTTACTTAGTATTGTTGAAATTACTAATTTTGGAGTAATTTTTATATCTAACGAAAAATATTGTATAAATATATTTTTATCTTGATATGTATAAGTATAATTGGTTGATTTGGTAATTGTAGTTTTTATATTAGTAATAGATGAATTATTTTTGATTGCAATATATTTATATACATTTTGCTCTAAATTATCTAAAAGTTCTATATTATTTTTTTCATAAACGAATAATATACAATCTATTAAATATTTTGTACCTTTATATTTAAAATTATATCCTAATGCCATTAATTGTTCTTCAATTTTTTGTTTTATTAATTTTGTATTTATAGTAGGCAATAAAGTATTATTAATTAAATTTAAATCTTTGTTAATTGCATTATCATCAATCTTTTTATCAATAAAAATTACATTTATCAAATAGATTGTGATTGAAACTAAATTTTAAATTTTTATTAATTATTAAAATATTGATTTTATTATGAAATAAAATTTCATATATTTCTTGTTGGGTTGTTGCAATATATACTTTTATATTTTTTTGATTGTTTAAAATATTATTTAAGATATATTTTATATTATTTATATCAGAATCGGCAATAATTGTATTTAACATAAATTTAATCCTTTATTTCGGTGGAAGTAGTTTCTGTTAAATTCATTACTACATAATCATTATATCTTTCAGTATTTAATACTGAGTCATCAACATCATCATCTGTAGTTACATTTTCATTAAAACTATATGTAACTTCTCTGTAATGATTTCCATATTCTTCATCTACAACTTTTACTATCATTAACGATTCTTTATTGATCCAAGTATCTTTGTAACTCTCTTTGCCATCACCAAAACGTATAACATAACATTCCGTTCCATTATATTTTTCCTCGCGAATATTCATATTAATTTTATTAAAACCTGGATATATTTTTTTATATAATTCAATATCAGTAAAAATATCAAAAGTATCACCCTTAATTGCTATAATGCTGTTTGATTTAAATTTTTCAATTTGTTTTAAATCGTGATATATAGAAATTGATTCAAAACTATTATCTTTAAAATATAATACATTATTACCATGGTCAATTTTATATTTACCATCTTTATAATAATAAATACTTTCATATAAGTCCGTATCATTATTTTGAATATTTTTATATATTGTATTTTGAACAAAAATATAATTATTAGATTCTCTCATTGTTTCTATTTTATTATAAGCACTTTCAAGGATATAATTAGCTTTATAATATTTTGAAAATACCATAATTATAGAAATAATAATTAAAAGTAATATTATTAATAATATAGATTTTAGAATTGTAATATGTTTATTGAATTTTTTTAAATGATTAATTTCAATTTTATCATTTTCAAGTTCTATTTTGGTGGTTTTAAATATATCAGATGTTAATGTCTCATAATATTTCTTACAATCGGTGCAATTTGATAAATGATTATCAACAAAAATTTTACTTTTAGAACTTATAAAATTTTCAATATAAGGTACTGATAAATCTTTTACAATATCACAATTATCATTATCTTTATTCATTTTCATATTCCTCCTTTAATTTTAATTTAGCACGATAAAATGTAATTCGAGCCCAATCTTCTGAACACCCCATTATAATACTGATATCTCTAAAACTAAATTCAGCTCTTATTCGAAGATATATAACTTCTTTTGTTTTTTCATCCAAATTATGTATTTTTTTGTAGAGATTTAATATATCATCTTTATTAGCAAACTCTTCTTCAAAAGATGTTTCGATAAATAAATAATCATTAATATTATCAATATCTATTTCAGTAACTTTTTTTACTTTTTTATAGTAATCAATCCATTTATTTTTGGCAATTTTACAAAGCCATGTTTTTAAACTTGATTCTTGTCTAAAATTACGAATATTTTTAATTGCACTATAAAATGTTTCTTGCATTAATTCTTCTGCTAAATCAGTATTATTAGTAAGGGATAATAAATAATTAAATACTATTTTAGAATATTCTTTATAAATATTTTCCATTTTTACTCCTTTCTATATATACTGACTACATATTATATAAATTTATTACAAAATTATATAACTTTTTATAAAAAAATCAAATATTTTTACTTTTTTGTTATCTTAAATACTTTTTTAGAAACTTTTTGATTTTAAATATATTTTGTATGTTATAAATATAAATAGTTTTTTATGTTTATATAAATAACTTTGTTTAAGAAGAAAGTTAATGCTTTCTTTTTAAAATAGAATAGGTGTGAGTGGAGCAATTTGAAAGTGAGGTTTTTTTATGGCAAAACGGATTACCAGTATGTTGGTGCTTGCAGTTATGATGCTGACTTGTTTCGGCACGATGACTGCATTTGCAGCAGAAGCAACCCCTGAAGCAACTACTGAAGCTAAGGCTTATACAGTAGAATGCACTTCTGAAGGCGTAGTCGGTATTACCGACGAAAACGGCGAAGTTGTTCCTATGGATAACAATTATATCTCTGGCTATACCAAGCAGACTCTTATTGGTAATGGTAATAGCACCAGTGGTGTAAGTATTGTTATTACCCCGACTCGAGCAAGCGGTGCTGGTGGTATGGGTGCAACTATTATCCCTACCTCTTCTTGGCAAGGCACTATGTTAATGGATTTGAGAGATACCAATGGCAATGTAAATGTCGAAGATTGTAGAGTGGTTACTAATCAGACGAGCACTCTCAGTAATCAGTACCACAACAGTCCTGACCAGGTGATTTTTACTTTCTATGGAATTCCGAATGGAGTCAGCGTGACTTTTGAGATTTGGATTTATGGTTAAATCACCACCCAGAAGTAATTAATTAACTATTTCCACTTACACCTGTTCCGAAACAGAGGGCTCTGCCCTCTGTTTTGTTTTTTACAAAAAAAAGATTAGAGTCGTATTCTTATTACTCTAATCTTTTAAATTTTATCTATATATTCTTTAAAGTCTTTTAGCAAACTATCCGAAGATATATTTAATATCTTTGCTATAGCACATAATTCATAATCTACAACTGTTCTTGAACCTATTTCTATATCATAAATAGATTGACTTGAAATATCAATTCCGAGAATCATAAGTTGATTAGAAATATCTTGTCTAGAAAGATTACTTTTTTTCCTTAACTCTGTAATCTTTTCTCCTACAATATTCAACTTTCCGTTCAATTTTTCAACATTTTTTCGAGTATTCAAATGTTTTAACCTCCAAAGTATGAAATATTTTATATTGAATTGATTTTATCACGGATATTATGTTATAATTTAAAGGCAGACGGAATAATATTATTATTCTCTATTTTTGATATAATATAATAAAGAAGATTTGAGGTTATTATGAAAGAGAATCCAGAATTGATAAATTATAATGAAAATTTAAAAATAAGAAAAGATGAATTTGAAATTATTGAGATAATTGAAAGTAAAAAAGCATTAAAATTTGATAATATAAAAATATGGCAAAATAAATATTTATATGAAAAAAAAATAGATTTAAAAAAATTTTTAACAGATGATGAAATAAAAATTTTAGAAGAATTAGATATATTAATAGAAAACAAAATATATACTAATTATGAAGTTGATTTAATTGAAGAAAAATTATTATTTTATTATAATAATTCAAAAGAATTCCTCATTAAAAAAAATGTTACTAGAAAACAATATAAGAAATTATTAAATATATTTAATAAAATTAAGGAAAATGCTTGATATCTTAAACCTTATACAAATATTTCATAATATAAAATTATATAACACTATTTAAATTCATATAGCCAACTATAATAGTATTTTTTTAAAAAACATCTATTTTTCCCAATTTACCACCCAACTATTTGAGCAAGTTTTAGAATAATAAGCACTTTAAGGCGTTCCGTGCCGTACATCTGCACCAATCCAAGTCGAAAGACTTGGATTTTTTTGTTATTTAACAATACTTGTTGTTATTCAAAAGTATTGTTAATACTAGGTTTTATGCCTAGTGTTATTTTTTTCCTAATTTAACATTATTCAAAAATATTCAATATTATTTTCATATTTCCACACACACTTCCACACAAAATAAAAATTGTTGCTATATATTGAGAATCTGATGGTTGGTATTTACCTGATAATTTAGAATTACCTGCAATTATATTAGAAACAAAAAGTACTAAAATAAACATAAATAATTTTGTAAATGAAATTATTAAAAATTGTAATACTGTTTTGACAAAATATAAAAATGTTGTTGGCATTTTATATAATGGAATTGAAGTCAAATTTTTTTAAATAATGAAGAAATTGAAACTGTTTCAGAACTTCAAAATAAAGACTATTATATATAATTATTTAATGTAAATAAAATTGATAAACAAGAGTTATAATGAGATGTTTGAACAGTTAAAATTAAACTAAAACGAACAAGAAATATTAAATAAACAAAATGCTTTATATTTAGATATTTTTAATATATAATTAGAAATATAGATATAATAATAATTTAAAGGAGAAAATATGGAATATTATCATATGACTAAAGATAAATATATTAGAGCAATATCAAAAAATGGATTACAGCCTCAAAATGGAGCTCAAAGTAAATCTATTGGAGATGAAAAAAAAGTCGTTTTTTATTCGCAAGGAAAAGAAGGCGCGATAGTAATGTATTTATCTTTTGAAAAAATGTATGAAGATTTAAAAGGTAAAAGAGGAAATAACGCCATTAGTAAATATGAACAATATTTAGCTGGAGAAATTACATTATCAGAAAGCGATTTGCAAAATTTAGAAAATCAGTTAAAAGAAATACAAAACATTAGAGCAACTCAAGAATTTAGTGAATACTATGACGATGGACCATATTTTTCTATACAAAATTTAAAAGTGGAAGATATAAAAGATAAAAATTTTAATTTTGCCAATAGTTGGGTAACAAAGGCAATCTCTCCACAACAATTGCAAGTAATGGCTTTAAGAAGTAAAGAAAATGGGCAATTAATTACCTCTAAATTTGACATTGCAAAATATATGATGCATCAGGTAACCCCAGAAGCCATAGAAGCTTTTGGTATAAATGACGAATTGGCTGAATATATAAAAAAATATTATGAAGAGCATTCAGCAGAAATTGCTAATTTGGGCAATAATTATGAACTTGAAACAATGTCAATAGAAGAATATGCACACAACTTAGAAGAACGACACTCTGAACAAGGATTTGAAGAACTTTCAGGACAATCTATAGGAAAAAGTGTATTAGAACAAATAAAAAATACTCAAAAAATAGAAGCTACTGCACATCAATTGTCACAAAAATCAAACTTAAAAAGTATAGAAAGGGGTGGCTAAAATGGTTGATATTGAATATGCTAATGCTTGCACAGAATTATTAGAAATACTACAATACTTAAATAAAGAAGATTATGATAAGATACCAAATGAAAAAATAAATTCTTTTATGAAAAATGAAAATTCAAATTATCATTTTCATTATAATCCTAAAATACCTTTTGAAAACCAAGATATATCTGAAAAAACAAAATATATATTGGCAAACTTATTTTGTGAATATTGGGCAAACGATAAACAGAAAGAAATGATTAAAAATAAGAGATTGCAAGACCATAAAGCAGAAGAAGACAAAAAATGCGAACTTTATAATACAAATAATATATTCAAAAACAAACAAGATAATACAATACTTGCTAATGAAAAAAAGGTAGAATTAGTACCATATCAAGAGTCAATTATCAAAAAAATAATAAAAAAAATTACGAAATTCTTTAAAAAAATAGAATAATTATATAAAATTTTGTCTAGTGGTTTATATTTATTGTATGAAAAATATAATATGTGTGCACGTTTAAGAGGTTTAGAAATTGCTTAGTATTTTTGAATTAAAACAGATATAAAATTTATTTTTGGACAAATGAAAATGACGAGCCTATTCACTCAGGTAATATTAAATTTTACTGCTAAAATAGTAAGATTATTATATAACAATATTTAAAATTATTAAAAGTTATTCATTTTTAGTACGCAAATTAGTCGGTGACAAAGCTTCTCTTTGACTCTTTCTCATTATCATTGTTATCGCTAAATATAAATTATTTTGTATAGTGACATTTTGGATAATTACTACAACCAATAAATACTCCATATTTTCCTTTACGTTTTACTAATTTATTACCGCACTTTGGACAAATATTATTACTTTCAAAATCTTCATCTACTTTATTGCTTTTACCAATATTGCATCTATCACATAAAGTTTGAAGATTACTCATCACCGTTTTTCCTCCTCTTGACACCGGTATAATATGATCCACATGCAATTTTGCACCATTTTTTGCAGTTGCTCCACATATTTGACAAGTATAATTATCTCTTTTTAAAACATTATATCTTATATCGTCATTCATAATCTTTCTTTCTTGTTTTACAGTTTCTTCATATTTATTACCTTTTTGCCATTGCTTATATATATCAACTAATTCATAAAAATCACATATTCCATATCTACTTTCATTTACTCTGCCTCCACTACTTTGATAATTAACTTCTAATATTAAATTAATCATAAATTCTTCTTTTTTATGAATTAATTTTTTCAAAACACGATTTTCAATTTTTTTGAATTTTTTTAAAGAATAGTTAGTCGAATTTATAGATTCATAATTACAAATTCTTTCAACTTCTTTGTTATACTCATCCATCTTTTCTAAATTACTTATAGAATTTTCAATATCAGTTCTAAGAGAGTCAATATTATTTTCAACATGATATTTCATAATGTTTTCTCTAGTAACTCTATTTAAACTTTTCCTCGAAAACTCTCTTTCAAAAATTTGATGATTCTTTTTTATTTTTTTAAAAGCATATTTTTCATTCAATTTAATTAAATTTTGAATTTTAGAACTTACTTTAGTAACTTCTTCATTTTCTTTTGGGATTATCTTCACAATATAAAAAATTAATACTGGCAATAACAAAATTACACCACATAAAATTATCGCAGTTATCAAAAAATTCTCTTCACTTAAAGTCATTCCAGATATTCCAAGAATCACATAAGAAACTAAGAATATTAATAAAAATTTTTTTCTATTTTCCATATTGATTTCACTCCTACTAACACAAATTATTTTGATTAAATATTATTTATCATATAATTATTTCATTATCAATAGATAATATTAAGATTTCCTTAATTCTTTTAGAAAAGCTTTTTTTATTTTTTTATAATAGTATAATAAGTTTATATAAAGAATTTATATTAGAGGATAATTAAATATGGAAAATAAAAAACAAAACAAAAAATTTTTAACTAAAATTTTATTACTAATTTATGTAATAATATTAACTTGGATTATAGTATTTAAAATGCAATTTAATATGAAATATTTACCCTATATTCGTTCAATAAATCTTGTTCCATTTGCAGAATCTGTAATTGTTAATGGAAAAATATATTTAAAAGAAATATTTTATAATCTAATAGTATTTATTCCAGTTGGTATTTATATTGCAATTCTATGGGAAGATAAAAAATTATATAAAAAGATACTACCAATATTATTATTAACTTTAACTTATGAAAGTTTACAATATATATTACACATAGGAGCTTCAGATATAACAGATATACTTATGAATACTTTAGGCGGAATATTAGGGATTGCAATAATTAACTTTTTATATAAAATATTTAAAAACAATGATAAAGTAGATAAAGTATTAAATATTTTAGCAACAATATGCACACTACTTCTTTTAATACTTTTAATAACTTTAATAATTGTAAATTTATAAAATATTGTTATTTTTCAAGTTTCATATATTATATTTTTCTTATAGAAAAAGCTAGGAACGACATTGTCATTCCTAGCTTTTGGTTAATTTTCCTTAGCATTTTTTATTTTACAAAAGTAATATTTAAAATTAAAAAATATCGCTGTCTTGAGTATTGATCTCTTTTACATAATCTAAAATTTGTGCAAATACTTCATCATCATCATAAATTGATTTATCAAATTCATACCAAATATCAAATGGAGTTTTTGCACCTTCTGCAATTATCTTTCTAGCTGGATCACTTTTTATCACAACATTATTATCTTGATCCTCTAAAGAATGATGACATCCCATATCTTGATATACCTTAGACTGAATATCAGCTTCTAGTTTATCACAATGATATGCAAATTTTGCTTCTTTTGTTTTTCTTTCATCGAATTCAAACATTAAAGAAACAAGTTCATCTTTCTTTACTAGATCTCCTATAACTTTAATAACTGCTTTATGCTCAATTTTTAACTTCTCTTCTCTAGAAACATTGTCAAAAGGTGTTATGTCACCAATAATAACTTCTCCTATTTCATGAATTACTAGCATTTGTATAACTTTTTTCAAGTCAACATTGCAATCAAACTCTGAATCTATGCTTATTGCTAAAATACATGTTCCATATACATGTTCAGCAATACTTTCAATTCTTTCTTTGCTTACATTCCAATGTTTCTCATCCCAACCACTCCTAATTTTGTATTTAAGCTGAGTGGCTAATAAGTAAAATCGCATTGCATTTTTTAATTTTTTTTCTTGCATATAATCCTCCTTCAATAATTATTGCGATGTCTACAAGTTTCTATGTTAACTCCCTAAGGAGATTAAAAAAATTAGCATTATTATTATAGCATGTTTTGGGCAAAAAGTCCATAATTTCGCTATATTTCAAGCTTATATCTGCATTTTTATTACATTTTCTTTACAAAATTTCATAAATGTGTTATTATTTTTACTTGAAAAATCAACATTATATTTTTTAAGATTGGAGTGATACGAAAATGTCATTATTAGGAATTGTTCGGAGCCAATACTTGTTACTGCTATTAGCGGTACAATTAGTAACTTCACTTTTTTTCATTTATCGTGGAAAAAAAAAGCTAAGCTATGCTACAGAAATTTTATTAATCATTATTACAATTTGGATTAATAAACCATCACTAGAACTTAATACCTTATTTTGCTACATTTTAGAATATTTTTTACTTAAATTTCTTCTTGTAGCAATTGTCTACCTTGCAAAACGTTTTTCATTCTTTATATTGGTTATAATAAGCCATAAAGAAAAATATAGAAAAACTTATAAATATCTTATTTCCAAAAAACGTTTTTTACGTTTTCAATCAAGAATTTGGAACAAAGTAAAATATGGAATAAGAATAAAAAAAGGTATGCCATCTATGGTAAACAAGCGAAATACTAGTATTGGCGTTTCATTTGATAATAATGGTTTCCCAAAATTTAAGTCAATAGCTGAAATAAAACTTCCTCGTAAATATTGGAAAAAAGAACGGAGTACTCATTTTTATCAGGCCAGTAAGTTGCTTTACGAAAAGATTCAAAAAAGTTCAAGACTTTCTAAAAAATTTACTAAAAAAGAAATTCTTGAATTTAAACAAGGTCAATTGCCTAGTAAATATACTTGGCATCATCATCAAGATAAAGGTGTTTTGCAACTTGTAGATTTTAATATTCATTCTAAAGTTCGGCACAAAGGTGGCTTCTCTATATGGGGAAAAAATGAAAATAATTAATTAGGAGGTGCTGTTATATGACAATAACAAACTGTACGTCTGTCACACTCACAATTTTAAGTGAAAAGCTTATGCAAAATGAATCACGGAATTATCAAGAAACTATGTTCGACTTATTAACAATTCACTCACCACTTGGAAGTTGCATTGTTATAAAAGACTATGAAGATACGTTTTTAAAAAGCTTTGGTAAATTGGTAATAAAAAGTAAAAACAACAATCTGGTTGTTTCTACCTGGAAACACAAAAAAACTCATCTATTCGATGAGTTTTTTTTGCTATTTATAAATTATTCTGCTGATTCTGTTTCTGGAGCTTCATAAGCTTCTAATATAGCTTTTTGAATTTTTTCTCTAGTTTCAGCATTGATTGGATGAGCTATATCTTTGAATTCTCCGTTTGGAGTTTTTCTGCTTGGCATAGCAATGAATAATCCATTTTGACTTTCGATAACTTTAATGTCATGAATAACAAATTCATTATCGAATGTTACAGAAGCAACAGCTTTCATTCTGTTTTCTGAATTTACTTTTCTTAAACGTACATCTGTTATTTGCATTGTGTGCACCTCTTTCTTATAGTTTTTTTATACATATATTATTTTGTATGTACTACTTTATATATACTCCAAAAAAAATTTTTTTCCTTCCTTTTTTTACATTTTTTTGATTTTTGCACGAATATTTTTTAATTTTATAAATATAATAATTTATATACATATATATTTTTGCTTTTTTTATTGAAATTATGCTATTTTAATTGTATAATTTCTTTAGAAATTTTTGGAGGCGTTAAAATTGGATTTAAAAATAGAAGATTTAAAAAAATATAATCACATTCACCTTATTGGTATTGGTGGAATTAGTATGAGTGCTATTGCAGAAACTTTAAAAAATTGGAATTTTAAAGTTACTGGCTCTGATGCTAAGGAAAGTGAAATTACAAAAAAATTAAATGTTCATGGCATTACTACAACTATTGGACATAATTTAGAAAATGCAAAATCTGCAGATCTTATAATTTATTCTGCTGCTATAAAAGATGATGATCCAGAAATGGTTATTGCAAAAGAAAACAACATTCCTCTTATAGATAGAGGTAAATTTGTTGGATATCTTACAAAACTATACAATGAATCTATTTGTGTAGCTGGAACTCATGGAAAAACCACTACTACTTCTATGATTTCTGTTTGTTTCGTAAATGCACAAAAAGACCCTTCTATTGAAGTTGGAGGAATACTAAAAGAAATTGACGGAAACTATCGTGTTGGTAATAGTGAATATTTTATTTTAGAATCTTGTGAATATATGGGAAATTTCTTAAAATTCTTCCCTAATACTGAAATAATTTTAAATATTGATAATGATCATTTAGATTATTACAAAACTTTTGATAATATATTAAAAACATTCCAAAGTTTCGCTTCTTTGTTAGAAAAAGATGGACTTTTGATAGTTAATGCAGATGATAAAAATTGCTTTAATTTAAAAAATTATTCTAAATCTAAATTTTTATCATATGGTATTGAAAATACATCTGCTAATTTTATTGCAAAAAACATTACATTTAATAATACAGGTTCTCAATTTGAAGTTTATAAAAACAATGAATTTTATTCTAAATTTGAATTATCTATTCCTGGTAAGCATAATATTTTAAATGCATTAGCTTGTATTACTGTTTGTGATTATTATGGAATTGAAAAAGAAATTGTATATGATTCTCTTTTACATTTTACAGGTGCTGCTAGAAGAGCTGAATATAAAGGTTCTTTTAATAACATAACTATTTATGATGATTATGGTCATCATCCTACTGAAATTAAAGCAACTTCTGATGCAATGAAAACAAAAACATACAATAAATCTTGGGTTGTATTTCAACCACATACTTATAGTAGAACTCAAAATCTACTTGAAGATTTTGCAAAATCTCTATTAGATTTTGATAATATTATTATTGTAGATATATATGCTGCAAGAGAAACAAATACTTATAATATATCTTCTCAAGATTTAGTTAATAAAATTAACTCTTTTGGAAAAAATGCTATTTATATTTCAGAATTTGATGAAGTCGTTTCTTATTTAAAAGAAAATGCAAAACCAAATGATTTAATACTAACATTAGGAGCTGGTACAGTTACAGAAATTTGCCCTATGCTATTAAAATAATTAAATATAAAACTAATTAAATTGCAAAAATTAAAATTTATATAAAAAAATCCTTGTATCTTTAAATTACAAGGATTTTTTATATTTTTCAAATTCGTATATCTTATTATTTTATTTCTTTATTATCTTATAAATTTATCTATTATATATTTTTATTAAATCTTTTTATTATATCTTTTTCTCTTATATTTATTTCAAGTTTTTAATCATTAAATCACCAAATATTGCATAACCTACTGTTGGGTCTGAAACCAATACATTTGTTATTACTCCAATAAATTTATCATTTTGTATAATAGGTACTCCTGAAAGTCCTCTTATTATCCCACCCGTTTTTTCTATTAATTTTTCATCTGTAATTTTTATTTGCATACTTTTATTATCAAAATTATTATTTAAATAAATATTTTCTATTTCTATATCATATTCTTCTTGCTCTTGATTATTTTCAAGAGAACAAATTATTTTTGCATTTCCTTCTTTTATTTCATTTCTTGTTGCAACTTTGTATTTTTTATTTATATCTATATTTAAATATGAAATATTATTTAAAGTTCCATATATTCCAAATAATGTGTTTTTTTCTATTGTTCCAATTGTAGGTTGATTTACAATAGTTCCTTTTATTTCTCCTGGTATACCTTTTTCTCCTTTAGCAATAGATAATATTCTGGATGTAACTAATTCTCCAGATTCTATATCTATTAATTTATCTGTATCATTATCTGTTATTCCATGCCCCAATGCTGCAAATTCTTTTGATTTTGGTACATAAAAACTTAATGTTCCTACTCCTGTTGCTGCATCTTTTACCCATAATCCTAATTTATATTCATTTTTATCTTTTTTAGGAACAATATTTGATGTAACAATTGTTCCATCTCTTACTAATGTTAAGTTTAAAGAACTTCCATTTGAATTATTTACTATATTTTTTAAATCTTCTATAGTTTCTACATATTTATCATTTATTTTTATTATTGTATCTCCTTCTTTTATCTCTTTTTCTATTCCTTCATTATTATACATTTCAGATAATCCCACTATCAACACACCATTTGTATATAATTTTAATCCAATTACTTTCCCTACTGGTATTATTTCAATATCTTCTAATATATCCACATTTATACTACTTAAATATATTTTTCCAAATAAATTGAATTCAACATTTTTAGTATTTTTATTATCATTCGAAGTTTTAATTACTTCTTTTTTCTCTATAAATGGCATTAATTTTATATTAATTTTTTCTTCATTTATTAACACTATATTTTTAGGCAATAATGTAATATTACAAACATACATAAAAATTATTAATAAACAAAAAATGGTTATTACAAATTTTATTTTTCTCATAAATTTATAATAACCATTTTTATTTTTTTTATTTATATATTATTTCAATTTCTTTTACAAAGAATTTTACATCTTCATTTTCAGGATAAGTTTTTCTAATTGTTAAAGTATTTAATTTAGATGTTGTTTCAGAATTTACATCTACTGTAATTGTTTGTTCTTTATTTTGAATACTTACTCTTTCATTTTCTCCAATTTGTTCAGAACCATTCATAAATAAATTAAATTCTGCAACTGGTGTTGTGTTATTAGCTGTTTTTACATTTGAAACTATAACTTTTATTTGCTTAATTTCATTTATTGGTCTTGATGAACCATTTGTTATTGTACAATCTGATGTATTAGTATGTAATGTGTTTCCTATATCAAATACTTCCAAACCTTCTGAATTTACTATTGCATTTGATTTATATATATTTTGTCTTTCATATCCAACTGCTGTATAGTATAAACGCTGTTTTGAAATTTCCAAAGAATTTATATCTAATTTATTTGAATATGTATCTACCATTTCTGTTCCATTATAATAATTTTTTAAATAATTTGAATTAACAATACATTTATAACATGCATAATTTTTATGATCATATTTGTATTTTGATTCTACTTTGTCATATATTTTATCATATTTTACTTCTTTTGATTTAAAGAAATCAAATCCATAATCTTCAGTAGTTGTACCGCCCGCATCTGTGGTTTTTAATGGATATTCAAATTCTTTGCAATCTATTCTATGATATGTAGAATTTTCATCATCTAAATTACCTGTTCCTGATAGATAATATATTTCACTTGGTATAACTGTAAATTCATTATTCGTACTAGGTACTATTGCATAATTATTATATGTTTTAAGTCCACAATTAAATCCTTGCATAAATGCCACTATTGTTACATTTGATGTTATTTGTTGCCATTGGCTGTCTGATATAACTGGCATATTAAATGAAAATGCTTGTGAAGACATTTCATTATATGCAGACATTGCTACATTTAAATTATATTGTATTGCATTTTTTATTATTGCCGTTTTATGAATATTAAATCTGCTATCTTCTTTTTCTGGATCTTCATCTTTATTAAATAATTTTTCTTGACTTCCTTCAAAATTATAAATTATATTATATTCTAAATTTTTTAAATTTTTATACATATCTGTTTGATTTTCTATTGCATTTTTACTAATATTTTGTTCTTCTATATCACTTAAGTTATTGTATACCCAATTAGAAAATATAGTTGATTTTATATAATATTTTATAGAATCTGCTTCTTTTGTATTTTTGTTAGATGAAGAGATTACTATTTGATCTGCTGTTTCAACATTTTCATATGTTGAATTTATATATACTTTTATTTCATTTCCTGCATCTAATAAATTATCTATTTCTTCTTCAATTTTTTCTTCATTATATTTTAAAAGTTTCTTACCTTCATTTTCATCATTATTTATACTTATTTTTCTTACAAGATCTTTTTTTATAAAATAACCAGATTTAGAATAATATACATTGCCTATTGTTCCATTTATTATCATATAATTATCTAATGTATAATTTATAACTACATCTACTGGTGCATCCATTATATCTGCTGTTCCATCATTATTTGTATCTATATTAGCTTTGCCTTCATATCTTGCAGAATATGGCATAAAAGATTTTAATACATAATCTATTTTATATTCTGTAAAACCTTCTTTTACAATTGTTGTATATCCAGTTCCAACTTTATCATCAATTTTATATAATACTTGTCCATAATCTTCTGCATTTTTGTCAGATAATGTTATTCCAGATTCTGTAATAGGATTTCCTACATCATCTACATATTCTCCAATTTCATTTGTTTTTGGCTCTGTATAACCATATACTGTATATTCATCATTAGCAGAAATTATAGATGTTCCTGGATCACCAACCGTTACTGCATTGCCTTTATTATTTGTAAGTACAACTGGCGTTTTTGTTGGACTATATATATAATATCCATCATATAATGTATATAATACTGCTGGTATATATGGCTGTATCATACTTTTACTTGCATTTGACATACCTAAATTTGTGGCAAGTGCATTAATAAAAATATTGTTAGACGCAGATATTATGCTACGCAAAGCATCGGCAACTGAAGATAATTCTTCATTTGCCGTGTTTAGTTCTAAGGCAGCCATAGCATCATGTGTTGCATCTAACAATTTAGTATCATATGAAGTTTGCATACTAATAGTGTCCACTTGTGCTTGTATATAAAAACCTAAAATTAAAACTATTGGAACTACTATTAAAGAAAATATTATTGTTACAGCTTGTAATTTCATTTAATCATTTCCTTTATGTTTAATTTGATCCTGTTGCAGTAACAACTCCTGCATGTTGTACTGATATTGAAGCAGCATCATTTCCTGATATAGAATAGAACACGCTTCTTATTGTTTGTGCCATTGTTTTATTTGTGTTTTTGATTGTTACAGAAAACATATCTCCTTCTTTCATGGCATAAACACCAGCACCTTCTGGATCTTTAATTACATCTGTAATTTGTGATGTATATACAGAATAATATACATTTTCACCAATTACAGTTCCTTGTGTCCATGGTGTTTTCTTTCCTATATTTTCATCTAATACTTTTACTTCCATCTCTATGTCATATCCATTTCCTGTCGCATTAATTGTAGCTACTAATTTGTCATAATCTTCTATTGTTATTTTTCCAATAGCTCTCGCATTATCAACAAATTCTGTAGCAGCTGTTTGAACAGCTAATTGTGACATATCATCTCCTCTTTCTGCAACAGACATAAGTGGAAATATAAACATCAATATTGCTGCTAAAAATATAGCAATTATTGTCATTAAAGTATCACTCATAAAAAGCCTCCTTGAATTAAATTTTTATGCTTTTTTTCTTATTGTATAAGTTATAATAATTTTTGTTTCTTCTTGTTTATCACCTGTAATCTTTTCTGTTCCATCTTCTGTACTTATTGTATCTCCAAAAAAAACATATTCTACAAAAGATTCTACTATTTCACAATTTTCATTATTTACTACTTCTTTTATTTCTGCTAGTGAATCTAATGTTGCTGTTCCTGAATCTTTGTCTGTATAATCTACATATGTATTATTTATATATCCAGCATCACCTTTTATATATAAATCTATTCTATTTTTTGTGTCTCTTTCTTTGTTACCTATCCATGGTGCTTCAAATAAATATCTAGGCAATGAAGTATTTCCATAAGCTGTTACTAAAGATTTTTGTTTTGGAGTTGGATTAGTTGCACTTTCTGCAAGCCTTACTTCTCCTTCTAAATTAACATCAAAAATCTGTATTAATTCATTTTTGCCTTCTCTATCATCACAGATTTTAACACAGAAATTTTCTTTGTAATATCTATATAAAGTTGGAATTATAGTATCTAAATCTACAATTCTTGTTGTTATATTATGTTTACTATCTTCAATTTCAATATTTTCAAAATAATTTGTTTTATCTGAAACATATAGCACAACTTCTGATGTAGCTGACACTTGATTAAACATGTATACAGATGCTGTTAGAGCTATTACAAAAACAAACATTGAAAATCCCATTATTAATGCATCAACAACGTTATCCATAATTCCCCTTTCTAAGATACTTATTTTTTAAGTTTCATCTGGAGTAAATTCTAATTTATCTTTTTGTGAATATTGTATAATTATACCTGAAACTAAATTTGTTTTTTCTGAATAAACAAGTTTAACCCAGTATGTATGTCTTGAATTTAAATCTTCTTTTAATTTTTGAAATCCTTCTATATTGTTTTTTTCTTTTCCTTTTACTGTTGACCTTATATTCACAATTTGCCCACTTTCTGTTGCTTGATATATAAGGTCAGGAAGCATGGAAGGTGTTTCTTTATTAGTTTCTGCATTTGATATTAGTTTTTCTGCCATTGCTTTTAATTTAGAACCAGCTTGCTTTCCTTCATATGAAAGCCATTTTGAATTAAACTCACTAGAATCTGTAAGTTTTATTTTATCTGATGTTCCTTTTACAAAAGTTTCTGTATTAGAAAAAACAAATATTCCCATTGTTATTAATATCAATATTACAACAATTATTGCAATTACTTTTACTAAACTAAATGAATTTTCCATGCTTTCCCCTTACTTATAAAATATTATTTTACATCACCATTTACTGCTTGTTTTGGAATTGCATCCATAACAGATGCTGCTAATTGATCTTCTGTGTATCCAATTCCTATACCATCAACTAATGATGTTACTTCTGAATATCTTAATTGTACATAATATGTATGTCTTGATTCTAAAGAAGATCTTGCAGTATTAAACTCTGTAATATTTATTCCTTTATCTCCATTTCCAGAATCAGCATTTGTTCCTGCAACATATGATCCTACTGTTGTAACTGTTCCTGTAGCTGTAGGAATATAAGCTAATTGAATAAGTTTTGTTTCTTCTTCTTCGTTTGTCTTAGCATTTGAAATTATTTTTCCTAATAATGCTTTAACATTTGAACCTGGTTGTTTACCTTCATATGTTGTCCATTGACTATTGAAAGCATCTCTTTCTTGTGTTGAAATTTGGTCTGCTGCCTCATAAATTGAATTTTGAGAACTGTTGTAAATATACATACCTATAGCAATAATTAAAATTGATAATAGTATAGCACCTGCTATAATAAGTGCTTTAGAAGCATTCTCCATAACTTCTTCCTCCTTTGTTTTTTATAAAATTTTTCTTTTATAATAATTCTATAATATTAAACTATAGAAAACATTAAAAACTAGTATTCTGTAGCTTCAAAGGTCATTGAAGCTATTTTTCCTGTGGACTTATGATATTGAATATCTGTACATTTAAAACTTACAACTCCAAAATATTCAATAAATGAATTTATGCCTAACTCATTTATTCTTTCCATTGGATAAGTTTTTTCATTAATAATCATTGTTATATATATTTTTATACAATTATCATCATCTTGTACATATAATCCATTTTCATCTTTTGTAATATTATATTTTTCATTATTATTAACTGCTTTGTTTATTACTGTCGTTATATCTAATCCATTTAAATTGTCTGTATTATATTCTTCATATTCTAAATTAAATTTAGCAATTTCTTTTTTTTCTTTTTGAATATTTTGAAATTTTATTACAACAAATGCTGAAATAACAACTAAAATAAGAAGTATTACCGCAAAAACTTTTTTCATTTTTCTTTTACTCCTACAATATTAATTATACCATAATTAGACATTTTTTACAATAAATATATATTGTAAATTTATGGTGTATCTTTAATTTCTAAATCATCAAATTTTGTATTTTCTTTTAATGTAAATACCATTTTATTAACTTTTCCAGTTACTTCTGAATAAGTAATATCTTTATCTTCACAGATAAAATAATATCTATATATAATTCTATTTAATTTTATTTTATTATCTGCTTTTAAATTTACTATTGCATCTGTTAACTTTCCTTTAGATACTATATCACTACTAACTAATATATCATCCATAAGTACAGTTTCTGTTGTTTCGCTTATATTGTCTATTTTTGCTTTAAAAAAGCTATTCTTTTTTAAAGTATTTTCTTCTCCAATCATTTTTTTAGGTATACCAATTGAAAGTGATCCAGTTTTAAAACCATTTATTTCAATTTCTACTCTATTTTTATCATCGTTTCCATTTTTTTCGTTTATATCATAAGCTAAATTTGAAAGAGTAATTATATCAAATATTGTGTTTCCACTATATATAATTCCATCTTCATTTTCTTCTACACCTTTTACATATACTTCAAATTTTGAATTAAATTGGTCTATCTGTTCTTGAGATTTGGTTAAATCATAATTTTCTCCAAATCTAGCTCCTGTTTTAAAAAGATAAATGAATAAACCTAAAATCATTATTGCTATTAACATTCCAGCTGCCATATAAAAAGCTTTTAATGCATTTTCCATATTTCATCTCCTAATGTTTTAATATTCCACGAAACTTATTCTATCTATTACTCCTGTTGTAGCATTATAATGAATTCCTGAAGTTTCATTTCCAGATTCATCTCTTTCTACACATTTAAACTTTCTTGTTTTTAAATCGTATAACGCTGTTTTCCATTCCATAGAGCTCCAATTTTCTGTAGCTGTATTATAATCTGTTGCTTTTCTTTTATCATCATCAATATCTGTATTTTTTATTCTTTGTGATATTGAATCAGACATTGATATTAGTAATTTCAAAATAGTATTTTCTGAAATAGATGCTTCTGTATATTCACCATTTGCTTTAAATTTACTTGTATCTAATAAATGATATGTTTTAGCTTTAATTGTTGTTTCAAAAGTTTGTGTCCATAACTTTTTATTTTTAAAATCAATAGATGGATTATATAAAGTATTAGCATATGTATCAGATGGTAATTTCAAATTATATTTAGTTAAATCACCTAAAGTAATTCCTCCTGGACCTTGATTAGTAGTATAAGCTCTTTCTTTTGTATAACCAGTAGTATTATTTTCGTCAATTTCATTAGAAGTGTCTAGATAATTTACTGTTATAGTATCTGATAATGGTTCAGAAGATGTCAAAGTTACTACAATATCTATTATAAATTCTTCTCCTTTTTTACTACCTGATAAAAAATTTCCTTTTACATATTTTTCATTATTACTATCAGCTTTGTTTAGTGCTGATATAACATCAACACCATACATAAGCTTTTTATCAAAAACTTCATATTCTTGATTAAATTTTCTAATTTCCTCTACCCTTTTTGCCTCATCTTGTTGTTCCGGAAGAGCCTTCATGTTTTGAAAAAAATATACAATTATTGTTAAAACCATAACAGCAAGCATTAAATTTGCTACCATTATTAATGCTTTTGTTGAATTTTCCATATATTTTCCTCCTAAATTACATCATTGCTGACATTGAGCTGAAGGCATCTGTCATACTTGCCATACCTATTACACACATTGGTACTATTAAATAACCTACAAATAATACTACCATCGGTGCAAATCCTACTACTTTACCTATCATTGATTTTTTAGATATTAATCTTTCATTTGATTCTTTTCTTTTTTCTTGGTGATAATTTCTTTCTGTATCTAATTCATCAAATGCTTCTCTAATTGGTATTTGTTCTACAGCCGCTTGAAGACTTTCTACTATTCTTATTAGCTGTTGGAATGATATTTCATTTTTTAATTCTTCTAATGCTTCCCATGGACCACTTTCGTAGTTATTAACACATCTACTTATTGGCTCTCTAAATATATTAGAATATCTTTCTAGCCACTCTAATATCATCTCAACATTAACTCTTTCGATTTTCATAAGCATTAATATAATAGTTTGGAACTGCATTACTTCATTTTCCATTTCCATTTGTCTCATTTTCTTTTGAAACATTAATAACCATACTGGTCCATAATATCCTAAAACACATGTAACACATGCAAGTAATACTTCAAACCATTTTAAATATGAAGATTGAACTATTTGAAGTTTATCCCAAATTCTTTCTGCAACTTTATCTAATTCGTCTCCATCTAGATTTCCATATGGTTCAGATTCTGAAATAACAACTGTTAATTCTTCTAAGGTTATATCTAAGTCATCTCTTACTTGTTTTATAATTATATTATCTTTTTCTGTTGTTTGTCTTGCTTTTTTTTCTTGAGATTCAGACATTTGACCTAATAGGTTATAATCTGCTGTAGGTTCTGTATATTGGTATACAATTGCCATATTATGAGCAAAAATTGCTACAATTAATGTTATTATAAGTGTTGCAATTGCTGCTGTTAATCTATTTACATATAACCATTCTAATTTTAATTTTGATGCTGAATCTTTTAGTAATTGTACTATATTTCTATATTCTTTTGTACCATCTTTTGGTATAAAATAATTTACAAATTTTTTTATTGGTTTTTTTGAATATAATTTTTCTTGCCATGGATTTTCCATGTTTTGTGCTTGATTAACACTACCATTATCTTTTAATTTTCTTACTAATATATAACAAATAAATGTTAATATAATCATACCAATTTGTGTTAAAAATCCTAAAGTTCCATTATAAAATTGTGATGTGAATGCGAATTGAGAAATTGCCCAATTTTTTACCATTTCTAGGAATAATATTGGAACTGCCGCTATAATTGATAATGATTGAAACACATAGTCTAATTTATCTCTTTTTAATATTTCTATTTGCATTTCTTGAGTAATATTATTTAAGTTTTTTAAGTATAAAGAAGCTCCATCTTTATCTTTTCTATCACCAAATTCTTTTGTTAAATATGATACACCAGCAAATTCTTTTAAAAAGCTGTTTGGTGCAATATCATAATATTTTTCAAGTTCGTTTTCTGGATCATCAGAAATTAAAACTTCATATATTTTTTCAGCTTGTCTTGATACTTCAACTTCATCATTTTGTGAAACTTCATAAATTGCTTCTTCAACCATATTAAATTCATGATAAGCATGTCTTATTTCTGCAAAAAAATCTATTTGCTGTTTTAATAAATCATTGTCAATTTTATCTACCATACCACTTATAATAGTTTCTATCATAAAAACTTCAAATAATAGTAGTGTAGCCATTAATATATAATTTCCGCTTGTCATAGCTATAATTACAATAGTAAGTGGTATTACAATTATAAATGCTTTTAATAATATTTGTGCTGTTTGTTTTCTTGTTAGATATTCATCTTCTAAGTTTATAATCTCTAGTCTTCTTCTTAATTTTAATGTATATCTTCTAACAAAAGGTATTTTCATACATTTAACATATAATTTTTGATAAAAAATTTCCATGTTAAATCTTTCTTCTTTTGTTCCTTCAACCAATTGTGCTATATATTTTGTCTCTTTATTTTGCATTTTTGATTTTAAAATATAATAGGCTATTATTATTCCTAAAAATATTGCACCTGTTATCCCCATTATAATTAGTAGAAAATTTTCTGACATTTATTAAATAGCACCTCCTTTTGCATTTATTGTAATTATTCTTCTTTATTATCTTTTTTTGTTGGTTTTTGAGTTGTTTCTTTTTTTGCCATTTCTTGTTTACGTCTTGCTAATTCTTGCATTTTAGCTCTTCTTAATGCTTCTTCTTTTGTGATTGTACGTTTTGTTTCAACTTCTTTATTTGGTGCTTCTACTTTTTCTTTTTTTACTTCTGCACCTGCTGTTATAGGCATTACTGGTGGTTTTATTCCCCAATTTCTTTCTAAGAATTTATCAAATGCTATAACATCATTTTCTTCCATATTATTTCTCATTTCTCTTATGTTGTCTTCTGAAATTGGATTTACCAACACATAAGAATCATTTGAGAATTCTAATATGTTTCTATATTTATATAATTCTCTATTTGTTGTTTTTGTAAAATATATTGTTGCATTATCAAAGAATTTTGTAAATTTTCCTTCTAGTGTTTTTTCATTTCTATGATCATATGTATATTCATTTTTTTCTTCTACTGGTATACATTCTGTTATTCTTTCAATATAACGTCTACCTCTAAAGTCTTTTACTAAATGTATATTAAAATTTAATACTTGAACAACTTGTTCTTCTGCTGTTCTTTCATTTTTGAAAACACCAGCTCTTAACATAGAGTTACGAAGTGCTGTTACTAAGTTTGGAAATGTTTTAGCGTGGTGATTAAATAATGTAAATTTAGATGCAACCTGTGCAGATTGAATCATCCAAGATGCT
>CAZYST010000014.1:0-35014 GCA_964650305.1 uncultured Lachnospiraceae bacterium
CAATTTAATTATATTTTTTTATTTTCTTGTTTCACATCATTGACACAACAACACATAAAATGAAAAATATTGCTATTTTATGTTGACAAATAATAGAAAAGAATGTAGAATATAGAAAATAAAAAATATGTTATCAAGAGTGGACGAGAGAATCGGCTTTATGACTCCACAGCAACCTATTAAAAATAAGGTGCTAATACCGACAAAGCAAAAGCTTTGAATGATGATTATTAAATAAATAATTTGAAATTTAAAAACTTTTGCTGCAGTGCAAAAGTTTTTTTGTTATTTATAATGTAGTTTAGTAAAGAAAATATTAATAAATAACAAATTAAATTATAAAATAATTAAAACTTGAAACATATGGAAAAGGAGTAATATATGAAAAATTTATTTACATCAGAAAGTGTAACAGAAGGGCATCCAGATAAATTGTGTGATTATATATCAGACAGTATATTAGATGCATATTTTGAAAAAGACCCATATTCAAGGGTAGCATGCGAAACAGTTGCAGGAAAAGGACAAATATTAGTTACAGGAGAAATAACATCAAACGCAGAAGATGTTGATATTGAAAAAATAGTAAGAGACACTATAAAAGAAATAGGATATGACAATAGTGAAACAGATATTGATTATAGAACTTGTAAAGTTTTATTAAATATATCAAAACAATCTTCAGATATAGCATTAGGTGTTGATAAATCTTTAGAATCAAAAGAAGAAAAAGAAAAAGAAACAGAAGGAGCAGGAGATCAAGGAATAATGTTTGGTTTTGCTACAGACGAAACAGAAGCATATATGCCAATGCCAATTTATTTAGCACATAAATTATCAGAAAGATTAAGTTATGTAAGAAGAGAGAAAATAATTGACTATATAAGACCAGATGGAAAAACACAAGTAACAATCGAATATAACAAAAATATGCCAGTAAGAGTAGATACAATAGTAGTATCCACACAACATAATAGTGATGTAGAACTTGAAACATTAAAAAAAGACATTATAGAAAAAGTAATTAAACCAGTAATACCAGAAAATTTGCTAGATAAAAATACAAAATACTACATAAACCCAACAGGAAGATTTGTAATAGGAGGACCATTAGGAGATAGTGGACTAACAGGAAGAAAAATAATAGTAGACACATATGGAGGATATAGTCGCCATGGTGGGGGAGCTTTTTCTGGAAAAGATCCATCAAAAGTAGATAGATCTGCAGCATATATGGCAAGATATATAGCCAAAAATGTTGTAGCCAACGGATTTGCTAAAAAATGTGAAATACAATTTTCATATGCAATAGGAGTTGCAAAACCAATATCAATTTATGTTGATACATTTGGAACAGGTACAATACCAGATAGTGAAATTGTTAAAAAAATATTAAACAAATTTGATTTAACACCAAGAGGAATTATAAATACATTAGAACTTAGAAAACCAATATATAAAAAGACTACAAATTACGGTCATTTTGGTAAAAAAGATTTACCATGGGAAAGAATAATAAAAATGGATTAATCAATGGTAAATATTAATATTGACACTAAATTATTTAATTTATATAATTGCCATAGAAAAAGTATAGGAGAAGATATGAAAAATAGTAAAAATATAAAAATAGTGTTGATAATAATAGCTATGTTAATGGTTACAATAGGACTTATAATATATATTCCAAAATCAAATTTAATAAATAAAATAATAGAAAATAATTCATTAGATTATTATTTGTGTGAAGGAATAAGATGTAAAAATAAAAGTTTAACATATGAAAATAAAGAAACAACTGTAAATTGCGAAGTATGTAATAGAGAATTAAAATTTAGTACATCTAGTGTAGATAAATTATGTGAAAAATGTTCAAAATCTACTAAAAGATGTAAACATTGCGGGGAAAAAATAACAGATGAGAAAATAGCAGAAAATAATAGAAAAAAAGCACAACTTGCTAAATATAATAAAATAAATATTGCAGAAAATAAAATATGTAGTATAGATGCAAATAATATAGCAATTCTAACAAAAGATTACTTAAACAAAGAAAGTGATAATAGCATACTTATAATATATGATATGTTAGAAAATAAAGAAATAAAAAGAATAGATTTAAAAGATGACTATATAATAAAAGGTCCAGAAATAACATTTGATATTTTGACAGAAGTAGAAAGAGGAATGAATTTAGAAACAGCACAAAAAATATATAAAGAGCAAGAAAACGAAAAAAAGGAATATGAAGCAATAGGAAGATTGTTTTGCATTGATAATAAAATAATTTTGATAACACCTGACGAAAAAAGTAATTTTATATATAATATAGAAAAAGATGAATTACAACCAAATTTAAAATCAAATACAGCTAATTTGGGAGATGAGAATTATTATTATATAATAGATGAAAAATCAGAAAAAACATATTATTATTTTGAAAAGTATGACTTGTATACAGAAAATATAGAAAATTTAGAATTAGAAAAATATGTGGTAGACAGTAGTAGTGAATTTGAAATAGAAAATTTAGAAAGCCCAGACATTAAAATGATTGAAAATGGCGAAAAATGTATAATTTCATATTATAAAGAAAAGTATGGAAAAACTAAAATTAAAATTTTAGATAAAAATAAAAATGAAATAAATACACAAAAAATATCAGAAGAAAATATAGTGTTTGAATCTAAAAATAGAATTGCTATGTATAATACAAAAACAAATGAAGAAATATGGAGCTATGATAAAAAGTTAAATGATGAAATATATGAAGAAATAATAGGATTTTGAAATTATTAATATTTTATTAAAAAAATTGACGAAAAAAGGTTGAAAATACAATATGTTAATGATAAAATTCAACTAAAAATGAAGATGTTTTGGAAACAAAATCAAAGTAAACAAAGGGAAAATATAAATGAATATTAATGCGGGAATTTTACAATCATTTAATGAAACAAAAGTACAAGAAGAAGTTAACGCTAATTTACAAGGGTTAATTATTTTTAAGAAAAGTACAAAATACATAAAATATGTAAATTTATTTTTTAAAAGAATAATAGATATTATTGGAGCAATAGTCGGAATTATTTTATTAATACCTCTTATTATAATAGTAAAAATGATAAATGTTATTAATAAAGATTTTGGACCATTGTTTTATTCTCATGAGAGAATTGGAAAAAATGGTAAACATTTTCGAATGTACAAATTTAGAAGTATGTGCATGAATTCTCAAGAAGTATTAGAAAAATTACTTAGTGAAAATGAAGAAGCTAGAAAAGAATGGGAAGAACACAGAAAATTAAATAATGATCCAAGGATTACAAAAATAGGAAAATTTTTAAGAAAAACAAGTTTAGATGAATTTCCACAATTTATTAATGTATTAAAAGGAGAAATGAGCTTAGTAGGTCCTAGAGCAGTTATTGACGGAGAAATAGAAAAATTTGGAATATATAAAGATGCTGTCTTAAGTGTAAAACCAGGAATTACTGGATATTGGGCTGCACATGGAAGAAGTGAAACATCATATGATGAAAGAGTTGAAATGGAATTTTATTATGTAAGCAATAATTCTATTTTTATGGATATCGGAATTTTATTTAAGACTGTAATTTCAGTTTTGAAAAAAGAAGGAGCTGTGTAGAGTGAAAAAAGTGAATGCGGAATTTCATATACATACAAGATATTCACATGATAGTATTTTAAATTATTTTTTTATTTTGATTATGTGTAAATTAAAAAAAATTAATTTAATAGCAATAACAGATCATAATGAAATCATCGGTGCTCAAAAATATAAAAATAAATTTAATAATCATAATATAGAAGTTATTATTGGCGAAGAAATATTTACAAATGAAGGAGAAATAATAGGTTTATATTTAACGGAAAAAATTGAACCTAATTTATCTCCAACTGAAACAATTAATCTAATAAAAGAACAAGGTGGATATGTATATATTCCTCATCCTTATGATGAAAAAAGATATAAAACTGTTTTAAAATATGATGAAATTATAAAAAATAAAAAAAATATTGATTTTATAGAAATTCATAATGGAAGAAATGTTGAAGAGTCTTTTTCGAAAAAGCAAGAAGAAATTTCAAATGAGTTACCAAATGTTGTAAAAATTATAGGAAGTGATGCACATACTTTTTATGAATTAGGAAGAAATGTGATTTCATTTGAATATGAAGGAAAAGAAGATTTAAAAGAGTCAATAAGAAAAGGAAAAATTAAGAAAAAGAAATGCATTAGACTAGCTCATTTAAATACTAAAATTGCTAGAATAATAACTTTAATAGAAAAAGGGGAATTGTATGAACTATATAGAATTATCAAGAGAAAATGTAAGAAATGAATGTATTAGATTTGAAAAAAATATAAAAAGTGAATATGAATATGATTTGATTATATTTGTGGCTAAAGGTGCATACTACATTGGAAAGTTTTTATCAGAAATTAATGATACTCCATTATTGATGATTTCTGCAACTAGAAAAGGAAATTCGTTTAAAAAAGTTTTAAAACCTTTTTTAAAATTAGTACCCAAAAAGGCACAAATTTTTTTACGCGAAAAAGAAATGAATTCAAATTATCATAAAAAAAATAATGATAGACTAATAAGTTTTGATGATAAAAAATGGAATAAATATAAAAATAGAAAAAATATATTAATTGTAGATGATTCTATTGATACAGGAAATTCTATAGAGCAAGTTTATAAAGTTGTTCAAAAATATTATTCAGATTCAAATGTTGAAGTTGCAGTATTTAATTGTATGGATAAAGCAACTTTTAAACCTAAATTTACATTATACACAAATACAATGATTAATGGACCTTGGTCAAGTGATTCAAAATATAATAAAGAATTTATAGAACAATATGAAGATTGGAAAAAAGAAAATGAAAGATAAAGTAAGTGTTGTTGTTCCAATTTATAATGTGGAAAAATATTTGCCAAAATGTATAGAGAGTATACAAATGCAGACTTATAATAATTTAGAAATTATATTGGTTAACGATGGCTCAACGGATTCATGCTTAAAAATATGTGAAAAATATAAAAAGTTGGATAAAAGAGTTATTATAATAAATAAAGAAAATGGTGGACTTTCTGATGCTAGAAATTTTGGAATAGAAAAAGCAACAGGAAAATGGATAACTTTTATAGATAGTGATGATTATGTAGAAAAAGACTATATAGAAACGTTAATGAGTTTATCTGATTCTGATGATTATGATGTACGGAATTTTGATACCTAAATATGTAAATGAAGACGGAAAAATTATCGGTTCTTATAATAAAAAACAAAAAATTCATGAATACACTTCAGAAACTGCGATTGAAACTATGATGTATCAAAAAAAATTTGATACATCTGCATGGGGAAAGTTATATAAAAGAAATTTGTTTAACAATATAAGATTTCCAGTAGGCAAGCTATATGAAGACATTGGAACTATATATAAAGTTTTATTTAAAGCAAATAAAATATTTTATATAAATAGTCCTAAATATTATTATCTTCAAAGAAGTACCAGTATAATGGGAAGAAAATTCAAAATCCAGGATTTAGATTATATTTATGAAGCAAACAAATTGATTACAGATGAAAGAATTAAAAATAATAATAAATTATATAAAGCTGCAAAATGTAGATTTATAAATGCTAATTTTAGTATTCTTTTAAAAATTAAAAAAGAAAAGAAAAAATTTCCTAAAGAAAAAGAATATATATTAAGTAATATAAAAAAGTACAGAAAAGAGGTATTTTTTAATTTAAATTCAAGAATGAAAACAAAAATTGCTATATTACTTAATTATATAAAAATAATTTAAAGAGAGAAAAAGCTATGATTATTTATTTAACATTACCTATATTAATAGTTATGTTTATTAAGAAAATTAATAGTAAAAAAAATACTTTTTTTGATTTTATAATATTAACATTAATGATTTTGATATGTGGACTAAGATATAATGTTGGTACAGATTATAATATTTACACAAGAATGTTTTTGCATACAGAATTATTTGACAATATAGAAATTTTATTTAAAACTTTAATCTTATTAATTAAAAATTTATTTAATGAAAATGTATATGTGTATTTTTTTATAACCGCATTGATAACAATGTGCTTTTTTAAAAAAGCTATAAAAGAAAATGCAGAAAAACCAGGAGATTCATTGTTTTATTTTATTTGCTTAGGATATTATGCCTTATCATTTAATACAATAAGACAAATGATTGCAGCTTCAATAATGTTATATGCAACTAAATATATGATAGAAAAAAAAGCAGTTAAGTATTGGATTGCTACTATTATAGCGGGACTTTTTCATACTACAGCATTTATAATGATACCTTTTTATTATTTTGCAAATATAAAATTTGATAAAAAGATGCTTAAAATAATATTTACAATTATGCTTATTGGGGTAATAGCATATCAACCAGTTTTTGAATTTGTAACTTCTAATGTAGAAAAGTATAAATCATATGCTGAAATTAATCACTATACATATTCAGAAGCAGGATATGGCACGTATGTTATTGCGATATTCCATATTATTTTGATTACTTTAATTATAAAGAAAAGAAATGAACTTATTGAAAAAAATCCTAAGAATCAAATTTATATAAATTTGGTTATAGTGTCTATATTTTTCTATTTGTTATCACTTGAAAATACTGTAGCAGTCAGACCTGGATATTATTTTTCAATATATTTAATTTATATATTACCAGATTTGTTCAAAACTTTGTTTAAACACAATTATGCTAGAAACATAATTTTAACTACAATATTTTTTATTATATATTATATGGTTCATTTGATTTCATTTAACACAATGTTACCATATAATACGATATTATTTATGAATTTATAAAGGGAGATAAATATGAAACAATTAATGTTTGAAATAAAATTTTTTATAAGAGAAAAAATAAAATTTGTTATAAAATTGCCACAAATTATAAGAAAAACAATAAAATATAAAAGAATAATAGAAAAAATTGAAAAAAAAGGTGAAAATGTTTTTTATTTTGGTACTCCAAAACACACTAATTTAGGAGATCAAGCACAATGTATGTGCATAGAAAATTGGCTAAAAAATAATTATAATAAATGTAATATAATAGAGTTTTCAGATGATATAATTTCATTTGACTTATTAGGTATAATAAAGTTATTAAAAACAAAAATAATGAATGAAAATTTAATAGTATTTCAAAGTGGATATTGTACAACAGATAAATATATTATCTCAGAAAATATGCATAGAAATATAATAAAAAATTTTAAAGATAATAAAATTTTATTTTTTCCACAAACAGTTAAATTTTATTCAAAAATAGAAGAAAGAAAAACAATAAAAATTTATAATTCTCATAATAATATAATTTTTTTAGCAAGAGATAATAAATCTTTTGAAATGGCAAAAAAGATGTTTAAAACAGCAAAAGTGTTTTTATATCCAGATATAGTTACGTCATTAATAGGAAAATATAGTTATAGCAATGGAAGAAAAGATATATTGTTTTGTATGAGAGACGATAGAGAACAATTTTATTCAAAGTCTGATATAGAAATATTAAAAAATACTTTGGAAAATAAATATAAAGTTAGTACAAAATTTGTTGATACAACAATTGATATAGAACCTACATATTTAAAAGAAAATATACAAAAGATATTAGAAGAAGAGTTTGAAGAATTTGCTAAATATAAATTAATTATAACAGATAGATATCATGGAACTATTTTTTCATTAATATCAGCAACTCCTGTAATTGTTTTAGGATCGACAGATCATAAATTAATTTCTGGTGTAAATTGGTTCAAAGATATATACAAAGGAAAAATATATTTTGCAGAAAATTTAGAAAAAGTTAAGGAACTTGTTGAAAAAATATTCAATGATAAAGAAGTAGATTATAAAAGATATGATGAGTATTTTGATAGAGAGTATTATTTAAAATTGTTAAAAATTATTGAGGAGTAATTATGAAATTAATAGATGAAAGTAATTGTACTGGTTGTATGGCTTGCTATTCAGTGTGTCCTAAAAATGCCATAAAAATAACTCAAACCAAAAAAGGATTTTATGTTCCAGTAATAGATGAACAGAAATGTATTGAATGTGGAAAATGTAAAAATACGTGTCCACAGATTAATAAAATATCAAAACTAAAAGAACAAGAAAAAGTTAAAGCATGTTGGTCAAAAAACAATAATGTTCGTTGGGAAAGTACTTCTGGTGGAATAAGTACAGAACTAGCAAAATTTGTAATTGAAAATAATGGAGTTGTTTTTGGAGCAACATATGATAATTCTTTTAAAGTACATCATTGTTGTATAGATAAATTAGATGATTTATCAAAATTAAGAGGTTCAAAATATGTTCAAAGTTATATTGGGGATACATATAAAGAAGCAAAAAAATATTTAGATGAAAATAAAAAAGTATTATTTACGGGTACTTCTTGTCAAATTGCTGGATTAAAGAATTTTTTATCTAAAAATTATACTAATTTAATAACTGTTGATATTTTATGCCATGGAGTGCCTTCGCCTAAAATTTTCCAAGAATATCTTACAAATAAAACGGCGGAAGGAAATATTGTAGATATAAAATTTAGATATAAAAAACCGAGTTGGACTGTGTTCAGTATGCGAATTGAATATGAAAATGGTAAAATATATCAAAAATCAACATTTGAAGATCCATTTATAAGAGGTTTTTTATATGATTATATAACGAACGAAGCTTGTGAAAATTGCAATTATACGGGAACAGAAAGAATTTCAGATATAACTATTGCAGATTTTTGGGGATATATATCTGAAAAAAGAAAATATCGAAATACAGAAAAAGGTATATCATTGGCAATTTTAAATACAGAAAAAGGAAAAGAAATATTTGACAATATTAAAAGCAATTTAGAATATACAGAAAAAAATATAAATGAAGCCAAACTGGGAAATCAATGCCTAAGAGCACCATTTATGAAAAATAAGAGATATAATGAATTTTGGAATGATTATTTTAAAAATGGATATGATTATGTAAGTAAAAAATATTTTACTGTTTCAAAACAACCAATGAAAAGAAAAATTTCAAGATTATTTAATGATAATGCTTATATGTTTCCTAAAAGGCTGAGATATAAATTAATAGAAATAAGAAAAAAAAGTAAATAGAGGCAAATGTGGAAAGAAAAGGTTTTGAATTAATAAAAAATACAATAATAATTTTTTTAGGAAAAGCTTGTACCCAATTAATTTCATTTTTATTATTACCACTTTATACAAAATATTTAATTACTGAAGAATATGGAATTGTAGATTTGATTACAACATATGTTGCTTTGTTAGTTCCAGTACTAACATTACAACTAGAAATGGCAACATTTAGATTTTTAGTTGATAATAGGGAAAATAACAATAAAAAAATAGAAATAATTAGTACAGTTTTAAAATTAATATTAATAATGTCTATAATAGTTTTAATAATATATTTAATAATTGTGCAATTTATAGATATAAAATATAAATATTTAATTGCTGGAGTTATATTTTCGTGCATTTATTCTTCAATACTATTACAAATTGCAAGAGGAATGGGAGAAAACATAAAATATTCAATAGGATGTTGTGTTAGTGGTATATCAACAGTTTTATTAAATGTTATTTTAATAGTTGGATTAAGGATGAATGCTGATGGTATGCTAATAAGTATGATATTAGCTAATACATTAACATTTATTTATTTAATAATATCTTTAAAATTAAATAGATATTTCAAGTTAAAAACTTTTGATTTAAATCTATCAAAGCAACTTTTGAAATATTCTATTCCTCTTGTTCCAAATGGAATTTCTTGGTGGATAGTTAATGCGTCTGATAGAACGATTATTTCTGGGGTTTTAGGCGTTGCTTCAAATGGTATATATGCAGTTTCAAATAAATTTTCATCTTTATTTATGGGAGTATTTAATGTATTTTTGATGTCTTGGACAGAGTCAACTAGTTTACATATAAATGATAACGATAGAGATGAGTTTTTTTCAAAAGCAATGAATATGGTTATAAGAATATTTATAACATTATGTATGTTACTTATATCTGCAATGCCATTTATATTTTCAATATTAATTGATAAAAAATATAATGAAGCATATAACAATATACCAATATTATTAATTGCTATGCTGTTTAATATTGTAGTTGGATTAGATAGTGCAATATATATAGCTAAAAAAATGACAAAACAAGTAATGTATACTTCATTAGTTTCAGCAATAATTAATGTAGTTATAAATTTATCTCTAATAAAGTTTATAGGATTATATGCAGCATCAATTTCTACACTAATTGCATATGCAGTTATGGCATTATATAGAAATTATGACTTGAAAAAAATAGTTAATATTAAATGGGATAAAAAATATATTTATAAATCCATTATTATATTTATTTTAATTGCAATTGTTTATTATATAAAAAATATTTTATTAAGTTTAATATCTTTAATATTAATAACAATATATTCTATTATTTCAAATAAAGAAATAATAATAGAAATTTTTAATAAAATTATAAAAAAATTACAAAAACAAAAATCTGATATAAAGATGTAAAAACTAGTGCAAAATAATATTTAAACTTTTTTTCACAATAAAAACATTTGCTAGTTACAAGAAATTATCAAAAATTTCATATAAAAAACACTAATAAAAATTTTATTAGTGTTATAATAATTTCAAGTTCAAATTGAAACTACTTCTTATTTCAATTTGAATATATAAGAAGTGAATTTTATATTGAAAACATAAGACTCGGGGGCTATGCACGAGTCTATTTTTCATTTATAAAAAATAAAATAAAAAATAATTGTGTTTCAAGACTTACTGTGTTAAAATCTAATTGCAACATAAAAAGCACAGAAAGAAATGAAAGGAAATATAATAAATTTACAAATGAAAAAAGAATTTTTAAAATTAGCACAAAAAATAAATATTAGTCAAACACAAGAAGAATTAGAAAATGTTATTAAAAATTGGAATGTACAATCCAAAGATATAGATGCATGGATAGATGAATTATTTGATTCTATACATGAAATAGATATAAATAAAATGCCATATGTTTTAGAAAGCTTATATAAAGAAAATAATAAAATAAAATTTATATTTTTTTGTATATTACTTGAAAACACATATAGTGATCTGCCATATATCACAAATTTGGAGAATATAAATTTATCAAAAGAAAAATATCAAATATTTGCACCTACATTAGTAAAAATAGCTCAAAATTCATATAATAGTGTAGCAGATTGTATGTATCTTATATTAATAAACAATGACATAGAAGGCAAACTTCTAAAAAAAGAAGATAAAGAAATTTTAATTTCTGGAATAAATGATAAATTAATGCAAATAATTGAATATATAAATGAATGTGATAAAGTAGATACTAGCATATATATGGCTATAGAAATTTTGTTAGAAATTGCTACACATATAAATAATAAAGAAACATTTGAATTATTAAATAAATTAGAAAATTTAAAATTTAATGAATTTAATAATTTTGTTAAGGATAAAATTAGTTTAATAATAAATAAATAACAAATGGAGAAAAAATGAAGATTTTAGTTACAGGTGGTTTAGGTTTTATAGGCTCTCATACTGTGGTAGAGTTATTAAAAGATGAAAATGAAGTAATAATTGTAGATAATTTATATAATAGCAAAGAAGAAGTATTATATAATTTAGAAAAAATTACAGGAAAAAGAATTAAATTTTATAAATATGATTTAAAGGAAAAAGAAAAAGTTGAAAAAATATTTAATGAAAATAAAATAGAAGCTGTAATTCATTTTGCTGGATATAAAGCAGTAGGTGAATCTGTAAAAAAGCCATTAATGTATTATTCAAATAATTTAATTTCAACTACAAATGTCTTAGAAGTTATGAAAGAACATAATGTAAAAAACTTTGTTTTTAGTTCTTCTGCAACTGTATATGGGGAGCAAAAGGAAAAAAAATATGTAGAAACAATGAAAAGAGGAAATGCTACTAGTCCATATGGAACTACAAAGGTAATGATAGAAAAAATATTAGAAGATTTGTATGCTTCAGATAACTCTTGGAAAATATCAATACTTAGATATTTTAATCCAGTAGGTGCACATGAAAGTGGATTACTAGGCGAAGAGCCAAATGGAATTCCAAATAATTTAATGCCATATATTATGAAAGTAGCTTCTGGTGAATTAGAATCTTTGAAAATTTTTGGAAATGACTATCCTACAAAAGATGGTACAGGAGTTAGAGATTATATACATGTTGTTGATTTGGCAAAAGGCCATGTAAGTGCTTTAAAAAATAAAAAACAAGGATTAAATATATATAATTTGGGTTCTGGAAATGGTGTAAGTGTACTAGAACTTGTAAAAACTTTTGAAAGGGTAAACAATATAAACATAAATTATAAATTTACAGAAAGAAGAGATGGAGATTTACCTGAATATTATGCAGATTCTTCAAAGGCTTATACAGAGCTTGGATGGAAAACAGAAAAGAACTTAGAAGATATTTGTAAAGATACTTGGAATTATGAAATGAAAGTAAAACAAAATAAAATTTGAAATATTATGTAAATTGTGGTAAAATATATAGTGAATATTTTTTTCGAAAGATAGTTTTCGGGATAAGATATTATAGTCTAGACAGAGTAAAGTGAGGTTTTAAAAATGATTGACTATGAAAAAATAAGATCTTCTGTTGAAGTTCCTAGTATTGATCCAAAAGAAGAGGAGAAAAGATGGTGTTATTATGATCAAGCAAATTGTTATTTATATGCAATAAGCTTATTGTATGATACGCCTAAACTTGATCCAGGTGAAATTGCTGGAATTGAACGGAAAGAAACTTATTCTGACGAAGAACTTTTAGAAAGAGTTAAGCTTGACATGGAAGTAATGGGGTTAAAAATAAGGGAATCTACATTAGGTGAGTATATAGAAGATTGGCAATATTCCTGGAAAATTGCAATTATGAATTGTGACACTGAAAATCCAAATTATGACTACCATTTTTTAAGAGAAACTAGAGATATGACATGGTTTCAAAAACATCCTGACGAGCAACACGCAACACAGTATGACGAAAGGTATCGTCTAATATCAGATCCTGCTGAAGCAAAGTATTACTATAACTATCATTTGGTTGGATACTATGTTATCAGCGTTCGTTAAACTGTCTAAAAGAGTCCGTATGGGCTCTTTTTTTCTTTACAAAAAAATATTTTTAATATATAATTTTATTAATTAATTACAAAGGAGAAATTAGGATGAAAGTAAAAGTTAAAAGTAAAAAAGGTTTTATGGCAATAATAGTAATTGCAATAATACTAGGAATAATGCTTGCAGTATGTTTAATAAACAATCAAAAGTCAAACTCAGATAAAACTTTAATAGGTTATTTAGAACAAAATTTAAATTTAAAAGAAGAAAATAAGCAAGAAGAAAAAGAAGATGGTATAGCAATTTTACCAACAATGCAAGATAATCTAAAATCAAATTCAGCTTGGTGTCCTACTTTTCAATTAATATGGAATGATTTAAAAAATGATTTTGTAAAACAAGATATTATTTTTGAAGATCAACCTGATATAGTAAACAATTTAAATAAAGAAGAATTTACAGAAAATATGATAAATGAAAATTCATATTTTAAGATATATGGTTTAAAAACTTTAGAACTAAAATCGCAAATTGAAGAAGGAATAAAATCTAAATTTAATGAAACAAGTGATGTGTTAGATGATATAGATTGGTCAGAAGAAAGTCTTTATCATGAAAATAGTTCTTCAAAAAGAATGATTTTTTACTCTATGTTAAAAAAGAAATTTACTTTTGAAAAGGAATTTACTATTTTAGAACCTACTTCTTTTGGAAACAAATATAATGTTATTCAATATTTTGGTGTAAATTCTACTACACCTGATATTGTAAGAAAACAAGTAGAAGTTTTATATTATAATTCAGATTCTGATTTTGCAGTAGAATTACTTACTAAAGAAGGTGATTCTGTAATACTTGCAAGAGGCACAGATGGCACAAATTTTAAAGAAATCTACAATGAAGTAAATAATAAGAAAGAAGCTTTTAGTGGAGATGTTTATTTGCAAGAAAAGGATAGATTAAAAATTCCAAATATCAGTATAAATGAAAAAAGAAATTATGAAGAATTAACTGACAAAGAATTTTCTACAAAAGATGGTAATGTAATGACAATTGTAGAAGCAATTCAAACAATAAAATTTGAACTTGATAATACAGGTGGAGAAGTAAAAAGTGAAAGTATAATGGATGTCAAAGAGGAAGCATTAGTAATAGATACATCAAAACCAAGACATTTTTACTTTACAGATGAATTTACATTATTTTTAAAAGAATCTGGAAAAGATTTACCATATTTAGCATTACAAATATCAGATATGTCTTTGTATCAATAAAATAAAAATAAATCACGTATGTATTTACGTGATTTATTTTTTTAAAATTTATTATCAATTGGATCTATATCTGAATCAGTGTTATCTAAAGTATTAAGAAGAGTACTTCTTAAAGAAAAACTTTCTTTTATAGGATCATCTAATTCTTCATTTGAAAAATGTGTTATAGCACCTTTATTTGTTTCGTAAAAATCAAAGTTTGTGGAATGTTTTTTTGGTATTTTGGGTGTGTCATAATGAACACAATCTACTTTTTCAAAATTATCAGATTCTTCTAAAGATAAATTAAAAGAATTCATTTTTAATCCTATTTTTGATAAGTTATCTCTTAAAAAATCCAAAAGATTTAATTCATTTTTATTAAGTTCTATAGGATTAATAGGATAATTAATTGTTGTGTAAAATTTTTTTATTAATTTAGATATCATATTTTCTATATCAGCTGCTGAAAAATCTTTTTGCGATATAAAAGAATATGAACCAGATGTATATACTGTAAAACTTTTTTTATCTAAAGAATACACAGGTATATTTAATTTAAAATTACTAGTAGAGTTAGGTGTTGCGTTAAAAGCATGTGCGGATGAAGGTTTTAAGATTTCAACTTTATCAATAAAAGGATTTATAAAACTAGTTTCACCAGGCTTTAAGGTTGCTATAACAACTCCTTTTCTTTTTATAACTATATATTTGTCTTGTGGTGCTTCTATACGAAATGCTAAAAAAAATATTATTGCTATAATAACGATTAAATATTTGATAAAAGCAGATAAAAAAATTTCCATAAAATTACCTCCAAAAAGTAAAAAATAATTATATAAAAATTATAACATATAAGATTTTTAGAAACAATAAAAATAAAATAATAAATTGTTAAAATAAAAAAGTAAATATACTTGTAAAAATGCAAAAAAAATGATAGTATTACAATGTATTTTGATAAATAAAACATAAAATTCAAAAGATAAAATAAACTTTAAAAAGGGGAGTTTGTAGATGATAAATTATAAAAATGAAAATGGTGTAACATTTATAATATTAGTAATAACAATCATAGTATTATTAATAATTGCGGGGATATCTGTTAATCTTGGCTTAGAAGGTATAGATAACACATCTGATAAACAAGATTTATCTACATTATACATGGTTCAACAAACTGTTTTAGAACAATATTCTTTAGCAAATTCATTAAATGTTTCAGAAAAGCAAGATCCATCGCTGGTATCAGCAATTTATTATGGTGAAAAAATAACTGATATAGACAATATAAATGTTGAAAAATTAACAGATGCTGGTGTTAATTCACCTTTTCCAACAAAAAAAGAATATAAAATTATAATTGAAGATCCAGATGCAACCAATGAAGATTATTATTATAGATTAAAAACAGCAGAACTAAAAAAATTAAAAATTATTAGTCCAGGTGATACAGAAGACAGTGACACTACAGAAGAAACAATGGATACATATATAGTTAACTATAGAACAGGTGAAGTATATGATGAAACAAAACAAGTAACAAAAACAAATAACAAAATATTATATGTAAAAAGTAAAACTATAGATAAAACTGTAGAGGAAGATAGCACATCTTTTGTAGATTAATATACATAATTAAAATAGGAGAAAATGCAATATGCTAAATATCTATGAAAAATTACAAGAAGGTGGAATTGATAAAAAAAATATTTTAAAAGATGAAGAAATGTCAAAACATACATCTTTTAAAGTTGGAGGAAAAGCAGATTATTTTGTAAAAGTAACTTCAATAGAAGAATTAAAATATATTCTTGATTTTTCTTCTAAAAATAATATTCCACTTACAATTATTGGAAATGGCACAAATCTTCTAATAACAGAAAAAGGAATTAGAGGAATTGTAGTAAAATTAGAATTTAAAGAATTTAAAGTAGAAAAAAGTAAAGATGATGTTTTTATAACAGTAGAAGCTGGTTTTGCGCTTGCAAAATTGGCTAATATTGCTTTAAAAGAAGAAATAGAAGGTTTAGAATTTTTAGCAGGAATACCAGGTACAGTTGGTGGAGCTTTAAGAATGAATGCTGGTGCTCATGGAAAAGAAATGAAAGATATTGTTGTAAAATCTAAATATATTACTAAAGATGGAAAAATAAAAACAATGTCTTTAGAAAATCATAAATTTGAATATAGAAATAGTGTTTTTTCAAAGCTTGATGTAATAATATTAGAAACAACAATCAGAGCTAAAAGAGGAAACAAAGAAGAAATAGAACAAAAGATTCAAGGATACATGAAAAAAAGAACTGATACTCAACCTTTAGAATATCCAAATGCTGGAAGTACATTTAAAAGAAAAGAAGGAATAATAACAGCTAAAGTTATAGATGAATGTGGTTTAAAAGGTTATTCTATTGGTGATGCAGAGGTATCTACAAAACACGCAGGATTTATAATAAACAAAGGAAAAGCAACAGCTGATGATATATTGAAATTAGTTGAATATATAAAAAAAGTTGTAAAAGAAAAAGAAAATATAGATATAGAATTAGAGATTTTAGTTCTAGGTGAAAAATAGAATTAAAATTAATTTAGTACTTAGAAATACAAGGAGGAAAGATGAAATCTTTTTTAGAATGGTTTAGAGCAAGTACAAAAGTTAAACGCTGGATATTTTTAATTATTTTAGGTGTGGTATTAACTTGTTATGCTTTTTCAAAAATTTTAGTTACAGAAAACTTAAATATTGGAGAACTTATAGAAATAATAGTATTATTTGTAACAGGATTTTTAATGATTTCTTTATCAATTGTTTTTATTCAAAAAAGAACATTAGAAATATACATAGAAGCAAATGATAGTTCAACAGAAAAAGGAAAAAAAGCAAAAGTTAATATAAAATCTTTAATTTTTAATAAAAAAGTTTATGAAGAAGGACCTAAAATAGTAGTAATTGGTGGAGGTAAAGGATTAAATACTGTAATTGAAGGTTTAAAAAAATATACAAATAATATTACTGCAATTGTTACAATGTCTGATTATGGAAATTATCCTACAGACTCTAGAAAAGCATTAGGAAGTTTACCTTTAAAAGACATAAAAGACAGTATAGTAGCTTTATCAGATAGAGAAAATTTAATGAAACAGCTATTAAGTTTGAACTTTAAAAATGATAGATTAAAAGGTTTGAATTTTGGAGATATTTATTTAACAGCTATGAATGAAATATATGGAAATATTTCAGAAGCAATTCAAAAAAGTACAGAGGTTTTAAATATCACAGGTAGAGTTATACCTGTAACATTAGATGAAATTACAATATGTGCTGAACTTACAGATGGAACAACAGTAAAACAAAAAGACAAAATACCAGAAGTTGTTTCAGAAAAAGTTTCTGAAATTAATAGAATATATATATCACCTTCAAATTGTAGACCAGCGCCGGGTGTTTTGGAAGCAATTGAAGAAGCAGAAGCAATAATAATTGGTCCAGGAAGTTTATATACAAATGTATTGCCAAATCTTCTAGTAAAAAATGTATCAAAAGCAATAAAAGAAAGTAAAGCAATAAAATTATATATTTCAAATATAATGACAGAGCCAGGTCAAACAGATAATTATACAGTTTCAGAACATATAAATGCAATCATAGAACATGTTGGAGCTGGTTTATTTGATATATGTTTAGCAGATACTGGTGAAATAATGCCAGAATTTGTTAGAAGATATAATATGGAAGGTTCAGAAGTTGTAGAGCAAGATTTTGGAAAAGTAAATTCATATGGTATAAGAGTTATTCAAAGAAATATGTCTTGCATAAAAGATGATAAAATTCGTCATAATCCAGATATTATTGCTGCAACAGTAATAGAACTTATATGTAATGATTTAAAATTCCATGATATGCAAAATGGAACTGAATATATGCTATTGGAGTCAGTATTAAAAGAACAAAACAAATTGATACAAAAAGATGCAAAATTAAATAGAACAATACCATATAAATCTAAAGAAGTAAAAGATACAAAAAGAAAAAGTAAATTTAAAGAAAAATATAATGAAAGATTTATGTCTATAAAAAATTCTGACAAAAAAAGAGAAGAAAATAAAAGAAGAATGGAAAACAGTAATCCAAATATTCAAAGAAAAATTGCTCAAAAAGAAGCAGATAGACAAGCTTTTGAAGAAAAAGAAAGAATAAGAATGCGTCAAGAAGCCGAAAGAAGAGAAAAAATTGAAAAGGCAAGATTAGAAAAAGAAAGAGTAGAAAGAATAAAAAGAGAAAGAGCAGAAGAAATTAGACGCGAAAAAGAAGAAATGGTAAGACTTGAAAAAGAAAGAGCAGAAGAAATAAGAAGAAAAAGAGAAGAAATTGAAAAAAGAGAACGTGAGAAAGCAGAATATGATAGGCAAGAAAGAATAAGAAAAAAAATAGAATCAGCAAAACATGTTGCAAAAAGAGAAAAAATAGACAAAAGACAAGCAGATTTGTTAAGTCAAATTGAAAGAATGAACAGAATTAATGACAAAAATAAAAAATAGAGGGAAGTGTACAAATGAAAATAACTAAAAAGCAAATTGATTTAAAAGAATCTTTAAGTAAAGAGTGGATAATAACTAATGGAATAGGAGGTTTTTGCTCTTCAAGTGTAATAGGAGCAAATACTAGAAGATATCATGGGCTATTAGTTGCTTCTTTAGAGCCACCAGCTAAAAGACATTTGCTTATTTCTAAATTAGATGAAAGTATTGAATTTAATGGCGAAAGTCATAATTTATATACAAATGTATGTGAAAATTACATTTCAGATGGATATAAAAAAATGGAAAGTTTTTCAAAAGAATATATCCCTGAATTTGTTTACAAAATTGATGATATAAAAATAACAAAAAGAATATGCATGGTTTATGGAAAAAACACAGTTGTTGTACAATACTTAATTAATAATGGACCAGCTAGAGCAAAATTTACAATGGCGCCAATTGTTAATTTTAGAGATTTTCATTCAATGACAGAACTAAATCATAAATTTAAATTATCACAAGAAGTAAATAAAGGTAAAGTGGCAGTTAGAATAGATGGTCATGATAAAAATCCTATATATATGTATTGCAAAGATGCTACATATTTTAAACATAATAATGATTCATTTAGAAATATGTATTATTTACTAGAAGAAAAAAGAGGATTTTTCCCAGAAGAAGATTTAGCAGTTTCAGGAAGATATGAAGTAATAATTGAACCAAATGAAAAAAGAGAAATTGTATTTATAGGTTCAACAGAAGAAGAGATAGAAAATATCAATGCAAATGAAGTAATTGAAAATGAGATAAATAGATTAAATAAAATTATTGATGATTCAAAATTATTAAGAAAAAAAACAAAGTTATTGAAGGCAGATAAAGAATATAATGATTTTATAAAAAGTCTTTTAATAGCTTCTGATTCTTTTGTGGTAAATAAACCATCTTTTGGTACACATACGGTAATTGCAGGATATCCATGGTTTTTAGATTGGGGAAGAGATACATTAATTTCTTTTGAAGGTTTATTTTTAAAAACCAAAAGATTTAATTTAGCAAAAGAAATATTAATAACATTTACAAAAGATATCAAATGTGGATTAATTCCAAATGGATATGAAGAAAATACAAATAAACCTTTATATAATAGTGCAGATAGTTCACTTTTATTATTTGAACAAGTAAATAAATATTTAAAATATACAAAAGATTATGATTTTATAAAAGAAAATATTTATGAAAAATTAAAAGATATTTTAAGCGAATATGGAAAAGGAATTTTACTAGATAATAATAATATTTATGTAGATGAAGATGGACTTTTATGTTCCGGAACAGAAACTACTCAAAATACATGGATGGATGTAAAAATAGGTAATTTTGCAGTTACTCCTAGAAATGGAAAAGTAGTAGAGCTTAATAGTCTTTGGTATAATGCTTTAAAAACAGTAGAAACATTATCAAAGAAATTTGAAGATTTAGAAGTTATGGCTTCTTGCAAAAAAGTATCATCAAAACACAAAAAAGCTTTTGAAAAAGCTTTCTATAATCCAAAGAGAAAATGTTTATATGATGTAGTAGGTGATGACAAAATAAGGCCAAACCAATTATTTAGCATTTCTACAACATATCCTATAATAAAACCATCTTCTGAAATAGGAAAACAAATATTTAAAACCGTAACAGACAAATTACTTGTAAAAGTTGGTTTACGAACACTTTCAAAAGATGATGATGGATATGTTGCTATATATGAAGGAGATAGTTTTAAAAGAGATATGTGTTATCATCAAGGAATAGCGTGGGTATGGCTTTTGGGTCTATATCAAGATGCATATGACAATTTATTAAATGATACAAAAGATAGATTAGAAAAAGAAAAATTATTAATAGATTACGAAAAATTTATAAAAGGAGTATATACAACTTTTAAAAAAGAAATAAATGACAAAGAAGCTATAGGTGGAATTTCAGAATTGTATGATGCAAAACCGCCATACAATCCAGGTGGGACATGTAATCAAGCTTGGAGTGTTTCTGAAATATTAAAAATAGTTACAAAATTGGAGGACTAATGAGAATACTAGGAATTGATCCAGGATTTGCAATAACTGGATATAGTGTTATAGATTACGAAGGAAATAAATTTAAATTAATTACATCAGGAGCAATAGAAACTAAAGCGGGAGTATCATTTCCTATTAGATTAAAAAAAATATATGATGATATTAAAATGCTTGTTACAGAATATAAACCAGATGCAATTTCAGTTGAAGAATTATTTTTCAATAATAATATTAAAACAGGTATAAATGTTGCACAAGCTAGAGGAATAGTGCTACTTGTGGGATGCCAAGAGCAAATACCTACATACGAATATACACCACTTCAAGTAAAACAAGCTGTTGTAGGTTATGGAAGAGCAGAGAAAAAACAAGTTCAAAAAATGGTACAATCAATTTTGAAAGTAGAAAAAGTACCCAAATTAGATGATATTACAGATAGTATGGCAATAGCAATATGTCATGCACATTCAGCAAAATTTTCACAAAAATTATAATTTGATTTAGGAATAATCATCTAAAATATAACGATGAAAAGCCAAAATCTAACTAAAGTTTTGGCTTTTTGCATATATAAAATCCAAATTTAGGAGGATAACAATGATAGAAATAAAAAATGTTTCAAAATCATATGTAAAAGAAAAAAAGACTATAGAAAATTTAAATTTAAAAATAAATGATGGAGAAATTTTTGGTTTTTTAGGTCCTAATGGTGCAGGAAAAACAACAACTATAAAAATGATTACAGGAATTTTAGATATAGATGAAGGAGATATTTTTATAGATGATAAAAGTATAAAAAAAGAACCGATAGAAGCTAAGAAAAAGTTTGGATTTGTACCAGATACGCCAGATATATTTTTAAGATTAAAAGGAATAGAGTATTTAAATTTTATAGCTGATATATACGAAGTTGATGAAAAAACTAGAAAAGAAAAAATAGAAAATTTATCAAAACAGTTTGAAATATATGAAAATTTAAATGAACAAATTCAAAGTTATTCTCATGGAATGAGACAAAAATTATTAGTAATAAGTGTTTTATTACATAATCCAAAAAATTGGATTTTAGATGAGCCAATGACAGGCTTAGATCCAAAAGCATCATTTGAACTAAAAGAAATGATGAAAAAACATGCATCAAAAGGAAATAGTGTGTTTTTTTCTACACATGTTTTAGAAGTTGCAGAAAAATTGTGTGACAGAATAGGAATTATAAATAAAGGAAAATTAATTTTTGTTGGAACATATGAAGAAATGAAAGAAAAATTTAAAGAAAATGCCTCTTTAGAAGATTTATTTTTAGAAATTACAGAAAAATAAATTTTAAGAAAAAAGAAAGAGGGATTTTATGAAAGATATTTTTAATTTAACAAAAATTTTATTAAAAAATAATTTTGCTCCTAAAAATAAGGAAAAAGGGAAAAAAGGTGCAATAATTGTATATATAGCTTTAATAATATATTTTTCTACAATGATGATTGGATTTAGCACAATGTCAATAAAAGCATTAAAGACTATTAATCAACAAGGGATATTTATAAGTTTATGTTTAACAACTTATATAGGAATTTCAATAATAAGGACAATTTTTACAAGTATAAATGTGCTATATTTTTCAAAAGATAATGAATTTTTATTACCGCTTCCTATCAAATCAAAAAGTATTTTAATAGCAAAATTAAATACTTTAATAATATATGAATACATAATTGGAATATTTTTAAGCTTAATACCAATGGTAGTATATGGAATAATAGAAAGTTATAGTATTTTTTATTATATTCAGATGATTGTAATATTTTTACTTATACCAATTGTTCCTTTAATATTGTCAAGTTTTGTAATGATTATAATAATGAGATTTACAAAAATTATAAAAAATAAAGATTTTGTACAATATATATCAGTTGCATTAGCAATAATACTTATTTTTGCAATACAAAGTATAACAAGTGGACAAACATCTTCTGCGAATTTAACAAATGAAGAATTAATCAAATTACTTATGCAAACAAATGGAACAACTAAAATATTTTCAAATGTTTTTATAAATTTGCCACAAGCAGTAAATAGTATTATATATTTTGGAACAATTAAAGGAATAAAATCATTGATAATATTTGTATTAGAAACAATTTTATTTTATGTATGTATGATAGAAATCTCATCTAAAATATATTTAAATGGCTTAGTTGGTACAAGTGGCGGAAATGGTAAAATAAAAAATAAAACAATAGAAAATAAAACATTTAAAAAAGATAAAATAAGTAAATCGTATATAGTAAAAGAATTTAAGCTATTGTTTAGAAATCCAGTATATTTTATGCAATGTGTTTTACCATCTATTTTATTTCCAATATTAATATCTATACCATTTGCAATAAATATAAATAATTTAGAAAGTTTAGATTTAGCAGGAATAGATGAAATTAAAAACATAATAGGAACAAATTTTGGTATATCTATGATTTTATTAGTAATAGAATTTTTCTTTATATTTAATTTTGTATCACTAACAGCTATATCAAGGGATGGTTCAAATGCTGTGTTTGCAAAATATATACCAATTTCTTTGTATAAGCAATGTATGTATAAAATAGCACCAAATATAATATTAAATATAATACCACTTATGTATGTAGTATTGATTTGTTTAGGATTATTAAAATTAGACATTATAAAAGCTATTGCAATTATAGTATTTTCAATGCTATTAAATATATTACAGTGTTTAATAATGATATTAGTAGATTTAAATAAGCCAAAATTAGAATGGACTACAGAATATGCAGTTGTGAAGCAAAATATGAATATGATATATCAAATGCTATTTGGAACATTAGTAATTATACTTGTTGCATTTTTTGCAAATATTATAAAAAGCTTGGCAGCGTTTTTTGCAATAAGTATTGCAATATTATTGATATCAGTGTATAGTATAAAAAATTATATAAAAAAGAATGAATATAAATTATTTAAAAAGATAATTTAAAAGTAGAGGATTTATGGAAAAGAAAAAACCTTTTTATACAATATTAGATGAAATTTGCGAAGAAAAAAATATTACTCAAGAAATGCTTTCATATGGATGGATAAGAAAATTATCTAAAAATGGAAAAAGTCATTTTTTAATGAGATATCAGTTTGATTTAAATAGTAGTATTAGTCATAATATTGCAGATGATAAATATGCTACATATGAAGTTTTAAAAGATAAAAATATACCAACAATACCACATAAAATGATATTTAATCCTATAACAAGAAGTGGATATTATAATAAAGATTTTTTTAATGAAATAGATAATATCTTAAAACAAAATAATTATAAAGTTGTAGTAAAAGCAAATGATTCTTGCAAAGGAAAAGATGTATTTTATTGTAATACAAGAGAAGAAGTAGAAGAAAAAATAGAAAGTCTTTTTAAACAAAAAAATGATACTCTAAGTATATGTCCATATTTAGATATTGATTATGAATATAGAGCTATATATTTATGTGGTGAAATTATATATATTTATAAAAAGAAAAAACCATATGTTATAGGAAATGGAAAATCTACGTTAAAAAAACTTATTTCTGAAAAAAACAATTCAGAATTAATGATAGATTTAAGTAAAGATTTAGATTTGGAATACATTCCAAAAGAAAATGAAGAAGTTACAGTATCATGGAAACACAATTTAAGTAGTGGTGCAGAACCAATAAAAGTAGATAATAAAGATAAATATCTAAAAGAAATAAAAGATATAGCTAAAAAAGCTGGAGATGCAATAAATATTAGTTTTGCAAGTGTTGATATAGCACTAACAAGTGAAGGAAAAGTAGTAGTTATGGAGATAAATGCAAGTGTTTGTATGAACAGGTTTTCAGAGATTTTTGAAAATGGAAAGCAAATAGCAAAAGAAGTATATTCAAAAGCTATAGATAAAATGTTTGAAAATTAAATATAGGAAATTAATGTTGAATAAAATTTAAAAATAATAAAAAGATATACTTATTTAAATAAATTTGAAAAATAAAGAAAATATTTTTGACTGCTTTGTTTTAATTTATTTAAAGTATATCTTTTTTTATGAAATAAAAATATTAAATTAACATTAATATTTTGCAAGAGCATATATTGCCTCAGCATAAATTTGTGTAGACAATATTAATGTATCAATATCTATATATTCATCAACTTGATGACACATATCTTTTTCACCAGGCATTGTAACACCATAAGAAACACAATTTTCAAAAGCTCTTGCATATGTTCCGCCACCAATAGCAATAGCCTCGTTAAAACTTTCTGTTTTTCTATTAAAAATATCTACTAAAGTTTCAACAAGGAAAGAATCTTTTTCAATATATAAAGGTTCTTGAATACCAAGTTTTTGAATATTAGCATTTTCAAATATTTTTATTAATTGTCTATATTTTAAAAAGATTAAGTCTAATGATGTTTTTACAGGAACTCTTAAATTAATTTTTATTGTTAATATTTCATCATTATATTCAAGGTTTGCAATATTAGAAGTAAGAATTCCAGATTCATCTTGTATAACAGAATAATCGTTAAACTGTGTAGGATAAAAAATATCATCTCTTGATAAAAATTCTGGACTTTCTTTATCGAAAAATCCTAATTGAAATAATTTTTCTAAGAAATTGTATTCTGAAGTATCAGGAATATGAAAATTATCTATCAAAAATTTAACTAAATTTGTTATAGCATTATTTCCATCTTCTGGATGAGCAGCATGAGATGCTTTACCAAGTGAAGTTATTTTCATAATATTATCGTCTAAAAATTCTACAGTAATATTGCTATTTAAAAAAGGATCACAAATATTTTTGAAATCTTCTTTTTCAAAGTTATCATGTAATTTTAAAGTAATAGAACAATATTTAGGTACTACGTTTAAAGCATTATTATTACAATTTATTTCTAAAATATCAGCATCTTTTATTTTAAATTTGTGTGAAACAGCAATAGATATTATACCTTTTTCTGCATAAATTGCAGGAAAGTTAGCATCAGGGCTAAATCCAATAAAAGGTATTTCTTCAGTTTTTTTGTATCTATTAATACATTTCCAAGATTTTTCTTCATTTAATCCTAAAATTAAACGAACTCTTTTATTTAAATTTGGAGCAATTTCAGAAACAGCTTTCATTGCATAAAGGGCAGCAACTACAGGTCCTTTATCATCTATAGAACCTCTACCAAATATCTTATTTGCTCTAATAGAAGGTTCAAAAGGTGGGGTTGACCAACCATCTTCTTCTAATGCAGGAACAACATCCAAATGCCCAATGATTCCAACCATATCTGATCCTTCACCAAATTCGATATATCCACAATATCCATCAATATTTTTGGTTTTAAAACCTAATTTTTTTCCAAGTTTTAAAGTATATTCCAAAGCTTTTTTACATTCTTCTCCAAATGGAGCATCTAATGATTCTAAGTCAGTTTCTTGTGATATACTTTTGAATTTTATTAAATCACAAACTGTATTTACAATATTTTTTCTATCTTTTTCAATATAATCATCAAACATAAAATAACTCCTTTTCATAAGTAATATAATTATATTAAAATATATATTTTTTTGAAAGTCAATATATGCTATTTTAAAATAAAAAAATATAAATTTTAATATTGAATAAAAAATATTTAAAATATATAATAATATAAATAAAAATACTAATAAACAAAAGAAATAAATGTACAAGGGGGAAATGATGAAAGAAGTAATATACAAAATTTTAATAGCTACTTTAATATTAGCTATAATACTAGGATTAGGAGTATGGTTTTATAATGTATCAGACATATTTAAAAACGATAAAGAACTTTTTTATAAATATGCATTAAATAAAAATATAGAAGATATTAAAAAAATAGATGTAAAATCATATGAAGATATGTTGAAAAACACGAATGGATATGTTTTTTTAGGGGAAGTAAAATTTAATACATTAAATGAAAAGTTAGAATTAGAAGATAAAATAGTTTTAAATATAAGTGCTAATTCTGATAAATTAAAGGAAAAGTCATCATCTTTTTATATTTTAAATTTTGGAAATGAAGAATTACTAAAAATTAATTATTTAAGAAATGCTGATAAGATAGGAATAAAAGAAGATAATATATCAAAAAATAAATATATTGTAGTAGAAAATGATAATTTAAAAGCTCTTGTATCAAGATTTGGAATTGAAGATGTAGACAATATTCCTGACAAAATTGAAAAAATAAAATTTGATAAAGAAAAAATAGATGATGAAAAAATCAAAGAAATTAAAGATAAATATTTAGATATAATCAATAATCAAATTTCAAATAATAATTTTACTTCTGAAAAAGATGTAATGTTAACTATTAACGAAAAAGAAACTAAAGTAAAAAAATATACTATGAAAATAACGGAAGTTGAATTATATAAAATTGTTCACGATATACTAACAAATTTAAAAGAAGATAATGAAACATTAAAATTTTATATAGATATAACAGGAAGAGATTGTGAAATTGAAGAATTACAAGAAAATATAGATTATATGATAAACGAATTAGAAGGTAATATTACTAGCTATTTAGAATCAAATTATATAACATTATCTGCATATGTAAAAAATGGAAAGTTGCTTAAAACAGAGGTGCTTAGAAATGATGAAAAAGGAATTGAATTTAAATTTTCAAAAGATAATATTTCAATTGAAATACTAAATAATAAAAGCGAAGAAAATCCTATAGGAAGTGTAACAAAAATAAATTTAAATAGTGAAAAAGAAATAAAAAAACTGAAATTAAATTTAAATATTAAATTAGAATATAATCAAGAAGATATAGATACAATAGAAACAGATATAGATATTGCAGAAGTTTATAAAAGTCAAATACTAGATTTTAATTTTGAAATGGAAAAAAGTGAAAAAAATAATATAAACATCACTTCTAATGGATTTTATGATGATATAGAATTATATGATTTTGAAGGAAAATTAAATTTAGAAGAAGTATCAGAAATTGAGGAATTTACTGATGAAAATTCTATTAATTTAAATTCTTGTTCAGATGAAGATTTTGATACAACTACAAGTTCTATTGTAGAGGAAGCTTATGCTATAATTTTAGAAAAAGCAGAAATGGTAGTGCCAGGTGTTTCTTTATTAATAAATTCGTTTTCAAACACCTCAGTAGTAGAAAATCCAATTTATATAGTAGATGCTGATGACGAAACAGAAATAAGTGAAATAATGATAGAATTAAATAATGCTTTATATGAATGTTTTAATTCATATGTAAAAGCATATACAACTAATTCAGAAGTAGACATATCATTATATATTAATGAAGAAAAAGTAAAAAATTTTTGTTCAAATGCAAAGCAAATAATTTTTACAGATGCAGGAATTAGATATATAACAAATGAAGGAAAAATATATGAAGGCGAAGTAGATACCAGTCTAGAAAATGGATATATATATGTTAAAGAAATGAATGAAGTAACACAATAATAAATAATAAAAGTTTAGAGCAGGGGCATAGCCCCTGCTCTAAATGGTCGATCGCATCTGGAAAATGTAAGAAACCTTATAAGATATAGTCTGCTGATTAGTCAGCTTAAAACCAGTTTCTTCTGCAACTTCAGAGATACATTTTTTAAACACTTCCAAATTGATAGGAAGATGTCCAACATATCTGCTATTGCTGACTTCTTCTGGCAAACTAACCTCTATTTCCAAAGGAGAATTAAGGTCTTTACAGTGGGAAAACAATTCTTTTCGAATTTTTTTGGCGTATCTTACACAACAGTCAAGTTCATAAATTCCCATTTTAAAATTGGAAATACCATTGGAAGAAACCTCTAAACTCTTAGAATTGCTAGCTTGTCCCTTTGCGAAAGCCATGAGGAATTTTATGCAATACCTTAGAATGCATAAGTTTAGTAAGAATTGGTGCTGCATAAACCGCATGAAAATTTTCATTTGTATTACCTCCATAATATGTATTTGTGCGATTGCTAAATTTAATTATACCACATTATATAAAAAAAGTAAAATTTATAAATTATTTTAAAAAATATTTTTATATAAAAATTCTAAAAGTATATAAATACTATATTGACTGTAAAAATCTAATATGGTAATATACAAACATAAGTTCTTTTTGAATGAAAATAAAATTTAACAAAGATTTAATAAAGTATAAATATAATAAAGGTGAGTTTATGATAGAAAATATTAGAAATAAATTAATAGAATTAAGTGATTCTAAATACAAAGACTTTAATAAAAATCTTTGCCCAGATACTAAAAAAGAAATGCTTGGAATAAGAATCCCAATTCTTAGAAAGATGGCAAAAGAAATATTAAAAGAAGATGGATGGGAAATTTTTGCTAAAAATGATGATACTAAGTATTTTGAAGAAGTATTATTACAAGGATTCATAATAGGGTATTCTAAATTAGAATTTACAGAAAAATTAAAATATGTTAAATTATTTATTCCAAGAATAGATAGTTGGGCAATATCAGATACATTTGTTCCAACATTAAAAATAAAAGAACCTGACTTAGAAAAATATTGGAAATTTATTTTGCCATATACAAAATCTGAGAAAGAATTTGAAGTTAGATTTGCAGTAATTTCAATGCTAGATTATTACATAAATGAAAGCTATGTAGATAAAGTATTAAAAGAATTGGATAAAATAAAAAATGATGGATACTATGTAAAAATGGGTGTGGCGTGGACAATAGCTGAAATAGGAATAAAATTTAATAGCAAAGCAATGAAATATTTAAAAGAAAAAAATAATTTAGATAAATTTACATATAATAAATCATTACAAAAAATGATAGAATCATATAGAATTTCTAATAATCAAAAAGACGAACTTAGAAGAATGAAAATAAAAACTGAAAAGAAAGGTTAATTTAGGGTATTTTAAAATGCTAATATACAATTTTCAAACTTATATTTTACTTTTTTTTATTTATTCATTTGCTGGCTGGTTTATGGAGTCTGTAGGTGGAATTTTAAATGTAAAAAAATTTGTTAATAGAGGATTTTTAATTGGTCCATATTGTCCAGTATATGGATGTGGAGTTATTTTAATAACAATACTTTTGCAAAAATATTCTACTGATATTCCGGCATTATTTTTCTTATCTACTTTAATTTGCGGAACATTAGAATATGCTACAAGTTATTATATGGAAAAATGTTTTAATGCTAGATGGTGGGATTATACAAATAGAAAATTTAATATAAATGGAAGAATATGCTTAGAAACATTATTACCTTTTGGAATAGGTGGTACTTTAATATTATGTTATATAAATCCTTTTATAGTAAAATATATAAATTTGATTCCAATAAATATATTAAATATACTTTCATATGGATTGGTTAGCATTTTTATAATAGATATAATTTTTTCTTTTGTTATAATAAATAGTTTTAAAGACGAAACTTATAAATTAAAAGATAATACAGAGGAGGTTTCAAACAAAGTAAAAGAAGTAACATCTGAAATGGCAGATAAATTATTAGATAAAACAGAAGATGCTTTAATGAAAGCAGAGTCAAATATAATAGTTCTAAGTAGGAATTTGAAAGTAAAAGGTTTAAAATTTGAAAGAAAAGTTAGTAGATATACAAGCAAGAAGAGAGCAGAAGCTCTTAAATATACTCCAGCTGAATTTATAGAAAAATTAAGATATAGTAGAAAACTATTACAATATAAAATAAATCAAGAAAAAGAAGAATTAAATCAAAAAATAAAATATACAAAAGATAATATGAATAATTTAGTAAAAGAACATAAACAAAATTTAAATATTAAAATTAAGGATACCAAAGCAAATGTTGATAATAAATTAAAAGAAAGTAAAATTAATCTAAACAATAAAGTTTCAAATATCAAATTAACTTCAGAAGAGCGAACAAAACAAATCAGAGAAAGAATGAAAGAAAAATCAATATTCCATAGAAGATTAGTTGATGCTTTTCCCAATTTAGAAACAAAAGTAAAAATAAAAGCAAAAAAACAAGACAAATAAGTATACAAAATCCTTTAAAATATGTTATTATAGGAAATATAAAATATCTAATGGAGGAAAATTATATGTTAAAAGAAAAATTAATGGAAGATTTAAAAATATCAATGAGAGAGAAAAATGAAATAAGAAAAAATACTATACAAATGGTAAGAGCTGCAATTTTACAAATAGAAAAAGATAAAGGAATACCAGAATTAGAAGATAATAAAATATTAGAAATTATTGCCAAAGAAGTTAAATCAAAAAAAGATGCTTTAGTCGATTTTGAAAAAGCTTCTAGAGAAGATTTAATAGAACAAACAAATAAAGAAATATCAATACTTCAAGAATATTTACCAAAGCAATTATCACATGAAGAATTAAAAGAAAAAATATCAGAAATTATATCAAAAATAGGTGCCACTTCTATAAAAGATATGGGTGCTGTTATGAAAGAAGCAAAAGCACAAATAGGAACAGCTGCTGACGGAAAAAGCATAAATGAAGTAGTAAAAGAACTTTTAGTTTAAGGAAATAAATATGAATTACAGAATTACAAATGGTGCTGTTTCATTTGGAGTGGATACAATATTAGAAGAAATAAACTTTGAAGTAAAAGGAAAAGAAAAAGTAGCAATAGTTGGAAGAAATGGAAGTGGAAAATCAACTTTATTAAAAGCTATTGTAAATAATGATTTATTATCTGAGGGAATAGGACAAGAAAAATTTAACATATACAAAGAAGGAAGCCCACAAATAGGATATTTAAAACAAATAGATTTTGATGATGATAACATTACTATGTTAGATGAAATTTTAAAAGTTTATAAAGATATTATAACTATAGAAAATAAAATGGAAAATATAGTAAAAGAAATGCAAATTCATTCTTCAGAAGAACTTGCAAAAGAATATTCTAAATTACAAGATAGATTTGAATTATTAGAAGGATATACATATAAAAAAGAATATGAAACAGCAATTAGTAAATTTGGTTTTTTAAAAGAAGATAAATACAAAAAAATTTCAGAATTTTCTGGAGGTCAAAGAACTAAGATAGCTTTTATAAAATTATTGCTTAGCAAACCAGATATATTACTCTTAGATGAACCTACAAATCATTTAGATATTACTGCGATAGAATGGCTTGAAAATTATCTTAGAAATTATCCTAAAGCTGTAGTTATTGTTTCTCATGATAGAATGTTTTTAAATAAAATTGTAGACAAAATATATGAAATAGAGTATGGAACTATAACTAAATATTCTGGAAATTATGAATTTTTTGAAAAACAGAAAAGAATAAATTATGAAAAACAATTAAAAGATTTCGATTTTCAACAAAAGGAAATAAAAAGACTTAATGAAATTGCAGATAGATTTAGATATAAGCCTACAAAAGCAAAAATGGCAATGTCAAAATTGAAGCAAATTGAAAGAATGCTAAAAGTAGAAGAACTAAATAAATATGATTTAAAGAGTTTTAAAACCAATTTTAAAATAGAAAAAGAAACAGGAAATTTTATATTAAAAGCAGAAAATTTGAAAATAGGATATAATGATCAAGTAATTGCAAATATAAATTTTGATTTATACAAGGGTCAAAAGTTAGCAATTATTGGAGAAAATGGCTCTGGAAAATCTACTTTATTAAAAACAATTGTTGGAAAATTAAATAAAATAGATGGAGAAATTGAATTTGGACATAATTTGCAAATAGGATATTTTGATCAAAAAATGGCAGAATTTAATTCAGAAAAAACAGTATTTGATGAATTTTATGATGAATTTCCAAAATTAACGGTTACAGAAATAAGAAATTCTTTAGCAGGTTTCATGTTTTTTGGAGACGATGTATTTAAAAAAGTAAATATGTTATCTGGTGGTGAAAAAGTAAGATTAGAGTTATGCAAAATATTAAAAAAAGGACCTAATGTGCTGGTACTTGATGAACCAACAAATCATATGGATATAATAGGAAAAGAAACTTTAGAAAATATATTAAAAGAATATGTTGGAACAATAATTTTTGTTTCACATGATAGATTTTTTGTAAAGAAAATTGCTGATAGTATTTTAGCTTTTGAAAGTGGAAAAGTTTCTTATTATAAATATGGTTATGAAGAATATTTAGAAAAAAGAGAAATACAAAAAATAGAAAATAATGAAACAATCGAAAAAGAAAAAACAAAATCTAAAACATACAATAATCCATTAAAAGAAAAAACTAAAATAGAAAAAGCTTTAAATAAAATAGAAAATAATATTATGCTTGCAGAAGCAGAAGTTGAAAAATATAAGAATGAACTTCAAAAAGAAGAAATTTGTTCAGATTATATAAAATTAACAGAAATTCAAGAAAAAATTGATACTTTAAATAAGCAAATAGAAATTGATATGACAAAATGGGAAGAATTGCAGAATGAACTGAATAAATTATGTTGAAATTTTTTTGAGATTATGCTATTATATTAAAAATTTAAAATTAGGAGGTAAAACGTTGGAAAATTTTGCAGAAGAAAATTGTGTAAGTCTTATATGTAATGGGGAATTTGATGCATTACCAGGATATTCTATAGGAGAATTATTTGAAGGATTTTTTGATAATATAAATTATAATGTAATAAATGGAAATGAATTATATGTTGATTTCACAGGAGAAGCAACTTGTGATGACGAACCATGTAAAGTACTTATTAGATTTAAAGTAGAAGAAAATTTAGAAAATTTTGAAATTATAGATGTAAAAGTAAATGACGAATCTTTAGAGGAAGAAGAAATAATTGATTTATTAGAAGATATAGCTTTTGCTTCTGGTGCAATATTAGAAGATGAAGAATGTTGTTCAGAAGATTGTGAACATTGTAATCATGAAGAACATCATTGTGACCATGAAGATTGTGATTGCGAAGAAGATGAAGAAGATGAAGAAGATGATGATGATGAAAAAGAATAGCAATTAAATAAATTTGTTAATATAAAATAAACTTTCAGATTTTTTGAAAGTTTATTTTTTTGTTCACATAAATTGATAGATATAAATATTATATATTAAAGGAGAGATATATGTTTTTTTGTAAATTTAAAAAAGTAATAGCAGGAATTTGCATAGGATTTGGATTGGGAATGCTTTTAGTATTATTTCTTCCTCCTGAAGCATGGCTTACTTTAATTTCAATAGTATTAATTATATGTGGTATAAAAACAATATTTAAAAAGTTTTAAATTAATATTTTGAAATTTAAATAAAATTTTATTAAAAGAGGTGATATTATGACTATTGTTGTAAAAAAAGTTCCTAAATGTTTAAGAGGAATTGTTAAATTTATTTTTGGAATAAAAAATACATAATATAAAGTAAAAAAATAAACTATTTATATTAATATATAAATAGTTTATGAAGAAAAAAATGTTAAAATAAAAAATGAAAAAGGAATACTATTTTATATAGTATTCCGAATTTAACTAATTTGCTCTTTTAATTTTTCCGTCACGTAAACATTTAGCGCAAACTGTAACTCTTTTTGGTTCTCCATTAACAAGAGCTTTAACAGTTCTTAAATTAGGTTTAACAGATCTTGTTGATCTTTTACTTATATGTGAACGTGTTATACTAAGTTGTTTTCCAAATGTTGTTTCTTTTTCACAAACTGCACATTTTGCCATATCTAAAGCACCTCCAATTAATATTATAAACTGACTATTAATAAGTCTAACATAATTTAAATAAAAAAACAAGGGTTTTTTGAAAAAAATAAAAGTTTATTTTTTAAAATTATGTAAAGCAATACATTTATTTCTATTTGTTGTATTACAATTGATGTGAAACAAAATTAAATAAAAATAGAATAAGTGAT
>CAZYST010000015.1:0-34006 GCA_964650305.1 uncultured Lachnospiraceae bacterium
AATATTACCCTAATGTAGCATAGAACTTGTCCAACTTTCGTGGGTCACTTCAGTGCTATAACATACTAGAGAACTTTAAAAAAGTTCTCCGCATGATTAGGGGAAAATCCCCTAATAACCCCATAGCATAATTGAAATTTATTAATCATCTAATAGAGAACTATTATTGATTAATCGTATCTATTAGACTTCTCTAATAGATAACTTAAATTTCCAATTATGATAAAAACAACCAAAACACATTTCTTACAAAATATATTTACTTGTTTTTATTTATCCAAAGTTCTCTACATAGAGAACTTTGGAGCATTCACAAAAATATATAAATACAATTTATACATTTTCGTGAATATTATCTTCTTTGTGTATTATTCTTTTGTCTTTGCATATCGTCTAGCTCATCAATATTAATAAGTCCTTTTTTATATAACAAATCTAGTTCTTCATCATATTGTTGCTTTTCACTTTTTACACTTTGTTTCATCTCTAAAACTCCCTCTTTTGAATTAATATAAGTTGCCATATCTTCTTCGCTAATAACTTTATAATCTTTAACTTTTGTTTCATGCTTTTGCAATTTCTCCAATCTTTCAATAATATCTTCTCTTACTTCTGGCTTACATTTATGTAAAAATGGACCAAAAGTTGTTAATAATTCTTCAGCAGTTTCAAAATCATAAAATATCATATCTGTATGTACAAATTTATTAAAAAAATCTATTATGACATCTGGTATATCTTCATATCTAGCAATTACTTCATTTTCTCTAGTTTTTACAAAAACTAATTTCTGCTTACTCTCCAATAGTTCTCTTATTTCATCTTGAGTATAAAAAGCTATTTCTTCATTATTTTTCATCTTTAACTTTCCCACTTTCCTTTTTCTTTTTAGTCAGTTGGTTATTCTTTTTTCTAAATACTATCTCGTAGTCAGTGCCAAAACACCCAAAGCTACTTTTAAATTTTCTTGCCGTAATATCCAATAATCTTGTAAATTCTTCAAAAGTTAAATCTTCATCTGGATTAAAAACTTTCTCTTTTAACTCCATATCTTTCTTTTGTTGTCTTTGAAAATAACTATCTTCTCCATAATCCGAATACTCTTCAAAATTTTCCACTCCTAATAATCTATCTAAAAATTTACTCATCTATAGTCTCCTTATATGTATTTTTTACCCATTGTTTATATAATCCGTTTCTTGAAAAATGACTTGATTGTTTTCTGTATTTTCTAAACACATATTTATACTCTGTATAAACTTCATTTAGTAACATTTGTAATTCGTTTCTTTCATTAATCTTCATCCGATTCTTCTGCTAACTTCCTCAAAAACTCTAATATTATAAGCTGAATTCTTAAAAGCATCTTTAAAACACTTTCATCTCCTAGCATAATATTAGGTGGTTCTACCCTATTAGGTTCAGATGTTGTACTTGAATCTGGTGTTCTTTCTAAAATCAATTTTCCTTTATCATTATTTTTAGTTGAATTACTTGTTAACTCATTATCTTTTTTTGATTCTGAAGCATCCTCGTTCAAATCTACTGGGCAATTTTCTTGGTTATTACTAACCACTGGAACTAACCTAAAATTCTTTTCAAAATAACTATTACTTACATCAATATCATCTTTCTTTATTTCATTATTAATATTTCTTACATTTCTTTTTCTTCGTTCTTCATACGCTCGCCTTTTTCTTTCAGCTCTTGTTAAATATCTTCCGTGTTCATCAAAGTTTGTATAATCTATTCCTTGTCTATCTAAAAATCTAGCAATTTTTGCAGCTTCATCAATATTTGAAAAACTATAAAACTCACCTTTTTCATTTTCTTTTACTGCAAATAATCTACCTTTTATTGAAGTACCTATTCCTTTTCCTTTTATATCAACACATATATTCGCTAACATTGCATCGGAATTCTTTTTATAAATGATTGTAAAACTATCACATTTAATTGATGCTATTTCTCCACCAATTAATTTTTCCAAATCTTCTTTTGTGTTCCATATTACTTTGGGTTCAGGTTTCTTTCCAACCTCTTTAAAAACCCCTATTAACTTGTCTGCCATCTAGTCCTCTCTTTCTAGGACAACTACTTGATAGCTTCTCTTTTTTGATTCTTTACTATACTTTTCTATTTCTTCATCTGTTAATGACCTAAAATCTGCATTTTCATAATCATCACCAACCAAGAAACAATCTCCTGCAATATAGTCATAATCAAATTTTAAATTAGGTGGAAATCCTAATAATTTTCCTTCTTCATTGCACACTAACAACAAATCGTTATACGGAACAACTTCTATTAATCCATCAACTAACATTTGTTTCGCCTTTAATGTATTTTCAATAGTTCTAACTTCTGGATTTCTTCCAAATCTTTTAAGTAATACTCTTAATTCTTTTTCTTTTTTCTCAAATTCGTAATCTTCTTCATCTTCTTTAATAACATCTGATATCCAATTTTCTCCGAATAAATCTCTTCCATATTCTTTCGAAAATTCTGTTACTATCATATTTCCTTTTGTTCTGCCTTTTTTGTAACAAACAACATCCTTAAATGTTCCGTACTCTAAATGTTCTTCAGCTTTCTCAAAAACATTTTCATTATTTGTTGCAAGGAACGCTCTTGTTACACCATTTACTCTTGAAATATTTTTTATATAACCATTTAATTCCTTATTAGACATATTAAGCATACGATTTGGAATATCTAAAACCATCCTTATTTTTCCTTGACCATCTGTTAATATTACTATTGAATAGTCTTTAGAATTTTTTATATTATGCATCAAACTTACAAAATCATCTCTACTTAATATCTTCACATCATAAATCGTCTTTTCTTTTAATGTGTTTTCCATTTCTTTTAGCTTTTCTGTTCTTACTGGAATGCAATTCTCTACTGCAACAACTCCATCTTCAACTTCATCTATCCAAGCATAACTTGTTGTATTAACAATTAAATGACCTCTAAATCCTTTTACTTTCTTTGCAAATTCTAAAGTAGCATTAATATCTTTTTCTGATGCCTTTGCACTACCACTTGGATGATTATGAACTAAATAATAACCATCTGCAGATAATCTGTTCATTCTACTTAAAAACTTGTTATAACATTTTTCGGCATTTCTAATTCCTCTTTTATCTCTTTTAACTAATTGTACTGAATTAGGCAATTTGCTTGTTATTGACTCATATCCAACAATACTATTTCCATTCATAAACACAACTCTAAAAGTTTCATATCTTTCATCTCTAAATATTGATGCAATTTCAACTAAATCATCTTTAGTATTTACTAATCTATGGTTTAAATTGATATATCCTTTATCATAAAAATCTTCTTCTATTCTTTTATAAATAACTTTTGTATTTTTATTCATTTGAAGCACCACCATTCTTTTTAGATTTTTTCTCGAGTTCTTTTTTCACATTTTCTTTAAAATGATTTATAGCTCGAGTTTTAATCTCAATCACTTCAGTTCTACTCATTTTCATATCTGAACAAGCTTTTTCTAAATCACTGCATTCAAATATTGCAACAAATAAAGCTTGTTTTTCTATTAATGGTAATTTCTTCATTGCCTCATAATGAATTTCATTTGTAAACACATCTTCTAAATGTCTATAACCGACATTTTCAATTCCTTTGTTTTCATTTCTTAAATAATTTTGATACTCTTCTTTTTCAAGTTTCTTTTGTATCTTTTCTCTATCACTTGGATTTTCAAAACTATAATCTCTTAATTTTGAAAACATTCTTCCTTTGTTCCATTTTTCGCTTTTGCGAATTTTTCTTTTTTTCATAAATCGAATTCTCCTAAAAAAATTCGACTGTCGACAGCCGTTTCGGCTTAAGCTTGATTTAATGATAACATGAAAAAAATGCTTATTTTCTAAGTCCTTTAATCGCATTTAATCCCATTTAATCTCCGTTAAACTTTTGTTTGCTTTTCGAAAATAACAAAAAGAGCAAAGTCAGTTTATATCCAACTTTGCTCATACAATCTCTTTAATTTTTTCTATATTTTTTATTTGTTTTTATAGCACTTTGTAATCTGTTAAATTAGTTGTATTCATAATCCAACCTTGTTTTTTCTTCATAATTTCATATTCTTCATCTGTAATCATTAATCTTTCTTTTAAAGCATTTACTTCATTTTCATCATTATGATTAATTTGTTTCTTTAATAATATACACTTTTTAGTTAAAGGTTGATTTGTATCATCATAAGTTCCATTAATCATTCCCATATATCTTTCATCACTCGCATATTTTAAATTAACAACTAATTCTACTTTTTCAAATCTCTTATTAGTTGCATAATAGTTTTTCATATAAATATATGCAATATCTTGACTCGACTCCAATGATCCAACATATAATATCTTATCATTTTCAATATTTTTAAAATATACCTTTTGAAAACCACCCTCTGATTTTATTTCAAGTTCAAAGCATAATAAGTTATTTGTAAATCCTATATAATACAAATATATATTATTTACTGGAAATGGATTATTTGAATTCTCTCTTGACTCTTCAATTCTATTTATATTTGCCAAATCATCAAACCCAATATCTAATACATTACAGATTTCAAGAACAGTTAATAAATCTGGCATCAATACATTTCTCTCATATTTATATACTGTTGTTTCTGTTTTATTTATTTTATCTGCAATCTCTTTTACAGTTTTTTTCTTTGCTTTTCTTGCTTTTCTTAATAATTCGCCGAACTTATATGAATCTAAATTATACATAATAAATCCCCCAATCATCAAACTCAATATACTTATATTATACCACTTTCAAGACAAATTGTCCAACAAGGACATTTTTATTTGCAAAAGGTTACCAAATATGCTATAATATATGTATAACTGTTAAGTTATGTAGATAGGTTTAAAACCCTACAATATCTATAAGCACTCTTAATTGCTGATTAATCAAAAGTTAACTGGCAATGCGAGTGCCAGATATTACTGAGTTTTACATTTGAGTCCTCTCTTCTGTAATATTCTTTTGATTAATTTTTACTTAATGGAATATACACTAGGAGGACAATCGAATGACATTATCTGTGAAAAATTTTCCAGGTTTCCCAGGATTTCCTGGCTCACCTGTTAAGGCATAATAATGAGCCTATCAATTTTCGGGGGAAGACTTCCCCCCATCATATTACTAATTACATTATTACTATCTCGCAGTAGTTAATAATGATAATTATATAAGCCATAAGGTCTTGTCATTCGAACCTTATGGCTCTTTTTTATCTATTAAAAAACTGTCCTTAAAATCCAATAATTTTGAATTCTTTTATTTTTAAAGCATTTAAACTAGATTCTTTTATTATTTATTTTCTTTTTTGTGTCTTTCAAAGACAAATGTTACTTATCAAGACAAAAACACATTTATTTTTTCTGTCCTTTTACGACAGTCATCTTTTTTGATTTATGTAAACATTGTTGTTATACTATAATTACAATATGAACAGACAAAAATTATCTTAAAGGAGATTTTATTGAAAAGTTCAAATAGTAAAGAAAGAAAAATTTCATATAACCAAAAGCTATTTATTAAAACTTCTTTAAGACAATTAGGAATTAATCCCAAAAATAATGGCTTATTAGTATTTCAAGAAGCCATTATTTATGCATATTCCAAAGATATGATTATTATCAACTTAGAAGAAATATATAGATATATTGCTCAAAAGCACGAAAATAAATCACCTAGGACAATCGAAACTATATTAAGATATGCATTCTATAATTTAAATTCAAAAAAACTTTCAGATAACTACAAAAAAATATTTGGATTAGATTTTTATATAGAATATTTTAATATAAAAAGTTTAATCTCTGATTTTTTAGATATATTAAATAATATTTAATATAATTTTAAATTGTCAAAAAAAGACATCAATTTGATGTCTTTTTTATTATGATTTTTTAAAATTTAATCTATTAATAACTTTATTTATGACTTTTAGTATTATATCTCTATTTTCTATTACGTATAAAGATACTATGATACATAGTACAATTATACTTATAATTTTTAATTGTAAATAATATAATATCATAAGCACGAAATAGTAAAATATATAAATTAATATAGAATTTATATTTAATTTTATATTTATAAATTTCTTTATATCCCAATATCTATATATTGTAATACTTAAATAAGCAATTAAAGTAGATATACTTGCAGCAAATAATGCTATTTTCTTAATTAATATAAAATTTATAGCAATGTTTATAATTGCTGATACTGTAGTAGTTATAGCAACTTTTTTTATCATTTTTTTTGCAACATATATTCCCCCTAGAAGCCCATCCATCACATAACATATATTAGCTAAAATTAAAATTGGAATATAATTATATGCATCTATATATTCATTACCAATAACTATATTAAATACTAAAGGTAAAAAACCTATTATACCGCAAGATAGCATTACAAATATTTTATATATACTTAAAATCATTTTTGAAAAAAATTCATTAGCGTCTTCATCATTTATATGTATAGATGCAGTTTCTTGCCATGATATATTAAAAATAGCAAAAATACTATTTATTAGATTAGAAAATTTACAAGCAACTGAATATATCGCATTAGCTGTAGTTGATATAAAATATGTTATCATAGTTCTATCAGATAATCCTACAATCCACCACGATATAACATTTGGAATCATTGGTATTGAATATTTTAAAAGCTCCTTTAACATTTCTTTACTTAAATATCTTAAACATATATATTCATATACTTTCTTTTTTATACATATATATATTGATGCACATAAATTAGCAATTATAGAAGCTATTAAAATGCTTTTTCCATCAAATCCACATAATAATATTAATACCAAATTAACAATAAAAGTAATTACACAAGTTATAATACTAGAAATTGAATATGTAACACTATCTGAAAATCCTCTTGATATTGATAAAAAATAAAAGTTTATCATTAATGCTAAAATATTCAAAACTATTAAATAGAAATAGTTAATTACAAAAATTTTACTCAATATAAATGAAGTTAAAATTAATACTATTGCTATAAAAAATATAAATATAACAGAATTTGTTATAATCTCTTTTTGTTTAATAGAATCTTTTCTATATTCTATTAAAAATCTAAATACAGCACTATCTAATTGCAACAGTACAATTGGAACTAATAAACTTATATATGTCTGTAACAAATCTATATAACCATAATCATCTGTTGCTAATTTATATGTATATAACGGTAACAACAAAAAAGTTAATAATTGAGTCATAAATTTACCAATCAATAAAACTACTGTGTTCTTAGCAAATTCTTTTTCCTTACTCATTGTTTTCCCTACCAATTAATTCATTTATTTTCTCAAAATTATTTAAAACCAATTTTTCTAATTCGCTTTGCTTATTACTAACTTGTTTTTTCACATTTTCATAATCATCCATTATTCTACTTGCATTTTCTAACATTTTATCTGCATCTGTGTATATAATAGGTGTTGTATTCCATGTTTCAAGAAAATTAATTTGTTTTTTTATTTCATTTGTAAATGCAAAATGAGGAACTTTATAAACTATCGATGTAATAAGACCATGTAAACTAGTTCCAATAAAAAATTTTGAATTTTTTATTAAAAACATTATTTCATAAACATTGTTAAAATCAAACATTATCGTTTCATCTTCTATTTCTTTATGAATTTTCTTCAAAACTACTTGATCTTCGTGTCCTTGAGCATATCCAATCGGTAATAGAAGACATTTTAAATTGTATTTATGACTAAGTTGTTTTATATTACTAATGATTTCATTATAATATTTTTCACCAATTATTTTTTTACATTGAAATACAAAATAATTATTATTAGAAATTTCCTTTACTTTCTCTGAAACATTATTATTAATTTCTGCTTCTGAAATTAAAGCGTCTAAAGCCAATACACTATCTGGAAACATTGTTGCATTATTATTAATTTCACTTATCTCTTTAAATATTTTTTCATTTCTTAATGAAATATAGTCAAATTTAGCAATTACTCTTTTTAACTCTTCTAATTTTTTATTATTCTTTACATTTTTTATAGAACCATCTACAGTATTATATATCAATTTATTACATTTTAATAATTCTTTATCTAAAATCCATGGTCTAAGCGTTTTTCCTTTTAGAAACATTTTAGCAACATAATCAGAAAAATTATAAGAAATTTTTCTAATAACTTTAAAAGTAAAAATTCCTAATTTATTTTTCATCAAGTTCAAATACATATCGCTCCAAGTAACTGATAAAATATCTCCACCATCTAATATGATTGCATCATATTCTTGAGTATATATATCTGCTAATTCTTTAGTTTTAAAACCTCCGCAAAATTCCATATCAGATTTAACCAAACCATAAAAATCTATTTTTACGTTTGAAAAATTATTAATTAATTGATTTTGCACTACAATCGGCATTAAAATATCCCCATAATTGTATCTATCAAACGCTCCAACTATTCCAAACTTCATATTTTCCTCCATATTTAAATTTTATTTTTCAAAACATCATATATAAATTTGAAATCACTTTTTATCTTCTTAGACTTAAATTTTTTATCAAAAATATATGTTAATTTTTCAAAAAAACTCATTTTATCATTGAATTTTGCAACTTTAATTAAAATTTCTTTATTATTCTCTGAAATACAATCACCATATAAATCTAATATATCTTTAGCCATCATTCTTCTTGTTTTTTTAAATTTATCATATATTTTTAATTTTTTTAAACTTGAAGAACTAATTCCAACAACATTATTTTCATGTTGTCTATACATTATATAAGAATCTTTATCGTGAATTATATGCCCGCCTATAGCTAAACATAGTCTATACATATACAAGTCATGCATAACAATATTTTCAGCAATTCCATATTTTTCAATATATTGCTTTAAAATATTATTAAACAATACTGTGCAACCAATAACTGGGGTTGTATTAAAAGATGAACCAAGTGTATCTATTCCCGTATAATTACTTGTTAATATTATTTCCATATTATTATTAACAGCTTTAACCTCCGAATAATAAAGAACTGGTTTTTTTTCAATACTATTTATTTTCTCTATAGCTTTTTCAATCTTATTATTTAACCAAATATCATCTTGATCACAAAATGCATAATAATCTGCTTTTACATCATATTTCAATAATTCTCTATACGATTTTTCTACACCTACATTTTCTCCAAATATTACCTTTATTTTATTGTTCTGTGCACAATATTCTTCTAATATTTTTTTTGTGTTGTCTGTAGAACCATCATCTCTTATTATTAGCTCTATATTTTTAATAGATTGATTTAAAATAGAATCAATCTGTTCTTTCAAATATTTTTCTCCATTATATGTAGACATTAAAACAATAACTTTCATATTACTCTCTACTTTCATTAATAATTAATTCATACAAATTCAATATTTTCTTTTTATAATTATCTATTGAATATTCTTTTAAAATATCAAAATTAAATTTAGGCTCTATATCATTATTAATTTTAATAATCTTTTTTTTCAGTTCATCGTAACCTGTATATACAAATTCTTTACCATATTCACGAGCTGAACAAACCGAATTTATAAGACAAGGTACTCCAAGAGAAAAACTTTCTAATGGTGTTAATGGAGCGCCTTCATACCACAAACTAGGAAAAATAAGACATTTAGCTTTTATCATATATTCTTTAACTTCATTTTCCGATTTCCAACCAGTAAAAATTATATTTGGATATTTTTTTTCTAATCTCTCTTTTTCTGCCCCATCTCCAACGATAATCCCTTTTAAATTTAATTCTGTTAATGCCTTACAAAAAGATTCAACACCTTTTTCTTTTGCAATTCTTCCTACATATAAAAAATAATCATTTTGAGTATAATCATTTTTCTTCTTAGTATATTCAAATCTTATTGGATTGCAAATTTTCTGAATATATATATTCGGATTTAAATCTTTTTTTAAAACATCTATGCTTAAATCTGATATTCCAATCGCATAATCCATCTTTTTTGGCAATTTTACAATCTTATTTTGAACAAATTGCCTTATTATTCTATAAATTTTAAAATAGTAATTTCTTGAATCACAATTACACTTTATACATTTCATTTAATTTACATATTTGATTATTTTGATAATCAAAAAAACCACCATTAGGACATATTGAAAAATAATCATGTAATGTAAAGACCACTTTAAATTTTAGTTTTAATGCAATATCAATTACACTACACGATAAAGCTTTCGTCCAACCATGCACATGAATAATTGTTTCTTTTCTATTTAAAGTCAATAATAATTTTTTGAATTCTTTTTTAGCTTTAAAATTATATATTCCATTAATAAAACCTTTTAATTTATTTTTTTCTTTTAAAGCTTCATTTTGATTTGTAGATATATAATTTATTTTTCCTATATTTTTGTCACAACTATTTACTGCTGAGAAAAAATATATTCTTTCGATATCTTCTTTTAAGATATCTGCTGTATCTATAGCAACTTTACTAGCTCCACCTTGTATGTAATTGAAATCATTTACTATAATCAAATTTTTTACTTTCATATATTCCCCCGGTTTAATATTTTATTTTCAATTTGCAAAAGAAATAATTATACAGATACCACAATACCAAATATTTCACGAATCCAGTTGAAATAATTTGAGGGAAAAATTTATTTCCAAAGAAAGCAAATATAATTCCGCCAAACATATATGTATAAGCTATTATTACAATCTTTACTTCATTTTTATTCAAAATAACTAGTTGACAAATTTCAAAAACTACTTGTGATATTACTGCCATTATAGTGGTATATACAAATACCCCTGGATAACCCAAATCACAGATAAAGTCAAAAAATATTGTATAAACATTGCCTAAATTATAATTATTTACGCTCCTATATATAGGTTCTATATTTCTATTAAAACTTGTTTGAAACATATTCCCAATAAATGAATATATTTCTTTAAAAGTATGTAATCCTATATGTTTTTCCATAGTAGAATTTTCTTGTAAAAACACATCTAAATTATTTATTTGTGCTCCCGCGTACATCGCAATATAATCAACTGTATCTATAGAGTCTATATTATTTCTTCCCAATAAAGTTCCAGAAAGTTTCAATGTTGATAACAATACTGCTGCCAGTAGCACTATATAAATCACTGTTTTTACGTATAATTTTGGGTTTTTTCCATCATATTTTGTCTTCAATATATATATCATTGGTATACAAGCCAAAATATTATTAATTAACCCACCTCTACTTCCATCTAACATCGAAGAAGTTATACTCAATATAATAATTATTAGATGCCTAAAGTTAATTTTTTTATTAACAAAATAATTATTTATTAATACATAAATAAACCAATATGATGATGCATTTAAAATTCCACCTAAGACATCTATGATTTTAGGCATACCTAAATCAATTCCTCTATAAGCCGTCAAGTGTCTGTAAGTATATAAAGCACTTCCTATATTTTTCCAACTACCATTAACCAATTTAATTGTATAATACAAAGTTAATATAATTATTAATAACGCAAAGATAATAAAAACATTCAATTTTAAATCGTCTATTTTTATCTCTGTTAAACCATTATTTTCTCTTTTTCTAAATTTATATTTTTTAATAAAAAATATATTAACCATTTTACATACAATGGAAAATATCACTGTGCCACCAATAATAACAGTTAGTGTATTTAAATTTAAATTAACATCCCATTTTTCTGCATATAAAAAAAGCCAAAATGAAGAAAAGCAAAAAACTCCAGAAAATACAACTGCTGGAGAAATATACATTTTTCCATTAATAACATAATTATTTACAGTTAAAACAGCTAAAATAAAAAATAAAACAAAAACTTCAAACATACTTTTTTCCTAACTTCACATCTACTAATCTCTTTTTAACATCCCTATTTTCATTCCCAAAAATCTCACTACCATATCTGGTAAATATCTAAAAATAACTTTCCAATTTTTTTCACAGACTGATCTTTTTAATATATATTTTGCCAAACCACCACCAGTTCTGTTTGTACCATACATATTTAAATATTTATTTTCTTTAAAAAATTTTCCAACATCATAATATCTTCTATATAATTGTTTTAGAGAAAAATTATGAGAATGGTATACAACAGATTCCGCACAATATTTAATTCGATATCCATTTATTATAATTTTATAAGCAATATACATATCTTCATTAGTTGGTAATTTTTTCCCATCATACCCATTTAATTTTTTAAAAACATTTGCATTTATCGCTGATGATGCATCCGAAAAGAAAAATGCTCTCATTCCCATCGTTTTTAAATCTTTTTTTTCAACAATATAACTTTTTTCTGGATAATTCATCTCTCTTGTATACTTTTCAATATTATTGTATTTAGTAAGTTGTCTACTAAAAGTTGCTTCTGCTTCGTTATTAATAATTGGATTAATTAATTCTTCTAACCAATTATCATTTTTAATCTCAACATCTTGAGTAACAAAAACAATAATGTCTGCCAAGCTTTTCATAGCAATTTTCTCTCTTGATAAACTATGAGAAAAATCTTTAGGTTCAACAACAGAATACTGAGCTCCTAATTCTTTTAGAATTTGCTCAGTATTGTCATTACTTTTAGTTAAAATATAACTTATTTTTTTTATATCAACATTTTTTTGGTGGTTAAACGATTTATTCAATTCCCTTATATATTTTTCAGCGTTATATAAAGGACATATTATTTCTACATTCATTTTTTAAACTGCTCCTTCTTTCTTTAGTACTGAAATAACAGTTTTAAATAGAATTCCAATATCCATAAAAATAGAATTATTAACTACATAATGGAACTCCATTTCAACTCTTTCTTCATAAGAAGTTTCACTTCTTCCATGCGCAGCCCAATATCCTGTTATACCTGGTTTTACACTTAAAACTGCATCTTTAAATTCTCCAAATTTTTCTATTTCATCATCTATTACAGCCCTTGGTCCCACTAAACTCATTTCGCCTTTTAGTACGTTAAAAAACTGTGGAAACTCATCAAGTGATGTCTTTCTTAATATCTTTCCTATTTTTGTAATTCTTGGATCATCGTTTAATTTTCTATGTTCTTCCAACTCTTTTCTAGCTTCTTCATCTTCATTAAGAAGTTTTTCTAAAACTTCTTGTGAATTCAAACACATACTTCTAAATTTATACATTTTAAAATGTTTTCCATTTTTACCAATTCTTTCATGAGAATAAAAAAGTGGTCCAAAATCTTTATTTAAAATATTTACAATTTTCACAACAATAGTAAGAGGAATTAATATCGTAATTCCTACTATTGAGCCAACTATATCCATAATTCTTTTAAAAAAAGAATTTATATATTTTATGTACTTAATACTTTTCCTAAAAACAATTAATCCATAAATATCTGAATTTACTTGATTATTTTCATTAACCTCTGTTTGTTCAAAAGTTTGTAAAACTCCCTCATTTATATTCATCTTCTACATCCCTTTTAATTTTTCATTAAAAATAATTTTGGAAACTCTGGGCATTATTTGACCCTATGAGTCAATTCTTTATATGCACTTCTAGTACATAATGCCGATACCCAAGCCAATTAACTCTTCCATATAGGAAAATTTAATTACCTATCTATTCCTAGTAGGATTTAATTTAAAATAAGTCCAAATTTCTTCAGACACATTTTTCCAATATTCATTGCCGTATTGAAATAATAGTTTCCATTATGACCATTCTCACAAGAAAATTCACTTTCATCTCTTTTTACTTTCGCTCTACATTTATGGCATTTACTTGCCGTATAATTTTGTCTAACAGTTGTAATAAGAATTCCAGTTCTAAATGACTTATAAGCTAAATAATTTATGATAATTCTTCTTAAGGTTATTGGACTGTATTTTCCAACTCTATGTCCAAATCCATTTACATCATCTTCAAGTTTTGTTATTGAAATTACCTTGACATTATTTTCTAAACAGAAATCAATTATTTCTTTACTAACTTTATGTGCCGTATTTTGTCGAATACGATTTAACTTTTCCCAATATGATTTATGGTCAGCTTTATCTAATGTTTTCTTTCCTTTTTGTCTATGCTTTTTAATTTGCTTCAATATTTTCTCTGTTTGAAATTTGTAATAGTTTCCACCAGAAATAAACTTTGATTTTACAAATTCACCATTTCGGTTTAAAATAGTGCAGATTGCGATATTGTCAGTATTAGAGAAACTTATTCCACATACTTTTAAATCTTCATCTTGCATTCTCTCTTTAACTGGTCTTACATCTTCAATAATTTCTCTAATCGGAAGATGCATCATTACATATTGAGAGTTAATAACTAAAGTTGGTGACATACTTTCTAATTTTTCATCAAATTCTTGTCCTTTAAGTTTTGTATGAAACCACTCCCATTTATAACCATTCCATAATTTAAGTTTTACAGAATCTTTTTTTAATTCTTTATACATACCTTGATAAAAAACTGGAGAACAATTAAACTCCGTAGTCTTTGATGGTTCTTTACCTTTTTTATTTTCATCTTTTTCATAACTATCCAGTAAAATCATGTATGACCTTACGGCACCAATAGCTTGATTAATTGCAGATCTTCTAAAATATGTTGGTAAATCCATATCAAGATAATTCTTTGGAATTTCCCCACTTCTACTCAAAATAGTTAATTTTTCCAATTCTCTTAAACAATACTGATTACTTAAATTCAAAAAATCTATATTTTCTAGTAACAAGTTGTAATAAAAAAGCACAACTTGGTTATAAATATCTTTAGTAAGTTTCACATACTCAATGTGTTTGATATAAAGCCTTAACTTATATGTTATTGTGCAATAGCCTGACTTGTTTTCAGCTAATTCCAAATATCACACCAACTTTCATGTTTTCGTTTAATATCTTAATAAACGAAAAACTAAAAAAACGGCAAAAAAAGACTCATCAAGGAGATGAGCCTATTTGATGAGTCTAAATTTTTTCTAAATAAACTTTTGCTTTTTTAAATGATGGGTGAACATATTTATTTAAAGTAATATTTACATTTGAATGTCCTAATATCCTACTTAATGTTTTTACATCCATGTTTATGTTTATACAGTCAGTTGCAAAAGTGTGCCTTAATATATGGAAATTGTGATAAGGTATTTTTAATTTTTCAAGAAGAACTTTAAATGTATATTGATAATTTCTAGGTTCAATAAATTCTGTTGTACTTCCTGTTAAGAAAAAACTATTCTTATTATAATTATTCAATACATATATTCTATAAAGAATATTATGCAGAGTTTTATTTATTGGTATTTGTCTTAACGAAGAACGAGTTTTAGGTGGTCCAAATAATATTTTTGTGCCTTTATCTGTACTTACTCGTTGCAAAGTATGATTAACTGTTAAAATATCTTTGTTTAAGTCGATATCTTTCCATTTTAAAGCACACAATTCACCAATTCTTAATCCAGTATATAAACTCACTAAAATACCAATTTCTTTTAAAATGTCGCTATTGTAACAATGATTTACTAATTTCTTTTTCTCTCTTGTTGTAAAAATTTTTATTTCTTTAGTTTCTTTATCAATAACTTTTATTAAATCTAATTTAAAATCAACATCATATTTTCTTTCTGCATATTTTAATATTGATTTCAAAATTGTAACTATTTTTTTGATGCTTGTCTTATCAAGATTGTTTAAGTTATTTATTAAAATGTTAAAATCATATTTAAGTAATTGTTTTATAGATTTATCCTTTAATTCTGGATTGAAATATTTCTTTATTACATATTTATAATCAAAATATGTTGATTCCTTTACGGAATTATAGTTGGACATTAACCAACTATTGGCTATAACTGAAAAAGTAATATCTTTTGTAAAAATAAACTGTTTAATATTAAACATTGTATACCTCCCTTAAAAATCTACTTACTATAATTTGAACTCTTTGATTTTTTTGTGAAATATGTCGAAATAACTTGATTATAAAATAAGAATTTGTTATAATTTTAACGATAATTATTATCAAATTTTATTACGGCTTTTCGTTTATTAAGATATTAAACGAAAATTTTTTTGTTTCAAAAACAAAAAAGACAGAATAATAAATTATTATCCTGCCTTTTTATAAGTATAATCAATGATTTTTATATAGTTTTTTCAGTATGTTCAATTTAAAATTTTTCCAAAAAACTCTTTCTTATTCATTAAATGCTATCCGTCAACTTTTTTAAATTTTTTTACTTATAGAAAATTATAAGTCAATTTTAATGGCTTTTTTGACCTATATTTTTTTATTGGTCAATTTTTTTAATTTTTTTGACCTATAAAATTTATTTCAAAAATAAATCTGTATATTTTTGGAATTTAAAAATTTGATTTCTACTATATCCTGTTGTTTCTATTACAATATTTTTTTCTAGTAAACTATTTATTATATTTTTTATTGTTCCTTCTTTTATTCCAGTCAATTCACATAGTTTCTTTCTGCTAATCACAGGCTCATCATACAGTACATCAATCACTTTCTTTATGTTTTCTGTTTTCACTGGTAAAGTCACTATAATTTCATCCATTTCTTGTGTCAGTTCTACAACTTTTCTAAATTTTTCTTTTGCGATTTTTGAGGTTTCGATAACAGCTTCTAAAAAGAATTTAATCCATCCAATCATATCACTATGACTCCTTACTCTTGTAAGCATATCATAATATGTATCTTTATTTCTTTCAATATAATCAGAAATATATAAACATGATTTCTCTAACATTCCTTTACTTTGAATATATAATGGAATAAGTAATCTTCCTATTCTTCCGTTTCCATCTAAAAAAGGATGTATCGATTCAAATTGATAATGTAAAATTGCAATCTTTATTAAGTCTGGTGTATTTATTTCTTCATTATTTATAAATTTTTCAAAATCCGATAAGCATTCTGCAACTTCTGTATGTGGTGGTGGAACATATACAGCTGTGCTTGGCATAGTTCCACCAATCCAATTTTGTGATGTTCTAAATTCTCCTGGTGTTTTATGTTCTCCTCTAACGCCATTCATTAGTATTCCATGCATTTCTCTAATTAATCTAGTACATACTGGAAAACCTGCTCTTATTCTTTCAACTCCATAATTTATCGCTTTCACATAATTTTGTACTTCTTGCCAGTCATCTCTTTTTTCCGGATTAATATCACTCACATCAAGTAAATCTTCCTCTACTGTCGTTCTTGTTCCTTCAATTCTACTTGATTTATTAGCTTCTATTTTTACATGCATTTTAATATACAAATCTACATTTGGTATTAACAATGAATATGCATTTAATTCTCCGATTTGTCTATTAGCTTCTGCTAATAACTTGTCCAATTTTGTATCATCCCAACCCCAATTATAATTAATTTTGCTTGGAATAAAAGCTTTATAATCATTCATTTTTACATATTCACCTGATTTATATTCCTCTAATTTCATAATTTTCCTCCTTTCTTCTTATTTTTTTCTAATTACTTAAAAATTTTAGCAATTAATTACTTGTATTTTTAATTACTAAAATCTTCTATTTTATTTTTCATATTTTTAGTCTTTAGTACACATTATTCATATACTATCATATTAAATCTATTTTTTCTATATTTCACTCACAAAATCTGGAACAATTATTATAAAATATTATTTAAATATATTGTAATTTTCACACAATTTATCATTGCTTATTAAAAATGCAGTTTAATAATAAAATCATATATTATTTATTGTCATATTTCATAGATTCTATTATTAGCCTATTTGCTAACTTAAATCCTAAAACGAAACCTCTTTTTCGTTCTTCATTTATAAGTTCAGCATCCAATGTTATATACTTATCAAATATTTTATATTCTTCCTTTCCAATTGTATTATTTAATGACTTGTCCAATTTTCCAAGTTCATCATATAGTTTTCTTATTTTTTTATATCTGCTTGTATCTCGTTGTATTTCTTCTTGCATACTATCGTATAAATTCTCAATACTTTCTTTCATCATTTTATTATCCTTTCATATTTAAAATAAAATTTTAAATATTATCATCAAAACATAATAAAAAAACGATTACTAGATTTCTTTAATTTTTATTGCTAAATCAATACTTTCAGAGTTTTATTTTCTTCCCAAATTTTATGGTGGAAGTTTTGAACATCTGGGGGGATTGACTTAAATTTACAATTTCCTGCTGATTGGGAAAGAGCTAAAGAAATAAAATATGAACAAGGATTTAATAAGCCAGCTCCACGAGATTTTGTAGGTTATGGTCCTCTAACAGCTCCTGAATCTGTTGCAATTTATAATTTTACATTACAGCACAATTTCAATTTAATGATAACATATCATACTCAAGGTAGAGTTATTTATTATCAATATCAAGATATAACACCTACTGGAAGCCAAGAAATTGCAGAATTATTTTCTAGACTTTCTGGATATTCTTTAGATCAAGTTCCAGAAAATTCAAGTTTTGCTGGTTATAAAGATTGGTTTATTCTTTATTATCAAAAACCTGGATTTACCATAGAAACTGGTATTGGCACTAATCCAATTCCTATTTCACAATTTGATAGTATTTACAGGGAAAATTTAGGAATATTAATTTATGGAATGATACAATAAATTTTTTCTTTATTTTTATGTAAATTTGTGGTATAATACTATTTGGAACATTTATTGTTTTATAACTATTAACGCAACATAATTATGAAGTTGAAAGGAGGAAAAATTATGCCAAGAGGACATAATGGAGGACCAGGTAGACCAATGGGTGGCCCTATGGGAGGACATCACGGAGGACCAGGTGGACCAATGGGTGGTTCTATGGGAGGACATCACGGAAGGCCAGGTGGACCAATGGGTGGTCCTATGGGAGGTATGCCACCTCATCATTTCGGTGGATATCGAAGACGCCCTTATCGCACTGGTTGCCTTGGCAGTTTCTTGACCCTCATCTTGAGTGCGGGAGTATTTATTTTTCTTATTATTTTAGGACTTACAGCAATTTTCTAATTCCCAAACTATCTTTGGGCAATCTCTTTATAAGAGATTGCCCTTTTTTATTTATAATAGTAATTTCATAACCTCATTAATATTGACAAAAAAAATTATAATATATATAATTTTTTTGTAAAATTCCATATGGGAGGTTTTAAATTGAGCGATAATAAAGACGAAAATATAGAAAAAAAGAAAAAAAATGAAGAATATGATGAAACAAACGAAGAAATATTAGATGATGATGAATATGAATATATCGAAGTTGATGATGATGAAGAATTAGATGACGAAGAATATGAATATGTTGAAGTTGATGAAAATGGTAATATTATAGAAAATGAAGAAGATAATGAGGAAGAAGAAAATAATTCTGAAGAAACAGAAGAACAAAACAACTCTAATGTAGGAATGTATCCTAAAGAACTTGTAAATATCAAATTAGAATATATTTTTTTAGGATTACTTTTGCTTAATCCAAAAGCAATTTCTAGATATTATCTTCTATTAGAAGATTGTTTGTTTTCCACTGATGAACTTTTAAATATTTACAAAATTATTATATTCCGTGAAGGTGAACAATATGCTTCAGCACAAGCCAAAAAAGGTTTTAATCTTCCTGTTGAATCTGTAGAAACATATAATTATTCTCAACAACTAAAAAACTTAGCTTTACAAAGAAATTTTGATATAGAACAAGTATATGTAGCTTTAAAAAAATTATTTATATTAAAAAAATATTATATGGTTGCACCAACTCATGCTATTCAAAATAAAATATTAGAAATCGTTAATTACAAATTATATCGTGATATGTCTGTTGAAGAAGTGGAAAGTGCAATAGAACAAGTTGGTATTACAACAGGATTAAGTCAAGCTGTTTTAAATACAAATGCAACAAGCTTTTTATTAAGTGATGATAATGCATTAGCAAATGGTGTGCCTATCCCATTTTCTATACTTTCTAGTGTATTTAAAGGTCTTAGAAAAGGTGAAACTATGGCATATGCTATGCCATCTAACTCTGGTAAAAGTAGATTTACTGTAAATTTAGCTTGTTTTTTAGCTTTTGTTCAAAAGAAAAAAGTACTTGTTATTTCAAATGAAATGTCAGAAGAAAAAATGAGACTTTGTATGATTACAACAATCATTAATAATCCAGATATACAAAAATTACATAAAGAGCACTTAAGAAAAACAGAAGGTGAACTACTAGAATTGCAATTTAGACCTGACAAAGATGCTAAAGTTGAAGTTGATGAAAATGGATTTATACTTAGAAAAGATGGTGAAAAAGCTTCAGAATTTGCAAAAAGACTTGAAAAAGTTTCATCTGAATTTAGGAAAACCATTTCAATAACAGACTGGATAAATGATCAAATAGACAGCTCTATTCATTTTATACACATTACAGAACATTCTAATGATACTTTAAAGAAAATTATTTTAAATTATTATTACAAAGAAGATATTGAATATATTTTCTATGATACTTTAAAAACAGATACTGATAATATCGGAAATGGTGAGGAATTAAAAAAGACAGCCACAATTTTATCAAATATTGCACAAAAATTTCATGTTTTTATTGCTTCTTCACTTCAATTATTAGAAAGTAGCACCCTACCAGTTAATTTAACAATAAACGATATGTCTGCTAGTAAAACTGTAAAAGAGGTTTTAGATACATTATGCTTAATCAAACAAATTAGTAATCAAACATTATCTAAATATGAATATTCTTTTACAGAAGAATATGAGGAATGTTATAATATTGAAAAGTTTTCAGATCCAGATGTAAGATATTATGCTTGTGTCGTTGACAAAAACAGAGCAGGTGCAAAACCAAAAGTATTATTCAAATTAAACCTTGCTTATAATAGTTGGGAAGAAGTTGGATATTTAAGATTAAAACAAGAATTTGAAACAATGTAAAAAAAAGACCATATGGTCTTTTTTATTTTACTCTTTCTTCTTTTTCTCTTTCAGCATAATTTTGAATAGATATTTTTTCTAAATTAATTTTTAATCTTTCATCAAAATCAGATTTACTTTTTTCATCTAACATTTTTACTTTTTTTGAATTATTTTTATTTAGAACTTTTTTCAAAAAACTTGTTTTTTCATATACACTTTCCATTTTAGCTAACACTTCTTTGTCGCTCAAATTACGCTCATCAATTGTATTACATTTGTATTTTTCGCTCCACTCTTTTTCAGAATATTCCACTTCAAATTTATCATTTGGAAACATTTTTTCAATCTTTTCTTTTGCATTATTAAAAAAATCTTTAAAAAACGTATCTGAAAATTCATAATTTTTATTTTCTTTTTTTATTCTAAGTTCTGAAAATTCTTTCAATTTTTTCAAATATTCATTTGCATCTTCATATAAAAATATTTCTTTTTTTCCAAAGACATCTTTTAATAAATTATTTTGCCATTCATCAACTAATCCATTTAATTTTTCTTCTGTAGCCTTTCTTGCATTTTCATCATCAATATCCTTTTTCCAATATTTCTTTTCTATGTTTACAATATTTTCTAATTTTTGTGTATATTCTTTAAATTTATCTTTTCCTAAAATTTCTTCTGATTTCTTTTCAAATGAATTTGTACCATTTACTATTGTGTCAACAAATTCGTTTTCTCCAATTGCAATACTCAATTGATTTACCAAACTACATAATAAAAATCTAGATTGTAGTGTATTTGGAAATCTTGCCCAATTTCCATTATAAATATATTCTCTACAATATTTTGTTTTTAAAGTCTCTGACGAAATTATCTCTGCTCCTGCTTCTTTATAGACATTAGGTAAATTATAAAAAGATTCACTAAAACTTAATTTACCTGCTTTATGAACTATTTCATGTAGTAAAGTATTAGTTAATTTATTTAAAAAATGATTTATTCCTATGCTAGCTGTATTTTCATCATAAAATCCATTTTTCTCTTTCATATCCATAGTATATATTTTTCCGTATTTTGAAATCCTAGTATATAATTCATTTTTATCTATAATGCTACCATATCTCAAGTGCAACAATCTTGATACACCCTCATATACAATATTTTCAACTTTTTCATCGTTTTCTATTATAATTCTACCATATCCTACACGCTTAAATATTTTATACATTCTTTCTGTTTTTGCATTTTGATATGTCATAATATTTTTTTTGCATTCATTTATTTGTTTGCTTGTATATTTCATATATTGCCTCTATTCTAAAAAATGTATTTGACTAAGTCAAATACATTTTTTCTTTAACGACCATCGCTTTTATCAACTTGGTTTCTTTTATTAATTTGATTTCTTATATCTTTCTGTTCTTGAGCTTGTCTACTTATTTCGTCTTGAGTAAGTGAAGGACCTAATCTCTCTAATAATGCATTTGAACCATCTCTAATTCTTGTTAGTATAGATGATAATTTACTTTTTCCTCTATTTTTAACAATAAACATTGCATCTTCTTTAAAATATTTTGCATCTTGCACTTTTCCTTTTACATATGTTTTACCTGCATCTACTTTGTTTTCTACATATTCTTTTCCTTGTTTTGCTTTATCTGTTACATATGTTTTACCTGCATTTACTTTGCCTTCTACGTATTCTTTTCCTTCTTTTGCTTTATCTGTTATGATTTTTTTACCTAATCCAGGTAATCCTTTTATAAATTCTGCCTTTGGTCCAAAATACTCTTTTCCTTGCTTTATTCCTTCTCTTGTAGCTTTTGCAACTCCTGTTATTGTAATTACAGCTGCTCCTACTCCAATTTTTCCTATGTCTTTTCCTATTCTTCCTGCAGCTATTGCAGCACCAGCACCTTTTTCTGCCGTATCTATTACAAATTCTTTTCCTTGTCTTGCCTTGTCTGTTACATATGTCTTTCCTGTATTTACTTTATTTTCTACGTATTCCTTTCCTTGTTTTGCTTTGTCTGTTACATATGTTTTTCCTGCATTTACTTTGTTTTCTACATATTCTTTTCCTTCTTTTGCTTTATCTGTTACATATGTTTTACCTGCATTTACTTTGCTTTCAACATATTCTTTTCCTTGTTTAGCTTTATCTGTTACATATGTTTTTCCTGCATTTACTTTGCTTTCAACATATTCTTTTCCTTGTTTAGCTTTATCTGTTACATATGTTTTTCCTGCATTTACTTTATTTTCTACGTATTCCTTTCCTTGTTTTGCTTTGTCTGTTACATATGTTTTTCCGGCATTTACTTTGCCTTCTACGTATTCTTTTCCTTCTTTTGCTTTATCTGTTACATATGTTTTTCCAGCATTTACTTTGCCTTCTACGTATTCTTTTCCTTCTTTTGCTTTATCTTTTATGATTTTTTTGCCTAATCCAGGTAACCCTTTTATAAATTCTGCTTTTGGTCCAAAATACTCTTTTCCTTGTCTTATTCCTTCTCTTGTAGCTTTTGCAACTCCTGTTATTGTAATTACAGCTGCTCCTACTCCAATTTTTCCTATGTCTTTTCCTATTCTTCCTGCAGCTATTGCAGCACCAGCACCTTTTTCTGCCGTATCTATTACAAATTCTTTCCCTTGCTTTGCTTTATCAGTTACATATGTTTTTCCTGCATTTACTTTGCTTTCTACGTATTCTTTTCCTTCTTTTGCTTTGTCTGTTACGTATGTTTTCCCTGCATTTATTTTTCCTTCTACATATTCCTTTTTTTCACTTACTTTTTCTTCTACTGTTTTTACAAATTCTTTTCCTTTTATTATTCCTTTGTCAATTAATTTTTTAGCTTCATCGATTCCTAAAAGTCCTATTATTTCAGCTGTTTCCAATCCATCTTTACCAGCTTTTATTAAATCTACAACTTTATCTTTTCCAATCATAGAATAAATTTGTGCAGTTTCTATTAAATCTAAACCTTTCGCTTTAGCATCACATAATTTTTCTGCACCTATCATAGCATATATTTGTATTGAATCTGATATATTTCCAATTTCACTTTTTATATTTGTTTTTAATTTATTGGCATTTTCCATTATATCTTTTTTTACATCATCAACTGTTTTTATTCCTCTATTTATAGCTTCTGTACCAACTATTATAATATTTTCTGTCGTTTTTCTTAATTCTTCTTCGTATTTATCAGCATATTCATTTGCTTTATCTGAAAAACTTTTTTGATTTTCTTCCATTATATCCTCCTATTGTTCTTGTATTTCTACAATAGTTTTTTCTAATTTCTCATGTAACTCTTTATTCTTAATTTCTAATTTTTTAACCATATCGTTTAAGTCTTCAATAGATGTATTTGATAAACTCACAAGCCCACCATCAACAAATATTTCTCCTAAATCACTTTTCATACGTTCCTCCTTATTCGCTAGCCACATTAAATTCTTTTTTTATTGAATCTTTTAAACTTAATATATCACTAACAAATTCTACTGTATTATTTTCTATATTTTTGATTCGTAAATCATTTTCATTAGATAAATTACGTATTTTAGTTTCAATCTTTTCTAAAACATTTTTTTCAAATTTTGTTTTTCCATTGATAAAGTTGATTATTTTTTTCACAAAATCAAATGGACTTGGTTTTATATTAACTAAAGATCTTTCAATAGCAAAATTAATTATCTCATCTAAATTTGCTTCTATATTATCTATACATTCTTTTTTCTTATTTTCGCATTTTTCAATTATTTGATTATAATCATAATATTTTTTTACACATGCATTCATTTTTTTATTATATAAATCTATAGGATTTACTAAATTGTCTAGCATATCACTTATTCTATCAAATTCAACTTTTTTAACACAATTTTCTAATTGTGTCTTTAGCTCTAATTTTGTATCAATATATTCTTGATATTTTTTAGATTTTAAAAATTTTTCTTTTGAATCTGATATTTTCTTTAAATTTACAACAGCTATTTTTTGATTAGCAATTGCTTCTTGATATTCTAATTCTATATTAGTATACAAACTTTCATATTCATCTGTAACTTTAGTAATTTCATTTGTATAATTACTAACTATACTATCTATTTTTTCATTATATTCTTCTAATTTTCTTCCATAAAGTTCCGCTTTATATTTTAACCCTGCTTTTAATTCTTCTGCACTACTTTCTACTTTATCTTCCATTTTTCTTAAAAATATTGCAAGTTGTATTTGTGCTTTATTTACTTCAACATCTGATATATCTTTTATCTCTTGTAGTATTTTACTTCCTAAAACCTTCATATTTTTTCTCCTATGTATTTATATATTATTTATATTCACATCATTTATCATTTGAACTTCATTAATTTTTCTTATTATAACATTGTTTCTTTCTAATAATTTATCATATAATTTTAATATTTTTTCATCGTTCATTGTTCCAAATTCTATTTTTTTTCCTGAGACTTCTATTGCTTTTTGATTATCATTTTTCATAAAATATCCCCTTTATATATTTATTTTATTATATTATATCATTATATTTATTTATATTTTAAATGTTATAAAAAAGATATATTTTTGTTATTTTAATGTAATAAGCAAAAAAGCTAAAATACTAATTCAAAATTAATATTTTAGCTTTTTTAATTTATACTTTCTCCTTGTTTTATCCAAATTGAAACACTACCATCTTTACAATAGAAAATTCCATTTCCTTCATGATCTACATATACTGTTTCACTTAAATTTCCTGTGCAATCATAAAATACAGTATTTGCTAAATCTTTTCCCATGTTCATTTGAATACATCCACCTCTTGAATCTGTCATTACAACAGCCACTCCTGAATTAGGATATTCATATTCTCCTTTTCTTACAAAACCTATTACTGAACTATCATTAAAGTAATCTACTTGTTCTCCATACGCAAAATATTTTCTAACTTTTAATATTTTGTGTAACATTTCATTTTTAGGTGTCACACTATGATCTTCTATTCCATAATAATCACCATAGAATACACATGGCATACCATTTTTTCTAAGTAATATCAAAGAATAAGCTATAGGTTTAAACCAATCTGCAATCCAAGATTCTAACGATTGACCTGGTTCTGTATCATGATTATCTACAAATGTTACTGCATTTTCCGGGTATTTTTCTACTATTGTTCCATCAAAAATTTCACTCATATTATATTCACCATTACTTATTGACGCTCTGTAAAAATTATAATGAAGTGGAACATCAAAAAGTGACATACAATAATTTACCTTTTCTAAATAATTTCCAATAGTATCAATATTTGTACTCCAATATTCACCAACTGCAAATAACTTTTTTCCTTTTTTTTCTCTTAATTCTCCCAACCATTCTGGATAGAATTCTGCTCTTATATGTTTTACAGCATCTAATCTAAATCCATCTACACCTGTTGTATCTAAATACCATTTTCCCCATGTTTTAAGTTCTGATACAACATCAAAATTATTTAAATCTATATCTGCTCCCATTAAGTAATCATAATTTCCATTTTCTTTATCTACATTATCATCCCAATGTTTTCCATAAAATTTATATATTGACGCAGTAGCTGTATTTTCATCCCAATCAATTCCATGAAAATGTGTCCAATTCCATTTAAAATTAGAATATGTATCTCCTCTTCCTGGAAAAGTATATTTAGTCCATGCTTTTATTGGCCTTGCTTCTGTAAGACTTATATTTCTATCATTTGAATCATCTTGTATTGCTAAAACTTCTTCTGTCTCATCAGCTCCCATTTTATGATTAAGTACAATATCAGCTAATACTTTTATATTATTTTCTCTTAAAGTTTTTATTGCATTTATATATTCATCTTTTGTTCCATACTTTGTCCTAATAGACCCTTTTTGATCAAATTCTCCTAAATCATATAAATCATATACCGCATATCCCACATCATTTATGCCACCCGCTCCTTTGTATGCTGGTGGTAGCCATATATAGGTTATTCCCATATTGCTAAGACGTGTAGCATCTTTTGTAGCCTTATTCCAAAGTGCAGAATCACTAGATAAATACCACTCAAAAAACTGCATCATAGTATCATTTCTAGACAAAACTATCACTCCTACTCTTTTATGAAAATATTATATCACTAATATTATTTGTAAATCAACATTTATTTAATTAACAAAAAATGAATCCTGTAAATTACAAAATTCATTTTTTATTTTCTTATATTTTTTTATTTATTTTTACGTTTTTGCATATGGAAAGTTCCCTCAAGCATTATAGTACTTGGCAATATTTTATTTAAAAATTTTAATATTTTAATTGTAAATCCTGGAATAATTACTTCTTTGTTTTTTAATGTTTTATCAATTGCATATTTTGCTACATAATCACTTGTTAAAGAATTTATTCCAAACTTTACTCCTGCAACATTATTAAAATTTGTTTTTACTGGTCCAGGACAAAGAACACTAACTCTTACATTTGATTTTTCTTTTTTTAATTCTTTATTAATCGCTCTTGATAAAGATACAACATAATTTTTTGTTGCATAATATGTTGCCATTAATGGTCCTGCCATAAATCCTGCAATAGATGCAACATTTAGAATATGACCTGAATTTCTTTTTTTCATTTCTTGTAAATATAGTTTTGATAATACATGAACAGCAATAACATTTGTGTTAATCATACTTATTTCTTTTTCTAAATCTAATTCTGAAAAATATCCAAATAATCCAAAACCTGCATTATTTACAAGAATATCTATATCTTTATGTTCTTCAAACAATTTTGTGCAATTTTCTACTGAACTTATATCTAAATTTACAATTTCTACATTTGTTTCTAATTCTTTTTTTAATTCTTCTAAAAGTTCTACTCTTCTTGCAACTATTACTAAATCATATCCTTTTTTAGATAAGTATTTTGCAATATCTCTTCCTATTCCAGAAGATGCACCTGTTATTAATGCTTTCATTATTTATTCTCCACTTTCTCTACTAACTTTAATATTTTTTCTTTATTTTGCAATATAGTGTTATATCCTGTATTTATTACTTTATCTATATCATCTATTTGCAATAAGCTTGTACCACTTGCATCAATTTCTATTGCTAAGTCAGCTATTTTCTGTGCTTTTCTAACGTCTTTTAATGAAAATATGTCTACAGTTCTTAATAAAATACCAAATATATCTTCTTTTGGCTCATAATCATCAATTCTAAAACTTAATGCAAGGGTTTTGCTTGCTCCCATATCTTTTAGTACTTGAACTGGCAGATTATCTTTAGTTCCACCATCTATAAAATTATATTTTTCATAATTACATGGTGTAAATACACCTGGAAATGACATACTTGCTCTTGTTGCTGTCGCTATTGGTACATTATATAAATAATCAATATCTTCATTTTTTAATTTAAAATCTTTAGATAAAAAAATGCATTCCTTGGTTGAAATTGTATCAACAGTTGCAATCGCATAATTAATTTTCAATTCATTCATATTTTTTATGTTTTTATCATCTGATACTAATTGAATTATTTTTTCAATATTTTCTCCCGGAATCAATCCTTCTAATTTTGCTGTACCTGTTGATAAATATGTAAAACCAGCTTTAAATATTGGTTTTTTATTTATTTTTGTTATCATTTTATAATATGCTAATGCTTTTTCTTTCATTTCTTCTGGTGTACATCCTAAAGCATACATTGTAGCAAAAATACTTCCAGAACTTGTTCCTGATAAATAATCAGGTTTTATATTTAATTCTTCTAAAGCTTTAAATACTCCTATATAAGCAAGACCTTTTAGACCTCCTCCTGCCATTGCTAATCCAAAACTCATTTTAAAAATTTTCTTCTCCTTTTCTTAAATATAATGTTTGTGTAGGATATGCAAGTTCTACATTTTCTTTTTCTAGTAAAAATAATAAATTACATAATAATTCTTCTTTTACTTTTAAAAATTTTGGATATTCAACTTCTTTTACATATAAATATATAAATACTTCTACACTTGTTGTAGAAATTGAATTCACATGGACTTCAACAGTTCCTTTTATTACACTTGCATGATTTTCTAACACTAATTTTATTTCTTTAACAATTTTCTTTAATTTATCTGATGATGTATCTAAACTTAAATTTAAAGTTGCTTCAAATCTTCTACTTGATAATCTATTCCAATTTATAATTGATTCTGATGTAATAATTGAATTAGGAATAGTAATAATTGCATTATTATATGACTTTATACGTGTACTTCTATATGTTATGTCTATTACAGTTCCTTGATGTGTACCTACTTCTATCCAATCACCTATTACAAAAGGTTTATCTGTAAGAATTTCCATACCACCTATTAAGCTTTTTACAATTTCTTGAGCTGCAAGAGCTAATGCTGCTGAAAAAATTCCTAATGCTGTAAATAATCCTGTTAGATTTTTAAGAAATCCAAGTTCAAATGAGATAATTATAAATGCAATTCCCCATAATGCAGCTTTAATAATTTTACATATAAATGTATTTACAGTTTTGTTGTCTCTTTTAAAAATCTTTTTATATATTGGCGAATCTTCATATACTAATGTAGTTAAAGCTTTTGTTATAATCAATATAACTGATGCTTTAAAAATTTCTTGTATAGTATATTTAACTTGCTTGCTAACTGGAAAAATATTTATAGAAATATATATTCCAACAATTATAAAAAGCACATTTAAAAATTTATACATTGGGCTGTCTTTAGGCTTTTTATCTTTTTTTACAATTAAATAATAACATTTCATCACAATTGAAGAAAATACTTTTCTAAAAAGTATAAATACTAAAACTACAGCAATTGCAATTTGTATATCAAATATTGCTAATAAATTATTTAAATCTATTGATGTTACAATTTCTTTTAATTTTTCCATTTTAACCTCTTTAAAATATAATTATACATATGTATTATATATTATAACATTTTTATTGTACATATTTTTTTGAATTTTTTAAAATAAAAAAATGGAAGATTTTAATACCTCCATTTTTTTATTTTTAGACTAAATTTAACTTTTTTTCATAAAATTTACTTATTAGATTATCTAGTTCTATACTTAGCTCATATATTATTGAATAGTCTTTTCCATCTGATATGCTACGATTCAATTTATCTCTTAATTCACAAATTTTTTCATCTAACATATTACACACTCTCCTTTAAACTATTCTTTTTCTCTTCTGTATATTTTTAAAATACCACATTACTACAGCAAAGTCAATAAAAAAACAGGTTTTGCAACGCTTTTCGTCAGACAAAATTCGTCATTTCTTCTTTTTTACTTTATACATTTTTGATATAGCTAAATCAATATATTTCATAAGTAATGTAATAGATGAATAAACAAAAATTACTATTGACAAAATTTGTGAAATTCTAAATTCAAAAAACATCAAGCTATCTGTTCTTAAGGTTTCTAAAAACATTCTAACACCAGAATATAATGCCATATACATGTATAATATTTGACCTTTAAATCTTCTTTTTTCTTGTGCCTTTCTTAATATAAAAAATATAATAAAATTAGATATTGATTCATATAAAAATACTGGATGAACTTCTTTATATCCTTCTGCAACGGTTATTCCCATCCTTAAAAAACTAGATGTTTCATATCCATATGCTTCTATATTAAAAAAATTTCCCCATCTACCTATTGCTTGAGCTATTGCCACAAAAGGAACTATGTAATCTAAAAAATCTAATGGTGCTATTTTATAAAATTTGCACCTTTTAATTATTACATACACACCTGCAATTAACCCACCATAAATTGCTAAGCCTCCATCTCGTATGTTTATAATCTTTATTGGGTTTTCTAAATAATATTCTAAATTAAAAATTACAAAATATAATCTAGCGCCTATAATTCCAACTAATAATGCTAAAATTATTATTTCTAATAAAGCATCAAATTTAATATAATAATTTTCTTTACTATTTTTACATAATATTAATGCAAAAATAATTCCAAACACAATGCAAAAAGCATAATTATATATATTAATACCAAACAATGAAAATGCAACTTTTGATACTTCAAAATCAAGGCCTAATCCAGGAAATTTTATAATATCCATTTTATACCTCCTTTATATAGGATTTATCACAGATAAAACGCAATTTTCTTCTATAAAAATTTCTTTTAATATTTCTTCTACATATTCTTTACTTAAAACATCAAATTCTTCAAAATAATCTAAAGGATTTATATCTCTAAAATAATTTACAATAAAGCCATTAGCTATCATAGAAACATCATTAAATTCCATCACAAGCTCACCATAAATTTTTCTTTTAGATCTTTCAAAATCAGATTCTTTTATTCCTTCTTTTTTTAAATTTTCAATTTCTTTTTTTATTGATTCTACCACATAATCTACATCTAAAGTTTGAACTTGTATTAGAAGATGTGCAAAAGTTTTTGAAAATTCATAATTACAACTTATTTCTGAAAAAATCTTTCCTTCTTCATATAACTTTTTATATAAATTTGAGCTTTTTCCAATAATTATATTTAATATAATCTCTATAGATATATGCTTTTTAATAATATTTTCAAAAAAATTATTATCTTTATATCCTATATTTAAAATAGGCATACTTATATTCATATTTTTTTCTATTCTTTTTTCAACAATTTCTTTTTGCTCTACTGGATATATTCTTTTTACTTTAAAGTTTGTTTGTTTTAAAGTCATTCTATTTTTTATTTCTTCTATTATTTTTTGAGGTTCAAAATCTCCAGCAACAGCTATACACATATTATTTGGTACATAAAAAGTATTGTAAATTTTGTATAAATTTTCTTTATTAATTTTAGAAATCGTTTCTTTAGTTCCAGCTACATCAATGTTTATAGGATTATTTTTATACATAGCTTTAATAGTATTCATGTATATTTCCCATTCAGGATAATCTTGATACATCATAATTTCTTGTTCTATTATTCCACGTTCTTTATTTACATTTTCATCTGTAAAATATGGATTTTGTATATAATTCATAAATTCATCTAAAGCTTCAAAAAAATTGTCCGTACATTCATATAAATAAGCTGTATGATTATTAGTTGTATAAGCATTCGCATCTACACCTAAACTTGACAAAACATCTAAACTATTTTTTCCATTTTCTTGTTCAAATAATTTATGTTCTAAATAATGTGCTATTCCATCTGGTACTTCTGTAATCTCATTATCTGTAGAAATTGAAAATTTATTATCTATACTTCCATAATTTGTTCCCCAAATAATATATTTCTTTTGAACTTTTTTAGGAATTACGATTATGGTAATACCATTACTTAATTTTTCAGTAAAAATTTTTTCTTTTATTTTACTATTTTCTATTATTTGCACTTTTTTCACCTTTTCCTTTTAATTTCTTAAAAAATATATAGTATTTATTTGAATAGAATTTGCAAGTTCTATAATATCTTGCTTTGAAACTTTATTAATTAAAGATATATATTCTTCTAAAGTTCTATTTGTTTTTGAAATTTCTTGTCCTAAATAAAAAATAACTTCTGAATCTTGTTCTTCTTCTATAATTTTTATTCCAGATATAAGATATTTTTTTGCATTTTCAACATCTTCATCTGAAAAATTTCCTTGTTTTATATTTTCTAGCTGTTCTTTTATTATATTTAATGCTTTATCAAAATTTTCAATTTGAATTCCACATCTTATAAAAATATTTGCTTTTTGTTTAACATAAGTGCTTCTTGCAGAATAAGCTAATCCAGCTTTTTCTCTAACATTTTGAAAAAGCATTGAATTTGCACCATCTCCCAAAATTGCATTATACACTGTAGATACACATTGTAAATTTTCCATACTTGACAAAATATCTAATCCTATTACTAATTTTCCTTGATTAATATCTATTTTTTCTATAATTTCTTTTACGTTTTCCACATTTTGTTTACTTTCTGTGTATTCATTGTTCAATATATAGTTTTCAATTCTTGGTTTTAATTTTTTTATATTTTCATCTTCAATAATATCTTGTTTAACTTTTGAAATATCATAATCACCTGATATATATATATCTATTTTAGAATTTTGTATCATATTGTTATAGTAGTTTGTCAAGTCTTTTGAAGTAATAGTATCAATATCTTCTTCATAGCCATATTTATATAATCCAAAGTTTTTTTCATTATACATTTCTGATACACATTTATCATAAGCATACGAATCTTTATCATCAATTTTACTTATAATTTTATTTCTTAAGTTTTCTTTTTCTATTTTTAAAAATTCTTGATTAAATTCATTATTTTCCAAAATTGGATTAAATACAATATCTAATAAGCTATTTATAGTTTCTTTTAATATATCTTCTTTATTTAATGCATAATCATTATTTATAGATTCTATATAAAATTTTAATACTTGATTATCACCGATTTTATTTATTCCACATTCAAAAATTGCTCCATACAAATTTTCCATTTTTTCATTTATTATATATTGAGTAGGTAAATTTTTGCTACCTCTTCTCAAAATAAATGGTAATAATGCATTTTTAGTTGCATTTTCTTTATTTAATGGTACAGTTATAAAAACACATACTAAACTTGTTTTAAATAAACTTGTTTTAATAAAATGCGCCTTTATACCAGATTTTATTTCAATAGTTTCCTTATTCATGTACATCTCCTTTAAAGATATTATTTATATATTTTTTAAAAATATTCCATTTAATTATTTTTTTACTACTTATACTTTATATTTTTATTATTAATTATTTATAAAAAAATGTCAATATTGTATTCATATTTATCAATTTAACACATATTCTATAATATATTAAAATTTGCATATTACTTTTTTTATTATTTGTTATATTACAATTGATGTGAAACAAAATTAAATAAAAATAGAATAAGTGAT
>CAZYST010000016.1:0-33815 GCA_964650305.1 uncultured Lachnospiraceae bacterium
ACTGTATTTTCAAAATCAATTAAAAAATCTTGTAACCAGTTTATAGTTTTTATATCTAAGTCATTTGTTGGTTCATCTAGTAATAAAACATCTGGATTTCCAAATAAAGCTTGAGCTAATAATACTTTTACTTTTTCTTTAGCTTCTATTTCACTCATATATTTATAATGAGCATCTGAATCAATTCCTAATTCATTTAACATTCTTGCAGCATCTGATTCTGCATTCCATCCATCTAGTTCTGCAAATCTTTCTTCTAATTTTGCTGCTTTCATTCCATCTTCTTCTGAAAAATCTGGCTTGCTATATATTTCATCTTTTTCTTTCATAATTCTATAAAGTTCACTGTTTCCCATCATTACAGTGTCAATTAGTGTGTATCCCTCATAAGCAAAGTGGTCTTGTTTTAGTATAGATAATCTTTCACCTTTATCTAATATAACTTCACCTTTATTAGGTTCTATTTCTCCTGATAATATTTTTAGAAAAGTTGATTTTCCTGCACCATTTGCTCCTATTATTCCATAGCAATTTCCTTTTGTAAATTTAATATTAACGTCTTCAAATAAAACTCTTTTTCCGAATCTTAATGTTACGCCACTTGCATTTAGCATTTTGATACCTCCTAATATTATTTTCAACTTAATTATTATACCTTACTTTACTAAATATTTCAAATATTTTTGCCAACTTTTAGCATTTAAAATATATCTATCAGAAAATACACAATTGAATATGCATTTGTTACAAATTATTTTGGTATATAATTTGTAACAAATTTGTTATTGTATCTATTTTAAATATAATATATAATTAATTTGTAATATTATAAGTGAGGAAATTTTCATGGAAGATTTAATCTTTTTTATTAAAAATATTTTTAATCCACATAAATTTGAATTTTGTTTAGCTTCTGTAAATTCTTTTTATCCAGATTTTACACAAAAAGAGCTTAACTTTATTATGTATGCAAAAAGTGAGAATGTTAAAAACATTTTTAATAAAGAAGATAATCAATTGATAACTCAAGAAGAAAAAAATAAATATACTATTATGGATAGATTACGTGGATTTTTTTCTAAAACAAGACGTCTACCAGATCCAAATTCTTCCAAAGAATATACTATGGACGAATGGATTGATGCTCAAAAAAATCCTGTTTCTAGATTATTTAATAATATAGCACGAAGTACAGCTTCAGCTGTTAAAAATATGTTATCAAAAAAAGAGATTTCATCAAAGGAAATTACTAATCAACCTACTACTCCTAGTCAAAACTTTGAAATGCCTGTTAAAAACTCTACAGATAAAACAACAAGTGTTATTATTCCGCCATTTAATAAAACAAAAACTGCAGAAACTCCTTTTGTCCCATTAGAAAATAATACTGTAGAAACACAAAACTTAACACCAGAAGAATTGGAAACTACTAATTCAGAATCTTCTTTAGATGGAACTTCTGATTCAAAACCTACAAAAAAATCTTCTATGGTAGCAAGTATAAAATTTGACTCTAAAGGATTAGAAAAAGCTAATTCATCTTTAAGTCAAACTAAATCTTCTATGGAAAAAAATGACACATTTGATAAATCTAAATCAAATGATGATATAGAAAAATAATTTTATATAAAAAAGCTCTAGTTAACTAGAGCTTTTTTTATATTTCATTTCCTACTATTAAATATATATGTTCTAATTCGGATTTTAAAGTTGTTAGTAAACTATTTGTTAATTTCTTTTCTCTACTTTCATGAGCTTCAATTTCTTTTTCAATATCTAATAGTTTATATCTTTTTGTACCATTTTTATCATACATATATATTGGTGTATATTTAACAGAATCTATACTTATTTTTTTATTTCCATCATAATGTTTAGTAAGTTCTAAATTTAATATAACAGATTGTTTTGTGTTTTTCTTTACTTGTCCTGAAATAAAATTTCCTGTTGAAAACATTACAAATCCATCTTTTTCTGTTCCATCCTCAAGTACTATATCATATTTTTCCATTTTTTGTAGTACATGTGGATGACTTCCTAATATTAAATCAGCACCATTATCCAATAATAATTTTGCGAGTCTTTCTTGCTCTGCATTAGGAGATGTTTGATATTCTTCTCCCCAATGCATTATTGCAATTATAATATCTGGATTCTCCTTTTTCATCTTATTTAAATCTGATATTATTTTTTCATCTTCAATTAAATTAATGCAAAACTCTTTTCCTGAAGGAACTTTTATTCCATTTGTTCCATAAGTATATGATAAAAATCCTATTTTTATTCCTTTTATTTCTGTAAATAATAGTTCATCAGCTTCTTCTTCTGTTTTAAATGTACCTGTATGTTTTATTCCTACATTATCTAATTCTTTTATAGTATTTTCTATACCTTTAAATCCTTTATCTAAAGAATGATTATTTGCTGTGGATAAAACATCTATTCCAAGTTCTACTAAGTCTGTCGCTAAATGTTCTGGAGTATTAAATGTAGGATAACTTGAATAACCTATTTCTTTTCCAGCTAATGTTGTTTCCAAATTTCCTATTGCTAAATCTGCACTTTCTATATATTCTTTTATATCATTAAATACATATGAAAAATCATATTCTCCTGTTGAAGAATCATACGCATCTTTATATTGTGTATTATGACACATAATATCTCCAATTACAGATATTGTAATTGTTTCATCATTTGGTATAATTACGATTTCTTCTTGCACTTCATTTTCTAATTCATTATTTATTTCAACATTTTGACGTATATCTGATATTACTTCTGGCTCATATACTTCTTTTGAAAGAAATAATGATGCAAATCCCAACATAACTGAAAGTACAAAAATTAATATAATTTTTAAAAATACATCTTTCATAATATACTCCAAGTATTTATTTTTCATTATGTTATCAAAATTATTTTAATTTTTCAATAGTTTTACTCTATTATTTCTAAACCTGCAAATTTAGCCATTAAACGTTTATGACCTGCTTTTTCAAAATTTATGTCTACTTTTAAATCTTCTCCTTCTGTTTCTACAGAATTAATAATTCCTTCTCCAAATTTTTTGTGATATACTTTTACTCCTGCTACATATTTGCTTAAATCAATGTTATTTCCTTTTGGTTTATTTAAGCTTTGTAAAAAGCTATCTGCACTTCTGAATTGATATGCTGGAGTTATTCTGCTAGCTGAAGCTTCTATTTCTTTGTATGTAGTAACTGGACTATCATAATAGCTTCCTCTTCTTTCTTCATATCTCCATTCATTTCTTGAATCTTCATATCTTGAATTTGATTTTTGTTCTAATTCATCTGCACCTTCAAGCATTGTTGCTGGAATTTCTTTTACAAAACGTGATACAGCATTATAACTTGTTGATCCAAATATTGTTCTTTGTTTTGCACATGTTAAAAATAAATTTTCTTTCGCCCTTGTTATACCAACATAGCAAAGTCTTCTTTCTTCTTCAATTTCTTTATCTTCACCAATTGACTTATATCCAGGAAAAATTCCTTCTTCCATTCCTATTAAAAATACTACTGGAAATTCAAGACCTTTAGCACTATGAAGTGTCATAAGAGTAACAGATTCTTCTTGTTCTTCCATTCCATCTATATCTGATGATAGTGTAATACTTTCTAAAAATTCACTTAAAGAATTATCTGCATATTCTTCTTCAAATTCTATTGCAACTGTTAAAAATTCATCTAGGTTTTCAATTCTATTTTCTGCTTCAACTGAATTTTCATTTTCTAACGCTTTTGTGTATCCTGTTTTATTTAAAGTTTCTTTTATAAGCTCAGAAATTGTAATTGTATCTTTTTTTGCTTTTAATTCTTCTATAACTTGTATAAATTCTCTTGTATTTCCATAAATTCTGTTTAATCCATATTTATCAGCATCTTTTATAATATCATACATTGATATTCCATTTGTCATAGATAAACCTTCTATATTATCTAAACTTGTTTTTCCTACACCTCTTTTAGGTTCATTTATTATTCTTGTTAAACTCAAATTATCTGATGTATTTTGAATAAGCCTTAAATATGCAATTATATCTTTTATTTCTTTTCTTTCATAGAATTTTAAACCACCTATTATTTTATATGGTATATTTTCTCTTCTTAAAATATCTTCCACACTACGTGATTGTGAATTCATTCTATAAAGAATTGCAAAATCAGAATATTTATAATATTCTTCTCTTTTTAGATGATTTATTTCTCTTACAATATAGTTTGCTTCATCATATTCGTCATCTCCTCTATATACTTTAGGAAGATTTCCTGCATCATTACTTGTCCACAATTTCTTTTCATATTTTGTTTCATTATTTTTTATAACTTCATTTGCAGCATTTAATATGTTTTGTGTACATCTATAATTTTGTTCTAGTTTTATAATTTTTGTTCCTGGAAAGTCTTTCTCAAAATTTAATATATTAGAAATATCTGCTCCTCTAAATGAATATATTCCTTGGTCGTTATCACCTACTACTGTTATATTTCCATATTTTCCTGCAAGTAGTGTAACTAATGTAAATTGTGCTTTATTGGTATCTTGATATTCATCTACTAACACATATTTAAATTTATCTGAATAATATTCTAATAAATCTGGATTATCTAATAATATTTTTATAGTAAAATTTATAATATCATCAAAATCAATTGCATTATTTTCTTTAAGCCTTTTTTGATATATTCTATAAATATCTGCTATTTTTTCTTTTCTAAAATCCCCCATTGCTCTTGCAGCATATGCATCTGGCTCTAACATTTCATTTTTAGCATTACTTATTTCATATAAAACTGATCTATCTGTGAAAATTTTATCATCTAAATCTTGTGATTTTAAAATTTGTTTTACTAATGTTCTTTGGTCTGATGTATCAAAAATTACAAAAGATGTATCAAATCCTATTCTATCTATTTGTCTTCTAAGAATTCTTACACATATAGAGTGAAATGTTCCTATCCACATATCTTTTGCAACATCACCTACTAATTTTTCTACTCTTTCTTTCATTTCGTTTGCTGCTTTATTTGTAAATGTTATTGCTAATATATTCCAAGGCTTTACTTCTTTTTCACCTATTAAATACGCAATTTTATGCGTTAATACTTTTGTTTTTCCACTTCCAGCACCTGCTATTACTAAACATGGACCTTCTGTATTTACAACAGCTTCATATTGTTTGTCATTTAATTCATCTAATAATCCCATTTTTTTTCTCCTCTACAAAACTTATGTTTGTATTATATATTCTTTATTTTTACATGTCAACAAATTATATAATTTTATTAATAAATTTATTTTCTTTAAAAGTATACTATAAATTTATAAAAAATCCAATTTTTCTTGAATTATTTTTTATTAAATGATATTATTTTTATGTAATATACAAAGGAGAAAATTATGAAAGATAAGAAATTAATTAATTCAAAAACAGCTGTATCCAAACTTACATCTCGTTTTACTTCATATGGAGTTATTATATTGTTAATATATAAAATTATAGAGACATTAATTCAAAAAACTATTCTAAATAATTTTACAAGTAATCAAATACTTTTATATGTTACTTTAAGTTTATCTTTTTCTATAATCTTACTAATAACAATGCATATATTATGTAGAGTAAGTACACACGACGTTCTTAAAAAATATAAATTAGACAATAACGAAATTGACATAATATCTAAAAAACTAACTAAAATCTTTGTATTTTTTATATTTTTATCAATTATTATTACTATTGCTCAATTGTATTTTTCTTTTAATTATGAATCAAAAATACAAGCTCAATCTATAGTAATTAATAACATAAAATATAAAGATACCTTATCTTCAGAAGCTTTAAGTATATTAGATAATCAAGCAATTTCAGATTTTTATACTTATAAAACAAATTTCTTAACATATACATTTATACTTGAACTAGGCTTTTGCATTTCTTTAATAGCAATAGCACCTTTTCAAAAAGATATGATAAAATTATATAATTCATAAACGCAGGATTCCTTGCGTTTTTTTATTTTGTCAGCTCTAAAAATTCCTTTATAAAAAGTACCTATTTATACTTAATGTATATTAGGTACTTTTTCTTCATATATATTAATAAAACAATTAAGGAGTACATATGGAAAAAATTTATAATATAAGCTTTTTAGGGTTGTTTTTTGGAATGATTGGAACAACTTTAGGTGGATTTCTTGGTGCCTTTTTGAATATTAAATCACATAAATTTATTAGTTTTATTTTAGAATTTGCAGCTGGACTTATGACAGCAGTTATATGTTTTGATTTAATACCTGAAGCATTAGAAATTGTTAACATATCTTTATGTATATTAGGTATATTTTTAGGTACTTTCAGTATGATTATTTGCGACGACATAGTAGATAAATGTTTTAAAAATAAAGAAAATTACAGTAACTCTTTGCTGAAAACTGGAATCATTATATTTATAGGATTATCTTTACATAATTTTCCAGAAGGTTTATCAATAGGTGCAGGTTTTGAAGTTTCAAATACTCTTCGGTATTTCACTTGCAATTGCTATAGCTTTGCATGACATTCCAGAAGGAATATCAATTGCTCTTCCTTTAAAAACTGGTGGTTTTAGTAAACATAAAGCTATAATATTAACTGCTTTATCTGGAATAACTACCGGTATAGGCGCATTTTTTGGTGCAATAATTGGAAATCTTTCTCAAACTTTGATTGGAATTTCTTTAGCTTTTGCTGCTGGAGCAATGTTGTATATTATTTCTTGTGAAATAATACCTGAATCTAAAAAATTATATTCTGGTAGATTTGGTTCTATGGGAAATATATTAGGAATTACTATAGGAATAATAATAAAACTAATTTAAAAAATCTTTCTAAATCTTTATTCCCTTTAGGTAGAGCATATCTAGTTTCAAAAACCAGATACGCTCTACCTATTACTTTTTATAACTAAAAAATTAAAAATCATAGATTTAAAATAAAAAAATAACTCCAAATTTTTTTATTTGGAGTTATTTTTTTATTTTAAATCTATGATTTTAATCTTTCTGCTCTATCTGTTGCAATTAAACTATCTATCATTTCATCTAAATTTCCATTTAAGAAGTCTTCCATTTGATAAATACTAAGACCTATTCTATGATCTGTTATTCTTCCTTGAGGATAATTATATGTTCTTATTTTTTCACTTCTGTCTCCTGATCCTACTTGACTTTTTCTTTCACTTGCAACTGCTTTTTCTTGTTTTTCTTTTTCTATATCATATATTCTTGAACGAAGTAATCTCATAGCATATTCTCTATTTTGAAGTTGTGATCTTTCTGTTTGACATTCTGCTACAATTCCTGTTGGTTCATGTATAAGTCTAACAGCTGATGATGTTTTATTTACGTGTTGACCTCCTGCACCAGAAGCTCTAAAAACTTCCATTCTAATATCTGCAGGATTTATGTCTATTTCAACATCTTCTACTTCTGGCAATACAGCAACTGTAACAGTTGAAGTATGTATTCTTCCACTACTTTCTGTGTCTGGAACTCTTTGTACTCTGTGTACCCCACTTTCAAATTTAAATCTACTATATGCGCCTTTTCCTGTTATCATAAATGATATTTCTTTATATCCACCTAAACCTGTCTCATTTTCGTTTACAACTTCTAATTTAAAATGTTTTCTTTCAGAATACATTGAATACATTCTAAATAATACACCTGCAAATAAAGCTGCTTCGTCTCCCCCTGCTCCTGCTCTTATTTCACAAATAACGTTTTTATCATCATTTGGATCCTTAGGAATTAATAATACTTTTAATTCTTCTTCTATTTTAGGTAATTTTTCTTTTGACTCTAGCATTTCTATTTCAGCAAGTTCTTTTAATTCTGGATCGTTTAGCATTTCTTTTGCTTCTTCTAAACTTTGACTTACTTTTTTATATTCTCTATATTTAAACACAATATCTTCTATATCACTGTGTTCTTTCATATATTTTTTCCATTCTGTTTGGTTAGAAATAACATCTGGGTCACTAATTAATTTGTTAAGTTCCTCATATCTTTTTTCTACATCTTCTAATTTTTGAAACATAAAAACCTCTTCTCTTTTATTTTCTAATTATAAATTTTTATATTATGCATTTCTTATGCGCATAATATTATAACCTATTTTTACCTATTTTTCAAGGTTTATTATATTATATTGTATTTTTAATTTATCTAAAAGTTCTTTTTCTCTATTTGAGCATGTAAAAATTATAATTTGATTGTTTGAATAATTTTTATTAATATATGTAAGCATATTGCTTAGTCTTTCATTATCAAAATATGCAAAAGCTTCATCTAATATAATAGGCATATTTTCTTCAGTTATTTCATTTAAAGCACTCAATCTTAGAGATAAATACATTTGGTCTATTGTTCCAACACTTAACCTAGAAGCTGGTTCATACTTTCCATTTTCCACTTCTACTTTTAATCCATCTGTATCTGAGAATCTTATATTTGAATATCTATTATCAGATATATTAGAAATGATATTTGATAAGTTTTCCACAAATTTTGGACTTATGTTTTGTTTTACTTCTTCATAAGCTAAGCTTAAGCAATCTTTGGCTATATTAAAAGATTTATTAAGTGATAAAAGTTCTTCTCTTTCTTCTTCTGCATCATTTAATTCTTCTTCTACTTTTGCTAAATCTTCTATTTTAGATGCAATGTTTTTATTATCTAAATCCATTGCATGAACTCTAAATTTAATTGTTTCTATTCTTTTTTCTCTTACTTCTATTTCTTTTAATATTTCATTATAATTTTTTCTAAGACATGTTTCTATATATCCTAAATCTAAATATAATATGTATTTATCTATTAATTCTTTTTCTTCTTTTGCTTTGTCATTATCTAGCTTTTCTTCTTTTATATTTGCTTCTTCTTTTTGAGCTTCCATATTTTTCTTTAATATTTCAATTTCTTTTATTAAAGATTGCTTATTATTTTCTTGTTTTTTAGCTACATTTGTTTTAAATTCATATTTCTTTTTTAATATTATTCCAATAATACTAAAAATTGGTATAAACATTAATGCATTTATAAAATTATTTTTGCAAAAACTAAACATAAGTATTGTTAGTATTGCCAATATTGTTAAAATGATATAGTATTTTTTAAGATTTATAAACGTTCTCTCATTTTTTTCTTCTGCACTGTTTATTTTTTTGTTTAATTCTTCTATTTTTTTGTTATATTCATTTTCCAAATTTCTATTAAAATTTATTTCTGCATCTTTCAATCTATTTTCATCAAGTTTTAATTGAATTTCTTTTAATAATTCTTTTTTGTATTCTTCTGTTTTTATTTCAAATTCTAAACTTTCTTTTTCTTTGCTATTATCATATATATTTTCTTTATACATAGACAAAGATCTTTTCTTTTCCATTAAATTTCTAATTTTTGATTCTATAACATTTATTGGTCTTTGAGCTGTTCTATCTGTACCTACTTGTTCATTTTGCATTTTACTAATCTTATCTATCGATTTCTTAAATGATATATTATCATCACCAGAAGAAATTAAATTACTTATTTTTTGAATTATGCTATTTTGACTTGACTTGCTAAGCTTTATTCCTTCTTGTTCTGTTATTGCAGTATTATAGAAAGTTTCTTCATCTATACCTGTTTGCTCATAAAAAAAGCTTATTCCTTTAGTTTTATCTAATGTATATTCTTTTGAAATATCTTCCATTCTTTCATTATATATTATTGGATTTTTCTTTTTAAATTCTCTATAAATTTCATATTTTTTTCCATTGTCCAAACTATATCTAATTTTCCCTGAAAATTCATCTGTTTTCCACGGCTTATATCTGTCAAAATCAGAAATTTCTTTTCCATTTTTGTTTTTAGATGCTCCATAAAGCATACTTGATATAAATTTTAATATACTTGATTTTCCTGTTTCGTTTTCTCCATATATAACATTTATACCGTCTTTTAAATAAATTTCTTTTTCTTTTATTCTTCCAAACCCATTTATTTTTAAAAACTCTATATTCACTTTTTCACCTCTTTACATTGCTTCTAGACCTATTTCTATAGCTTTTTCTATTTCTTCTTTTGAATATTCTCCTGTTTTAGCAAGTTCTAATACTTCTTTTACAAAAATTCCTCTTAATGTATTTTCTTTTGAAATTTCTTCTAAATCGTAGTTTAATACAGTATCATCTTTTATTTTTAAAATTTTATCACTTGATAAAGTTTCCAAAATTTCTCTGGTATTTATTTCAAAATTTCTTTTACCTACTAAAATAATTTTATATATTATGTTTTTCTCTAATTTTATTTCTAGCAAATGTTCTATCAAATCTTCTTTTGAATTAAAATTATCCACATTTTGTTTAAGTTCTGTGAATTCTCTATCATCTAATTTTACAAATTTTGTATTTAAAACCCCATTTACTATTTCTCCTACAACCATTCCATGTTCTCCTAATTCATCAAATCCAAAAGAAATCGTTGAACCTGGATATATAATATTTTGGTGAGTATTAATATTATTTTTATGAATATGACCTAGAGCTACATAATCAAAACCTAAATTTTCAAGAACTTTTTCTGATATTGGATTATATGCTAACCCATCTTTATCTTTTGCTCCATTTAAATCAGCATGAACAATTAATATATTTGGTTTATTAGTATTATTTATTTTTACATTTTCAAGTGGTGAATTATTCATATAAAACTCTGTAAATGCCATACCATATATATTTGCATAAATATCTTCTATTTTTTCTAATTTATCTTTAAAAACATATACATTTTCATTAAATTTATATGTTTCATATATGCTTCCTTTTATATAAGGATCATGATTTCCCGGAGTTATAAAAACTTTAGTATTTGGTATTTCTTTAAATAAATCATTTATATATTCTATTGTTGATTCTTTTATGTATTCATGCTCGTATAAATCTCCTGCTATAAATAAGTAATCAATTTTATTTTCTTTTATATATTCTATTGCTTTTTTAAAAGCTTTTCTTTGTTCTAATCTTCTTATATCACCTAAATTTGATTTTGCACTTAAAACTGTAAATGGTGAATCAAAATGCATATCTGCAATATGTACAAATTTCATATTATAACTCCTTTCTTTAGTTTAATTATTTTATCATACTTAAAATTTAACGTCAATATAAAAAAGAATATATGTTCGCATATTCTTTTTTCATTATATTTTTAAAAATCTTATTTTGTATATAAAAAAACCTTTAAACAAACAGTTTAAAGGTTTTAATTTTATTCGTCTATTGAACCAAATAATTCATCAAATTTTGCTTCAAGTTCTTTTTGTATATCTATTAATTCATCTTGTCTTTTTTGTTCTTCTGGATCTAATTCTACTTTTTTTTCAGAAACAGGTTCAGCATTGGGCTCGGTATTTAAATCTTCTTCTTTGAATAAATCATCTAAAGCTTCTAGGCTTTGTGCTACTCCTCCTGAATTATCTTTTCCTTCTTCATAAGGATTATATGGATTGTATTTTCTCCAAATTCCTCTTTCTATATGTACTTCATTATGATCTGTTTTATATCTATTTACTAATTTACCCTCTGGATATTTAAAGTAATAATATTTATTCGCTTTAATTGGTTTTATACCTTTTTCATATATAATACAAAGGTCATTGTCCATTCTTCTTAATTCGTCTGCTGTCATTAAAGCTCTTCCCATTACTTGATCTGATTCACTCTTTCCTTGCTTCCAATCTTCTCTGTCTTTATTTACTGAAACATTATCTCTAGTAATTGTTTTTTCTCCTAATGCTTTGGAAAAATATTCAACAGTTTTTTGTGAGTTAGACCCTAAAAATAAGTGTGTATCACAGTTACCGATTATTGTTTCATAAGATTCTTTATATACAGCTTCTAATTGATCTAAATTTTGTAATATAACACTAAAAGATATTTTTCTACTTCTAGATGTTGATATTTTTTTATCAAAATCTGGTATTTGACCAATATTCGCAAACTCGTCTAATATAAAATATACTGGTACAGGTAAAGCTCCTCCACTAACGTCTGCAAAATCATATAATTGTTGAATCATTTGAGAGAAGAATATTGTTAATAAAAAGTCATACGCTGTATGCGTATCTGAAGAAATTACATATACTGCTGTTTTCTTTTTTCCTATCTCTGGAAAATCTATTGTGTCTGTTGATGTAACTTCTGCTATTTCTTTTGAATCAAACTTTCCAAGCTTTGATTGTAATGTTCCAAGTACTGAACCAAAAGTTTTTTCTGGTAACATTTCAATATTTTTATAATACATTCTAGCTGGATGATCCATTGGACATTGATTCATCAAATTTGTAAGTAGATTATCTCCACTGCTACTATTGGCTGTTCTAACAAGTTCTGAACAACTTGCTAAACTTTGTTCTTCTTTTGGCCTTGCTGATTTTAAATAATATATTAAAGCTTTTAATAGCATTTCTGACATATCATCCCAGAATGGATCTGAAGATTTTCCTTCTCCTTGGCCTTTTACTATTGTATTTGCAATAATATCTACATCTATTTCATTATTTATATGATGTAATGGATTATAACCATCACTGTTTTGTGGTCTTACTAAGTTTAATACTTTTATTTCATATCCTTTAGCTTTAAAGAAACCTGCTGTTTTATCATATAATTCTCCTTTAGGATCTGTAAATACATATGAACCTAAAAGTTGTAATGCATTTGGAATAACATATGAAGCAGATTTACCAGCACCAGAACCTCCGTACAACAAGTACGTTTACGTTACCACGTTTATCAACTGGTAAATAATTTTTTTCTGCAAGTACTATTCCTTTACTTTTATGTAAAACTTTATATTGTTCTCCATTTTCTGACCAATCACTTGAACCATTTTCAATGTCTTGATATTCGTGCTTAGGAAATGCTTTAGCTATTCCAACAAGTACAAATAATCCAAAAAATCCTAAAAAGCATTTTGTTATATAAAAGAAAGAATGTGCATAATTTAGTGGTTCTGTAGTAAAACAAAGTTTTAATGCATCTATTGGTTTTGGTAAGTACTCTATAAGACTATTAATCATTACTTCCCAGTCAAAAAATACTCCTTCTACGTTAAGTCCATTTAAAATAGAAACACTAAAAGGTGCAATACCCATTATAATTATTGCTACAAGAAGTATTGCACTTACAATTAATTTTCCTTTTATTTTTAAAATTGCTCTTTTCAATCTTTCAAAAAAACTCATTAAACTTCACCTTTTCTTATGTAAGATTTTATTATTTTTCTACATCTTTATCTAATGTTTCTTTTTCATTTTTATCAGTTTCTAAAGTAGTTTGTTTTTGCTCGTTTGTTAATTTAGCTTTTCCGTTTGCAACTGCTTTTTTTGAAGTTCTAGTACCTTTTTTTGTTACTTTATCTTTAATATTTGTTATCATTCTAATAGGTCTATTTATTACTTTATCTTCTTGATCTAATCCTTCACTTGTTTTTTGTGCAATTGTGTCTTCTTTTATATATCTTCCATTTTCTTTTTCTAGTGATGTTGTAAATAACATTGCATCTATTGATATTCCTTTTCTTTCAAAATATCTTTCAACTAATGAATTTTTTACTCTTTTTACTTCTGCAACTTTTTTTCCACTTTCTCCACTTGAAGATTTAGTAGTATTTTCACTCATAACATGAACCCCTTTCTATATTGCATATTAATTTTTATCTTCTCTTATTTCAAAGGCAAAATATTTCTTATTTGGTTTTAATTTACATTTTCCTTTTACTTCATTTGCTTCTTCATCAAAATAAAGAGTAGGTTTTACTTCTTCTGTTGTTTCTGGATCGATTATTGAAATCGGTCTTTTCATATTTGGTGTATATGCAAAGTCTTTATATTCGATTTCATCTTCATTATATAAAGTACTAAATTTCATAGGCATTGGTTTTTTTGATATTTTAACAACATCATAATCTAAAAATCCCATATTAACGACAACTCTTTCTTTAGCAAAAGAAAGAATTACTAGCGGATTTCCATCAGGTGCAGGATTATCAATATAAAAAGTTTTCTTTTTATTTTCTCCTACAAATTCCTCTGAAAATTCTAGTCGCTCAACAGTATACTTTGGAGAATTTTTAGAGAATTCTTTTTCAGTTCTGTTAACTTGATAAATAACTGTATTTACATTTTTTGGATCTGTAATACTAAAATATTTACCTGATAGATTTTCTTCTTCCATTTTTATACACCCCTTTATTTTATTGAATGCGTCTTATCATTTGTAAATTTGCTATATTATTATATATAAAAAATAACTAAATGTCAACGCATTTTTGCTTTTATGTTAACCATTTCTTGGATTAAATTTTGAAATTTCATTTAATTTTGAAAATAATTGTTTTTCTTGATCATTTAAATGTTTTGGTATCATTATTCTTGTATCTAATATTAAGTCTCCTCTTCCACCTTTTCCATCTTTATATCCTTTATTTTCTATAACAATAGTTTCTCCACTTTGTATTCCTGATGGAATATATACAAATACATCCTCATTTATTCCACTTACTGTAACTTTTGTACTTAAAGCTGCTTCCCATGGAGTAAGATATAAGTTTTTTCTTAGATTATAACCTTCTAATTTAAATTCTTTGTCATTATCTATTTTTACCCTTATAAGCAAATCTCCATTTTTTCCACCTGAAACACCAGGTTTTCCTTGACCTACCAATCTTATTTTTTCATTATTTTGAATCCCTGGAGGTACTTGTACTTTGAATTTTTTTAAATTTCCATCAACTGTTCTTACTCCAATTGTTTGTTCTTTTCCTCTAAAAGCATCTTCTATTGAAATATTTATTTCAGTTTCTACATTCTCACCTTTTTTTGATTTTATTTTATTATCACTATCTTTTTGCAAATTTTCTATATTTCCAAAAAACATATTAAAGAAATCACTAAATAATGAATCTTTGCTTCTTTTGCTTTCTTCATATGAAACTTTTTTATAAGATTTACCAACATTATGATTCCACATTCTATCGTATTTTCTTTTTGTTGTACTATTTGATAGAACTCTATAAGCTTCATTTATATCTTTAAATCTTTCTTCATTTTTCTTTTCTTTTATATTTACATCTGGGTGATATTTTTTAGCTTGTTCTCTATATGCAATCTTAATTTCTGACATTGTAACTCTATTACTATCTAACCCCAAAATTTTATAATAATCTTTAAAAATCATTTAAACATCCCCCGAACTTTGTTTTATAAAATTCGTTTTTATTATATCACTAGGTAAGTTTTTTGTGAAGTTATTTTATTAAAAAAATTAGCTCAAATTATTATAAAATAATTTGAGCTTAACATTTTTATTATTTATTTTTCATAATAAAATAATTATATGATTTTATTGAATCAATATGTATCGATTTACCTTCTTTTAATCTTTCTTCAATTGTAAATTTTAGTAAAGTTTCTACTGATTTATCTAAATCTGAAAATGCTAATTTTCTTAGATATTCTGTATTATCATAATTTCTATCTACACCAATTGCATCTGATATGTATAAAATTTTATCTAGTAATGTCATATTTTCTTTACCAGTAGTATGACATGCTATTGCATTACAAATTTCTTTTTCTATTCCAAAATCTTTCTCACAAATTTTTGCTCCTAATTTAGCATGTATTAATCCTGTACAATTTAATTCAACTTCGTCTAATTCAACATTATATTTCTGAGCTAAAATTATTCTTTCATTTTTGGGAACTTCTTTTGCTATATCATGTAATAATCCTGCTATTTTCGCTTTTTCTACATTCTCACCATATTTTTCTGCAAGTTCTATACATTTTTCCATAACACATTTTGAATGATAAAATCTTTTATCAGATAAAGTCTTTTCAACCTCTAGATGTAATTCTTCAAAACTTAACATCTATTTTACTCCTTTAATTCCTTTGCTTCCTGTTTTTGTACCTTGCATAGCTAATATATTTTGATCATATGAAAATGTTAATTTTTCTTTTTCACGATGTCTCTTTAATGCTATTTCTACTAATTCATCTAATTCTTTTTCAAAAGATTTTCCAGATGCTTCCCAAAGATAATATGATAATGCTCCTGGTATTGTGTTTATTTCATTTACATATATTTTGTCTTCGTCTTTATCTATTAAAAAGTCAACTCTTGAAACACCACTACATCCTAAAACTTTAAATGTTTCTTTTGTTAATCTTTCTATTTCTTTTCTTTTTTCTTCACTTATGTCTGCTGGCAATTTTTTATTTGATACTGCCATTCCTTTTCCAGCACTCTTAGCTCCAACATTTCCTTTTGAAGACATATTCACTTTACCTGATTTAGAACTTTTTCCTCCTGACATATATTTATCAGCATATGATAAAATTTCATCTGAAAAAAATGGTTCTTCACATACAGATGTTTCTGAATCAACAATATTTCCTATTACAGAACAATTTATCTCTTGAAGATTTGTTACTGCTTTTTCTACAATTATTCTATCAGAAAATTCCATTGCAAATTCAATTGCTTCTTGCAATTCTGCTTTGTTTTTAGCTTTTTTTATTCCTACACTTGAACCTAAATTTCCTGGTTTAACAATTACAGGATATTTTAATTTTTGTTCTACTTCGTTTAATATTTTATCTTCTTCTTTCACATATTCCATTGAATAAAAAGCTTTATATTCCACAACAGGTATACCTGATTCTTTTAATACTTTTTTCATTAATATTTTATCCATACCAATACTTGAAGCCATAATATCTGGTCCTACAAAAGGTATTCCAAGCATAGTTAAATACCCTGCAATAGTTCCATCTTCTACATTTGTTCCATGTACAATTGGAAAAGCAACATCAATTGTATTTAATACTTTTCTTCCTATAAATGGCGCTGGATATCTTACAACTTTTATACTTTTTCCATCATTTACTATTGTTACTTTGTAACTTCTTTTTAATAAAACTTCCATATCCTTATATTGATATATATCTAATAAATCATCACCTGTATACATTACCCCATCTTTAGCTATATATATAGGTATAATCTCATATTTGTCTTCATTTATATTTGACATTGCTTGACTCATTGTGATTATTGAAATTTCATGTTCAACAGAGTTCCCTCCAAAAAACACACCTAACTTTATTTTCATTTTTATCCCTCGTTTTCATAATTTATTTAGGTTTTGGTACCTATAAACCTTATAGATAATTATCTGGCAAATCATTTTCTAATAAAATTACACTATTACCATCCATTATTTGATTCATTTTTGAAAGTGCTTCTTGTAAATTTTTAGCGATAAATACATCTTCTAATGAATAATTTGTTTCTTTTATTCCTTCATATATTGGAATTGCTTGATTTGCTCCAACTAGTATAATAAAGTCACTACTATCTGTTGCAAGCTTTCCAAGTTCTTTATTTATTTCATAAGACTTTTCACCTAAATCAACAATTCCAGGTGTTATTAAAATTCTTTTTCTATTTTCAAAAGTTTTTAGCACTTCTAATGCCATTTTAGCACCTTTTACATTTGAATTATATGCATCATCTATAATAATACTTCCATTTGGATTTTGTTTTAACTCTAATCTGTGTTTAACTGGTCTTATATATTTAACACCTATTTTTATTTCCTCTTCAGACACACCTAATGTATCTGATACTGCTACTGCACAAACAATATTTAAAATATTTAATCTTCCAAGTAATTTTGTTTTAATGTTAATCTTTCTATTGTTTGGCATTATTACATCAAAATTCGAACCTTTTTCAGTTATTTCAATATTTTCCGCATAATAATCTGCATCTTTATTTAAACCGTATTTTACCATTTTTTTATTTATTTTAGCTTTTCTTATATTTTCATCTTCCCAGTTTACAAAAGCAATTCCATCATCAGGTATTGAATCTACTAGTTCTAATTTGGCTTTAGATACATTTTCTATATTTTTAAATGTGTCTAAATGTTGTGGTCCAATTGCTGTAATAATAGCATATTTAGGATTAACTATATCACATATTTCTTTTATATCTCCTATATATTTTGCTCCCATTTCACATACAAAAAATCTATGTGTAGAAGATATCTTTTCATTAATAGTTCTAACTACTCCCATTGTCGTATTATAACTTTCTGGTGTCATTAATGTATTGTATTTTTGTGAAAGTATAGTATTTACAGCATATTTTGTACTTGTTTTTCCAAAACTTCCTGTAATTCCTATTACTTCTAAATTCTTTATATCTTTTAATTTTTTACTAGCTTTTTTACAAAAACCTAATTTTATACTGTTTTCTATTGGTCTATTTATAATATTTACTATATATACAAACATGTATGCAAATATAGCATATATATTTATTAAAGTTAACATTATTTTATAATCAAAAATGTTTGAGCATATTTCTAATATTATTATAATTATTAAATATGTCATATACATTCTTTTTACTCTAGCAGTGACTACAAATGGCTTTTTTTCCTTTTCTCTCCTATATGTAGTTATCAAAACTAGATATGCCAAAATACTTACGGCCAAACCTAAACTTAAATTAATATAAGTTGTAATTGTTGCTGTTATAAGTAATCCTAACATTTTTATTTCAAAAACTTTTTTAATATTCTTTTTTATCCATCCTGCATATCTATCATTATAATAATTTTCAAGTTGTAATATATGTAGTCCATGTCTATTTTTTAGATAGAAGAAAATTACAAATAATATTAAAACAATATTTATTAAAACTTTATCCATTACATTCTCCTTCTATTTATCATTTTTAAAAAACTCATTTAAAACTGCATTACAGTTATTTAAATTTTCTAAATAAGAAAAATGGCTGCCACCTTTATATTCGACAAGTCCACAATCTGGTATTAATTTTTCCATTTTTCTAGCATCAGTAATTGGAGTAGCTGTATCTAAACTTCCCCAAACAAGCAATGTTGGAACACTAATTTTAGGCAACAAATAGCTTAAATCTTCGTTTATAATTGTTTTCATTGTTTCTTTTAAAACTGGATTTGAAGCTTTATAATCGCTAGAACCTATTTTATCTCTCATTTTTTCTTTAAAATTTCTAACTTTTTCAGTATTTGGTAATAAATTCAATATAAATTTACCTATTTTAAAGAATGCCACTTTTATGTAATAGCTTAGTTTTCTTTTAGGTTTTAATCCTGCACTATCAATAAGTACTACTTTTTTAGCAGACACAATTCCTCTTCCAACTGCATTTATAATAGTTCTTCCACCATTTGAATGCCCTATTAATATAGGATTTTCGATTTTTAAGTTCTTTATAAATTGAGCTAAAAAATCACCAAAATCATCAGTTTTTAGAGGATGTTCTGGAACATCACTTTTTCCAAAACCTACTACATCTACCAAATACACTTTAAAATTTTGACTTAAGTTATTTGCAAGTGGTCTCATAGTTTCTAGGTTAGCAAGCCAACCATGAAGAAGTATTACGGGATTGCCATTTCCAAGTACTTCATAATTAATCTTCCAACCATTTATTTTAGTTTGCAAATTTCCCTCCTAAATTTCTATGTATATCCACAAATTATGAATATTTTGTGGATAAATTTTCTTACTATAATTTATTCAAATTATTAGTTTCTGTTACTGCTATTATATTATAACAATATTGTTACAATTTCAACATTTTTATGAATTTATTTTCCTATTACATAGTTAATACTCCATTAGGGGTATCTAATATTACTAATATATCTTCTTCTTTCCCTGTTTCTGCATTTATATAAACTAAAAATTCTTTTTCACCAACTTTTCCTTTAAATTCATAGCAATATTTTTCTGTTTTCCACTTTGTTGGTATTACACATAATCTTTCTGATGCTATATTAAGCTTTGAATTTAAACTTTCCTTAGCTTTTTCTGGACTTATTATATTATTTGGATAATTTCTTTGTGTATGAGAATTTAAATATCCTGTAGTTTCTATACCTAATATTTCTCCATTATCTAGTGCTATTTTTAGTTTTATTAAATCTGGATATATCAAAACATCATTATCTTCATATGCATAATTTATAGTTACTACATTTTCTAATTTTGTATAATATGTTTCTTTCATATTTAAAAAGCCTTTTTCTGCCAAATATTTTTTTCCTATCTCATTTACTTCTTCAAAACTTTTTTCTTCTTTTTCTACCGCTCTTGTCTTTTCCATTTGAATTATATGTCCACCTTTTTTAGAAATTGATATCCAAATTTCTTCGTTTTCATTAAAAAATTTGATTTGAAATTCATATGATGGTATATCAGCATTTTCTAATAATCCTGTACTTTCCATTTTTTCTATAGTCTTATCTTTAAAAAATCCTCTAACCTTTGCTTTTGCTTCTTCTTCTGATATATCATTTCCTGTTAATCCTTTCTTTTCCATTTTATTTATATGATCAGAATATGCTCCATCATATATAAGACCTTCATATTCATTCAAATTTTCATCTATATTTGAAAAAATAGAAACATTGTCTACAGCTTGTGCAAATTTATAAGATTCATTTTCTTTTAAATCTTCCCACGAAATTTCACCTGTAAACAGTTCTTCTGATAATTGATTTAAAGTATTTTTCAAGTCATTACTATATCCATATAAGGTTTCAATATTTGAAAAATCTTCATCATCTAATTCTTGATTATTTATATTTTTTCTAGACAATGAAAATGAATAATCACTTACTTGGTTTAAGAATTTCGCTGTTTGTGATAAACCTTCAGATTTAAGTGGTATCTGAGATAGATATACTAAAGCCAAATTAGAATCTCTCCATATTTCTGTAAGTGTTTCTGCTCCGTGAGTAGCACTTTTTGATATCATTGCTTTTGCTAAATAACTTTCTATATTATTTATATAATTTACCAAACTATTAAACGCTTCATTATACGAATTATTTATAATTGTTTTATATTGCTCTTTTAATTTAAATACATAATATCCTGATATTATTGTTAGTACTATTAAAACACATATTATAGTAATTAATATTCTTTTTACCGTATCTTTCATTTAATATCCTCCTTTTTCTTTATTTTTAGCTTTTTATTCCAAAATATTCTAATTATTGTTTTTTTTTTTCTTTAGTGATATAATATTTAAAATTTATTTAAGGAGTTATACATGAAAAAAATCTTAATATTCTATGGTTCTTATGGCGGTGGACATCTATCAGCAGCTAAATCTATTGCCAATCATTTAAAATTAACTTCTCCTGAAATAGAAATTGAAATGGTAGATTGCATAGAATATATTAATAAATATTTAAACAAAGTATCTACAGAAGCATATAAAGAGCTTGCCAAAAAAGCTCCTTGGCTTTGGAAAAAAGTATATAATGACTCAAAAACAGGATCTTTAGCTCATATTAGTACAACAACAAATAGACTTATGTCCTATAAACTTAATCTTTTAATACAAGAATTTGAACCTGATCTTATAATATCTACACATCCTTTTTCTACTCAAATGTGTACTATATTAAAAAATAAAGGAAAGATAAATTGTAAACTAGCAACTGTACTTACTGATTACCATATTCATCCACAATGGTTAGTTCTTTCTCAATATATGGATTATTTCTTTGTTTCTAATGAACAAATGAAAAAAGATATGGTAGCATTAGGAATTAATGATCAAACTATCTTTGTAACAGGTATACCTATTTCTGAAAAATTTTTACAAGATACTGACAAAAATCTAATTTATTCTGAATTTGATTTAGATTCAGAAAAAGAAACTATCTTATTTTTTGCTGGTGGTGAATTTGGATTAGGAAGAAATACTACATACATGGTTTTAAAGGCTATAATACGTCTCTTCCCTGCTTTACAAGTTGTAGCAATTTCTGGAAAAAATAAAAGAATGAAAAAGAAATTTTTAGAATTAGTAGAAAATACCAATTCTGAAAATAGAATAAAAATATTAGAATATACAGACAAAGTTCCAGAACTTATGAAAATTTCTTCTGTTGTTATAACAAAACCTGGAGGACTTACAGTTACTGAATCTTTAGCTTCTAATCTTCCTCTTATACTTATAAACCCTATTCCTGGACAAGAAGAAGAAAACGCTCAATTTTTAATAGAAAACAATGTTGGAATTTGGATAAAAAAAGAAGACAATATTGCAAGAGCATTAAAAAATTTATATAGAAATAAAGAACAATTTCAAATTATGAAAGAAAATACAAAAAAACTTTCAAAACCACGTGCAACTGAAAACATATGTGAAATACTTTTAAATGATTTTTAAACTATGACCTTTTGTTCTGGAAAATATCGTTTTCCAAAAAAATATATTTGCCTAATATTTTAACATTAAGCAAAAAGACACACAAATTTTATTTGTGTGTCTTTTATATTTCGCTTCTTCCTTCTAAAGCTTTTGTTAATGTAATTTCATCAGTATATTCCAAATCCCCACCTATAGGTATTCCCCTTGCTATTCTTGTAACTTTTACACCTAATGGCTTAACTAATTTTGATATATACATAGAAGTTGCTTCTCCTTCAACTCTTGGATTAGTTGCAAGTATTAGCTCTTTTATGTTTCCATTCATTATTCTTGTTAATAATTCTTTTATTTTAATATCATCTGGTCCTATTCCATTCATTGGAGAAATTGAACCATGTAAAACATGATATACTCCTTGATATTCATGTGTTCTTTCCATTGCTATTACATCTCTTACATCTTCAACAACACAAATTGTCGTTTCATCTCTTTTTGGATTTGAACATATATTGCAAGGATCTGTATCAGATAAATTAAAACATTTTGAACAAAATTTCAGGTTCTTTTTTGCATTTGTTATAGAATCAATAAACTCTTTTGTTTCTTCTTCTGACAAATCTAACATATAAAAAGCTAGTCTTTGAGCTGTTTTATGTCCTATACTTGGTAATTTTTCAAAACTTTCTATTAATTTTTCTATTGATGGTGAATAGTATGACATATTATCTCCTTTTACATCAACCCTGGAATATTAAATTTTCCCATTTGAGCAGCTTGTGCTTCGTCTACTTTTCTTAGCGCTTCATTTGTACAAGTTAATATTAAATCTTGTAACATTTCAATATCATCTGAATCTACAATATCTGATTTCAATTCAACTTTTTTAATAACTTTTGCTCCAGTTACTACTACTGTAACTGCTCCTCCACCTGCTGTTGCTGAAAATTCTCTTGAAGATAATTCTGTTTGTGTTTTTTCCATATCTTCTTGCATTTTTTTAGCTTCTTTCATAAGTTTATTTATGTTCATTCCGCCAAATCCACCCATTCCACCAGGGTATCCTCCTCTTTTTGCCATTTTTTATTCCTCCTTTATTCTATTATATTTATATCCATACCTAAATCTTTTATAGGATTTTCTTTGGTTTCAACTTTTTCTTTTCTTTTACTGTCTTTAAATTTTACATTAATTTCTTTTCCTACTGTTTTAAAAATTTCAGCTTTTAAATCTCTTTGATTTATAGGATCTTGCAAAATCTTTTCATTAAATGATGTTAATCCATTTTTAAACTCTATTTCCCATACATCATCACCTATTTCATTAATTTGTGTATTTATTAATGATGTATATAGACGAATTTTGCCATCTTTTTTTAATATATCTAGAATTTTATTCCATTTTTCTGAAGTATTTCCAGTTACTATAGCTGACACACTTTTGGGGTTTTCTTCCCTTTTTATTTCTCTACTTTCAATTTTAACACTTGAATTTATATTTTCTCTTTCCTTAGGCAAACCAGTATTTTCAATTTTTTGAAATTTCATATTGTTTACTTTTTCTTCTAATAATTGCATTCTTTTTTCTAATTCATCACCATTAGAAGATGGTGCATTCATACAAAGTTTTATTATTCCTATTTGTATCATTATAGTTTTTTGTGATGACCATTTTATATCGTTTTCAATTTCAGATAATCTGTATATTATGTTTAATATATCTTCTTTTTCTGAAATATCTGCTAATCTCTTTAATTCTACTATTTCTTCTTCAGAATATAAAGATACATTATTTGTTGTTTTTATCACTAAAATATCTTTAAAATACTTAATAACTTCCCATAAGAAATTATATAAATCTTTTCCATTATCAATAACTTCATCAATAGTTTTTAATGCTTCTGTTTCTGATCTTTCTATAATAGCTTTTGAAAGTTTATTAATATATTCTAAACTTGGAAGCCCTACTAATTCTTTTATGTCAGATACTGTAATTTCTTCTATTCCTTCTTGATTGCATCTTTCTAATATACTAATTGCGTCTCTCATTGCGCCTTCTGATAATGTAGCAATAAGTTTATATGCATCTTCTGTTATATTTATATCTGCTTCTTCGCAAATAACTTTTAATCTTTTAATTATATCGGTATCTTTTATTTTCTTAAAATCAAATCTTTGACATCTTGAAAGTATTGTAGTTGGTAATTTTTGTGGTTCTGTTGTTGCTAATATAAATTTAACATGTTCTGGTGGTTCTTCTAATGTTTTTAGTAAAGCATTAAAAGCACCTATTGATAACATATGAACCTCATCTATTATATATACTCTATATTTAGCTTTTGTTGGTAAAAAATTAACTTCATCTCTTATACTTCTTATGTCTTCTACACTATTATTTGATGCAGCATCCATTTCAACAACATCTGTTAAAGAACCTTCTAGAATTTCTTTACAAATTTCACATTCATTACAAGGTTCACCATTTTGTGGATTTAAGCAATTTACTGCTCTAGCTAATATCTTTGCAGATGATGTCTTACCAGTTCCCCTTCCACCATTAAAAAGATATGCATGTCCTATTCTTCCTGAAATAATTTGATTTTTCAATGTTTTAGTTATATGTTCTTGACCTACTACATCTTCAAACTTTAATGGTCTAAATTTTCTATATAGAGCTGTATATGCCATAATAAAATACCCCCTTATAGATTTTTATAAAAAATAATGGCTTTCCTTAAGGAAGGCATGCAATATCACATAATACACTATTTATCGCTGCTTTCTTCCGAACCTGACGAGATTCATAGCTTTTTATTGAAGCATACCTTCCTTAAGAAAAGCCATTTCAATTTTCTGCTAGTTCATTATATACTGGATTAATTCTTTTTGCAATAGTTTTTTTCTTAAATTCTTTTAAAAATAATATCACTAAAATCCGTAATTTCCAAACTAGAAGAACCTTCTTCTATTATATTTCCTTTTGGCAATTCTAAAGTAAATGTTCCTTTATATTTTATATTTTCATTTGTTTCAATTATTAAATCAAACATTATACTAGTTTTTATTTCTTCATTGTTTACATTAATATTTTTTAATAAAGATCCATCATATGATATTTCTTCACTTTCATTTGAAATAAATTTTCCTAATTCATCTAATGAAACTCTAAAACCTATCATTCCACCTGTTGATGATACCTCTAATGCTTTAATATCATCTATTTGTTCACCTATATATGTTATTTTAGTATTTAAATAATCTTGTTGACTATATTGATATAAATTTTCAAGTTCTCCTGTTGGTCTATATACTTTTAATTGTCCTCTTTGAGGAGATTTTAATATTTGAAAATTTTCAACAGATATTTCTTTAATCAATTCATCTGTATTATTAGCAGTTTTATTTATATACATATATATGTCATTTACTTGTCTTATATCTATATTCCAAATATTTGATTCATCTTCCACTCTTTGTCCATCAACAGTACTTACTATTAACATTTTAGTTACAGAAAACGGAAGTTTTTTTTCACCTTCAACCTCATATCTTACCATAACGCAAACAACTAATAGTAAAATTATTGCTAATACACAAAAAAAGATACATCTTTTCAATATATTATCTTTTTTCATTTTTATTCCTCTTTCTTAACATTTTAAAAAAATCTTTTAAAATACTTTCACACTCTTCTTTTAATATATATTTTTCAACTTCGATTTTATGATTAAATTTATAATCTTCTAAAAGATTTAAAACAGATCCACAAGCACCAGTTTTTTCATCTAATGTTCCTATATATAATTTTTTTATCCTTGCATTTATTAATGCTCCTGCACACATAGAACACGGTTCCAATGTAACATACATTTCACAATCATTAAGCCTCCAAGAATTTAGTTTTTTACAAGCTTTCTCAATTGCTAAAATTTCTGCATGTGATGTTGCTACCTTTTTTGTTTCTTTTTTATTATATGCTCTTGATATAATTTTTCCATTTTTTACAACAACCGCTCCAACTGGAACTTCTTCTATGTCATATGCTTTTTTAGCTTCTTTTAAAGCTTCTTTCATAAATTTTTCTTTTTCCATATAACCTCATTTTGTAATTTAAGAATTGGTGTCCCCAACTGGAATCGAACCAGCGACCTAACGCTTAGGAGGCGTTTGCTCTATCCTACTGAGCTATGAGGACATTTTATTTTAATATTATATATGTTATTTTATAAAAAATCAAATATTATTGATTAGATAGTAATTTTTATAATTTGCAAAATAAGTTTCTTTATAACACACTTTATTATACCATTAATATCAAATAATTAAATATTTTTCAAAGTAATTAAATTTTATAATATGTAAAAAAACACCTCAATTTAGGATAATTTCTAAATTGAGGTACGTTTTTATTAAGCATTTAATTTTTCTACTAATTCATTTACATCTATTCCATGTACTGCACAAGCTTCTTCTAATGTTTCTCCTTGTGATGCTGGACATCCCAAACAATGCATACCTACATTTAATAATATTTCTGCTTTTTCAGGAGCTTTTTCTAATAATTCTCCTATTTTCATGTTTTTATCTATCATTTTTTATCCTCCATTTAATTTTGTAATCAATATTTTAACATATTTTTTTATAAAAGTATAGACAAACTAAAAAAAATATTGTATTATGAATCAACTTTATAAGAAAAGAGGTGATTTCATAGAAATTTTAGTTCATCTTTTCTTCATAAGTTTTGCTATCAATATTTTTATAATCATTTACTCTATATTCCCATTTATTCAAATTTTATTATTTCAAGATATACAAGGTTCAAAATTAGATATAAAAAAACGTCAAATGCATGAATGAAAGGAGCTTAGTTGAAAAAATTTTTATTTGCAATTTTCAGTTTTTCATTATCTTTTTTAATATACATACTAATTGTATTTTTAATTTTTAACCCTATTTTTAAATCTACCTCTATTATTTTTCCATATTCAATTACAGAATTTGATATATGCTTAGTTTATCCACATACTTGGAAAATTATAAAACATATTTATCTCATTTCTTGTTTTATTTCTTTTATAATATTGTTTTTTAAAGCTTTTTCTTACTTTTCCACAAGATGTTCTATAAAGAACATTTCCGTAAGAAATTGTACTTCCAATGAAAATTTAAATCTTCTTGTAGGATTTTCTCAAAACTCCAAAATATTTATTCCTGAAAAAGGTCTTTTTCAAAATATATTAGTAACAGGAACAATTGGAACAGGCAAAACGGCTTCTGCTTTATATCCATTTACGGAACAACTTATTAATTATAAAGCTAATAATTATAACCAAAAAATAGCCTTGCTTATCTTAGATGTAAAAGGAAATTATTTTTCAAAAGTAAAAGAATTTTGCATAAATTCCAATAGATTACAAGATTTAATAAGTATAGATTTATACTCTGGTGTAAAATATAATCCATTAGATAAACCAAACTTATCCCCAATTGTTTTAGCTAATAGATTAAAAACAATTTTAACGCTTTTTTCTTCAAACAATTCAGAATCATATTGGTTAGATAAATCTGAACAAATTTTAAGTGAAGCAATTAAATTTTGTAGATTATATAATAATAACTATGTAACTTTTTTAGAATTGCATAAATTAATAATGTTTCCAGAATATTATTATCAAAAGTTAAAAATTATAAAAGAAAATTTTTTAAAAAACAAATATAATCATATTCAATCTTATGATCTTCTTACATCATTAGATTTTTTTGAAAAGGAATTTTTTTCATTAGACAACAGAACTTTATCAATTTTAAAATCAGAAATCAGCAGAATAACCAATATTTTTGTATCTGATTATCAAGTCTCTCAAACATTTTGTCCACAAAAAAAAGACATTAATTTTCATGGCTTTTCTGATATGCTAAACTGTGGAAAAATTATAGTTCTTAATATGAATATTGCAGAATACAAGAATTTATCTAAAATAATAGCAGCATATTTAAAATTAGATTTTCAATCAGAAGTTTTATCAAAGCTTAAAAATCCAAATTCCATTAGAATCTCTGCTTTTATAAGTGATGAATATCAAGAATATGTAACTTCAACAGATGCTGATTTCTATGCTCAAAGTAGAGAAGCCAAATGCATAAATATTGTTGCTACGCAAAGTTATACTTCTTTACTAAACACTTTAAAAGACGAATCAACTTTGAAAGTTATTTTACAAAATCTTATAAACAAATTTTGGTTTAGAACAGATGATATTCTTACTATTGAAGAATCTCAAAAAATCATTGGTAAAGAAGATAAATATAAAGTATCTACAACAATTTCAGAAAATGCAAAAGAAACAGATTTTTCATTATTTTCTAACAAATTAATCTCTCAAGGTTCTAGTATTTCTGAAAGCTTTAATAAATACACTCAAACAGATTTTGTTTTTGACACGAATTTTTTTACACAAGAATTAGAGACTTTTTCTTCTCTAGCCTTTTTATCAGACGGATATAAAATACTAACTCCTCAAAAAATACAAATGATACCATACTTTAAAAATAAAAATTTATAAAAGAAGGTGATTTATATAAAAAGAAACAAAAAAATATATTCTATTTTATTAATTATAAATATTACTTTAATATTTTCTCTTTTTTTACCATCATACGCATTTGCTGGTGATCCTAAACTTATTTCCACATTAAATTCCGCTTTTGAAAAATTAGAAAAATATATAATTAAAATTTCCACTCCAGCAGCTGCTGTAGCTGTTTGTACAGGATTACTCATGAAAAAATTTAGCTTTGGTGATGAAGAAAAAATACGTACAGCCAAAAGACTTATTAGAGGTTCTTTATTTTCATATGGATTTATTCTTTGCGTTGATTTAGTTCTTTCATTAATAGAAACATTATTAAAATAAAAGGAGGATTATTTGGAAGAAGATTTATTTTCACTAACAGATATAATTAAAAATGCTTTAAATACCATATTATCTCAAATATTTTCATCTATTGATAATAATTTATATTCTATTTTAGATAAATTAACATTTATTGATGCTTCTATTTTAGATAATAAAAACTTATTAAAAATCTTGGGTAATTCTCCATCTGAAGGACTACTTCTGCTGTGTAACAGCTTATTCTTTGGTTTTTTAATTTACTATGCAGCCAATTTTTTATTATCTCATTTTACATTTTCAAAAGTAGACTCACCTACTCAATTTATTTTTAAAAGTATAATCTTTTTAATACTTATGAATTCCTGTTTATATATTTGTGAACAAATAATTAATATTATATCTATTTGTTCTTCATTTATATTATATCTAGGAGAAACTATTTTTAATAAAGATATATCTTTTACAACATTCATAAATTCTTTAAATGGAATTTCTTATATTTCATCTCAAGAATTAGATATATTTTCATTTTCTGGAATTATAAAGTCTTTTATAAGCTACGGATTAATCAATATACTATTTTCTTTTTCTTTACGATATATTATGACTCAAATATTAGTCTTAATAAGTCCTTTTGCATTTTTATCTTTGGTAAACAGCTCTTCCGAATGGTTTTTCAAATCTTGGATTAAATGTTTTGTATCTTTACTTCTTTTACAAGTTCTTATTTCAATGATTTTAGTTGTAAACTTAAGTATTGATTCAAATAATTCAACAATATCAATTATTTTAAATATTGGAACAATTTATGCTATTTCATATTCAAATTCTTATCTACGTACACTTATAGGCGGATTTAGTACTAATATTTCAAATAATTTTTCTTACATAAAAAATTCATTTTAAAATAGGTGGTGATAAATTGAAATTTATTTTTCCAAAAAACTATACTTTTAAATCCAAATTATTAGGTTTTATAGACTATTCTACTGCAATTTTAAATATAATATTCATTTTTATTTTATATAATATTTTGCATCTTTTTATATCTAATACAATTGATTTAATTCCTGTTTTTATACCTTTTTATATTCCTTTTTTTCTTATTACAATTTTGAATAATCAAAAAGAAAACTTTATAGATGTTTCAAAATATTTAATCAAATACCTTATATCTCCAAAACTTTATTTGTATGAAAAAACAAAATAACTTTTTAAGTTTTTTTATTGTAATTATCTATTTGAAATGATATAATTTGTGATATGTACTAAAGATAATATTTTAAATAAAAAAGGAGTTTTCGTAGATGAAATTAACACAAAATGATAAATCACTTTTATTCTCTAGTACAGAATTACCAGATGTTTTTTTTACAGAATATTTACCAGAAGCAAATGGTGATTTTATTAAAGTATATATATACATACTTTTTTTATCTAAATATAATACAGAAATCAAAATAAATGATTTGTCAAAAACATTATCTCTTGATTTTCCTACTGTTCAAGATGCTATTAAATATTGGGAAGAAAAAGGAATTATAGTGAAAACAATTGATGGATATTCACTTACAAACATTCAAGAGATAGAACTTTCAAAGCTTTATACTCCTAAAGTAACGTCTTCTCCTGAAGACGCTCTTAAAAATTCTCAAAATCAATATAGAGCAAAAGCAATTGAAGATATAAATAAATTATTTTTCCAAGGAGTAATGTCACCTTCTTGGTATAATGATATTGATTTTTGGTTTACAAAATATGAATTTGATGAACAAGTTATGATAGCATTGTTTAATTATTGTCATGATAACAGAGCTTTGCATAGAAATTATATTCAAACTGTTGCTGAAGGATGGAGTAAAAATAATATAAAAACATTTAATGATTTAGATGCTTATTTTGAAAAACAAGAAAAGCGTAGTATTATAAAGAAAAGCATAGCTAAAAAATTAAATTTATATAGAAATCTAACAGCATATGATGAAGAATATATAATAAAATGGACTGAAAACTATAATTATGGAATGGATATAATAGAAATAGCTTTAAAAAAAGCTTCTTCTAATAACAATATACGTTTTGAATATATAGATAAATTATTAACAGATTGGCATAATAAATCTTTACAAACTGTAGATGAAGTAAATACTTATTTACAATCTATAAAAGACAAAGATAAAAAAACAAAACAAATAGAAAAAATTGCTTATGAATATACTCAAAGCACTTTTGACAATCTCGAATCACTATATGATAACTAAAAGAAAGGATATACAATAATAGATGGATAACTCTTTATTAAAACAAATTTTAAGAGAATATGCTGAAAAAAGAGATAAAGCTATATATGAAGCTGATATTAGAAAAAAAGAATTACTGAAAGTAAATCCTCGTTTATCTGAAATAGAAAAAGAACTTTCTTCTATTTCTATTCAAACAGCAAAATCAATACTAATTGCAAACGAAAAAGAAAAAAACACACTTTTAACATCTTTAAAAAAACAAACTAATGCTTTAATTAAAGAAAAAAACGATTTTATAAAAAAACTTACAAAAGATAATAATTACCTAAATCCACGTTTTGAATGTAAATCATGTAAAGATACCGGATACATTGAAAAAGACGGAATATCAACAATGTGTTCATGTTTAAAACAAAGAATATATGATATAGCTTATAATAAATCTAATATGGGAAATCTAGAAAGAGAAAATTTTTCTAATTTTAATATAAGACTTTTTTCAGATAAACCAAATAAAGATCTATATAAATCAGAAATTTCACCAAGAGAAAATATCAATTTAATTAAAGAAAAAGCTCAAAACTTTATTGATAATTTTGATAATCCAGAAGAAAAAAATCTTGTTTTCTTAGGTTCTACAGGGCTTGGAAAAACATTTATAATAAATTGTATTGCAAACGAAATTTTAAAGCAAGGAAAAACAGTATTATATCAAACCGCACCTGTGATGTTAGATAGTATTATAGATGCAAAATTTGGTAAAGAAACAGGAAAATTCGATTTAATAGATAATATTTTGAATGTAGATTTACTTATAATAGATGATCTTGGTGCAGAAAGAACAAATGATATTAAAATAACAGAACTTTTTACAATTATAAATACAAGATTACTAAATCAAAACCATAAAATAACAAAAACAATTATATCAACTAATTTAACTGTTGACGAACTTTTTAAAACTTATACTAATAGAATCGGGTCTAGATTAGCTGGAAATTATAGATTTTTAAGGTTTTTTGGTGAAGATTTAAGATTTAAAAAATCTAAAAAAGATGTTTAATTTTATTAAGAATAAAGTAGTAATTTGAAACAAAATAAATAGCAGTAATTTCAAATTATTACTTTATTTTTATCTTTTATAATCTCTGCTTTTGTTTATTTACCTATGCTTTAAGCATTTCATCAAATTTTATTTTTTCAAAGTAAAACTAATCGCTTTCAAATTTTATGTTAACTTTTTCTTATTTTTTTATTTTTAAAATTTTTTCTAAAAATTATTCCTTACTTAAAAAATTTTCTTTAACTTTCATTTGTTAATTTAAAAATTTACATTTTCTTATTTGATTAAAAAACTTTTTTCTTTAAAATTTTTTTAAATTTTTTTAAATTATTTTTTATTATTTTTTTATTCCAGTATTTTCAATGGTTTCAAATTTTGATTTTTTTATAAAATAAAAAATAAAAAAATTTTTTATATATTTTTTAGATTTTTTATTAATTTTTTATTGAAATCAAAGTGCATATTTTATGTAAAGCTTCGATTTTTGATATTATTTTTTTTATAAAATTTTCAATTTTCTTTAGATTTTCTTTCATTTTTACTGTTTTTTTTACTTCTTTTTCTAACAAAATTCTTGCAAACACTTTTGCTTCTAAGAAAAAATTTTTTATTGTTTTTTAAAATCAAATTTATTTAAATTTCTCATTTTCTTTTTAATTCTTTTTATTTCTTTTTTTATTATAAGAGAAATTTTTATTCCATGTTTTATGTAAATTTAGTGTTTGATTTTTTATTTTTCATTTTTTTATTATTTTATTATTTTTTATTTTTATTTTTTTGTGTTTTTTTATATTTTTATATAAAAATCCCCAAACTATATATTTCAAGCCTTTTTCTATTTTATTTTTTAAAATAAAAAAAATAAAAAAAAATAATTTTTAGATTTTAAAAAATTTTTTTAATTTTAATTTTTTTCTTAATTTTATTTTTTCTAAAAAATACTCTTTCAAATTCACTTTTCAAAATTAATAATAATTATTAGTTTTTTCTTTTCATTTTAAGCTTGCTTTTTGTTGTTATGTATACCTTTAAAATGTGTTTTTTTATCTTCACTTCATTTTTATTTTTTCCTTATTTCCCATACTTTTTTGGCCATTTTTCATTACTCTTCTTATTTTATTTTTTGCTTTTTATTTTTCAAAATTAATTTTTTTAAAAAATATATGCATTTTGTATTTTTTTAGTAAAAAAAAAATAAGGTTATTTTTAAAAATGAAGTGAACCCAAATTATTAGACAAAAAAAGTTTAATAAGGAGGGTTCA
>CAZYST010000017.1:0-31384 GCA_964650305.1 uncultured Lachnospiraceae bacterium
CAATTTAATTATATTTTTTTATTTTCTTGTTTCACATCATTGACACAACAACAGTGCTTACATTTTTTGTTTGTTTTTTTATTGAAAACACAAATATAAAATGATATAATTTCAACATTAAAATAGATAAGAGGTAAATATGGAAAAAAAGTTAAAAAAAGCAAACAAGAGAACAGTTTTTTTATTTGTTTTAATAGCGATAATTTTATTAAAACAAGTAATTATATCAAATTTACCAATATATGTTTTAGCATATGCAAAACAAGATGATGCATTAATGGTAGAAATGGCTAAAAATATTTTAGAAGGTAAATGGTTAGGTGAATATAATGAACTAACACTTACAAAAGGAGTAATGTTTCCATTATTTTTGTGTATAGCTAATATTTTGGGAATTAATTATATTTCCTTTCAAACACTTTTTCATAGTATAGCTTGTTTAATTTTTATATATGGAATAAAAGATTTAATAAAATCAAAAAAATGGTTAATAGCAATATTTACAATACTTGTTTTCAATCCATTATCATTTGCTACAGATACTTTATCAAGAGTTTATAGAAATGGAATAACAATATCTCAAGTGTTAATAATATTTGGTTCATATATAGGTTTATATATGAATAGAAAAAATAAAAAACAAAGTATAATATATTCTGTTTTAGCAGGTATTGGATTTGCATTTTTATATCATACAAGAGAAGATGCAATTTGGATACTTCCTTTTATAATTACTGTAACAGGAATTCTTATAGGTTTACTAATAAAAGAAGAAAAAAAGGAAATTTTCAAAAACCATAAATTGCTATTGTTTATATATTTATTGCCTTTTATAATTATATATATAATTACAATGTTAATTTCATTTATTAATTATCAATATTATGGAATTTTTACATATAACGAATTAAATAAAAGTAATTTTACAAAATGTATGAAAACAATGTATTCTATAAAACCAAATGAAGAATATTATAGAGTTTCATTTACTGATGAAAAAATAGAAAGAATGTGTGAAGTAAGTTCTACACTAAATTCAGTAAAAGAAGATTTATTGAATACTAAACATTTATATGCTGGATATGGAAATGGAGAAAATGGTGATCAAACAGAAGACGGATGGTTTTTCTGGGTACTTAGAGAAACAGTAAGTAAAAACGGATATTATGAAAATTCACAAAAAGCAGAAGAATTTTATAAAAAAGTAACAGAAGAATTAAAACAAGGGTTAAAAGAAGGAAATTTTGAAAAGCAATTAACAATGCCATCAAGTTTAATGCCACCATGGAGAAAAGGAAAATTTAGTCAGTTAATTAATGCTTTTGGAAAAGAAATAAAATTTATCTCAACTTATGAAAATGTTGAAGTAGAAATAAAAAATAGTGTTATTGCAAATAATTATGACATATTAGATGATTTTGAAAATATTGCAAACAATAAACCAATATTAGAGAAAATAAATGTTAGAGTTTTAGGATGGTATGCAAATTTAAAAGAAGAAAATTTAAATTATAGTTTACAAAATCAAAATGGAGATATAATTTTTAAATTTTCAGATTTAAATTATAGAGAAGATATAAAAACATTTTTAAAATCAACATATAATTTAGAAAGAAATGGAAATTCTAGTTTTGATGTTACAATACAAAAATCTAAAAATGATAAAATATATTTTGTAGCTGAAAAAGAAGGTAAAATATATTCAAAAGAAGAATTAACTAAAAAATCTTTTATACAAAACGATGATTATGTAATGTCTATTGATAATATTACATTTTATCAAGAAAAAGAAGAAAAAGCAAATATTCAAGCAAATCTTTTAAATTCAATTACAAACATTTATAAATTTTTAGGAGTTATAATTTTTATAATATCAATTATTATATTTATATATTTTATAATTAAAATGATATTAGAATTTAAAGTAAAAAAATACACAAATGTAAATATCGTGCTTATTTTAAGTGGAATAGTTTTAAGCTTAATTGTTTTATTATTAGGCGTAGCATATAATGAAATTTCATCATGTGATTCTATAAATTATATGTATTTATCAGGTACATATCCTTTAATGTTAATTTTTAAATGGATTGCTATTGCTAATTTTTTTGAAAATGCAATATTAGAAAAGAGAGAAAATAAATGGAAAACAAAATAGAAGAAAATAATATATTAGAAACAGAAAAAAAATTTTTATTAAAACAAAATAAAAGTAAAAAAAAGATTAATAAACTGAAAATAATTAAAAATATAATTTTTGAAATACTAATTATGATATTGATATTTGCTTCAATGGGAATAAGATGGGCTTTTAATAATTTCGATAATTGCTCAATTGATAGTTTATTATTTCAAATATCAGAACCATTAGAAGGAACAAATGATGAAGTAATAAAAGAAGGAATTATTAATATAATTGGATATGGGCTTATTGTACTAATTTCTGTAAATATAATATATATTTTGTTTAATTTAGTATTAAGTAAACTAATAAAAAATAAAAAAATACAAAAAGTTATTAAAATAATTTTGATATTATGTTTTATTATTGCAAATATTATATATATTGCTGTAAAGTCTGATTTTAAAACTTTTTATAAGAATCAAATAAATACAAGTACAATATATGAAGATTATTATGTTGATCCAAATTCTGTAAAAATTAGTTTTCCAGAAGAAAAAAGAAATTTAATATATATAGTTTTAGAATCAATGGAAATAACATATGCTGATGAAGCAAATGGTGGAGTTATGCCAAATAATCTTATTCCAGAGCTTACAAATCTTATGAAGGAAAATATAAATTTTTCTCATAATAACGAAAAAATAGGTGGTGCATATAATTTTTCAGGAACTGGCTGGACAGTAGGAGCATTAGTTTCAGAAATGTCAGGTGTACCTTTGAAAATTAGTGTAAATGGAAATGACTATGGCAAATTTAAAAATTTCTTACCTGGTGCAACAACATTAGGTGAGATATTAGAAAAACAAGGGTATAATCAAATGTTTATATGTGGTTCGCCAATATCTTTTGGTGGAAGAGATAAATTTTTTATGCAACATGGTAATTATGAAATTTTAGATTATGATAAAGCAATAGAAACAGGAAGATATAAAGGTGAAAAACAAAATTGGGGATATATAGATACATATTTATATGAATATGCAAAAGAAGAAATATTAAGATTAAATGAAAAAAATGAACCTTTTAATGTTACTTTGCTTACAGCAGATACTCATCATCCAAATGGATTTTTGTGTCCAGATTGTAAAACAGAACATGCAAAAAAATATGAAAATGTAATAAGTTGTGCAAGTAGGAAAATTGTAGAATTCGTAGAATGGATAAAAGAACAAGAATTTTATGAAAATACTACAATAGTTATAATAGGAGATCATCCATCAATGGCAACAGAATTTGCAGATATTATTCCAGAAGATTATGATAGAACTACTGTAAATTGCTTTATAAATTCAGCAGTTACAGAATGTAATGAATATAATAGAGAAATTTCATCTATGGATTGGTTTCCAACAATATTATCTAGTATAGGAGCGAAAATAGAAGGAGATAGATTAGGAATTGGAACAAATTTATTTTCTGATAGAAAAACACTTGCAGAAGAAATGACAAGTAATGGATTAAATGATAATTTAGTAAAAAAATCTATCTATTATAATGATAATCTTTTAAAAACAAAAAATAAATAAATATTAAAATAAACTATTTTATAAGTGAAATTGGCTTAAAAAATAGTTTATTTTTGTTTTTGAATTATTAATTAAATACGAAAAATATAGATTATTTAAAAGATAATAAATAAAAAATATAATCTTAATATCTTAACAATAGAACAAATAAAAAATATTATTTGTTTTAGAATAAAAAAATTTACAATATGAACACATTAAAATATTGAAATAAATTATGCTAAATGATATAATACCAAAGAATTTAAGAACATGAAAAAGGAAGAAAAAATGGAATTTTTTAAGATACTTTTTAAAAATAGAAAATTAGCAATACAGCTTGGAAAAAATGATTTTAGAAATAGGTTTGCAAATACTAGTTTAGGTTCTATTTGGGGATTTGCACAACCATTTGTATTTATGATGACATATGTTATAGTATTTCAATATATATTGAAAACAGGAAGTTCTGGAGAATATCCATATATTGTATGGTTTTTACCTGGAATGTCAATGTGGATGTCTGTAAATGATGCAATACTTACAGCAAGTAATTCTATAAGAAATTATAGCTATTTAGTAAAGAAAGTTGTGTTCCCAATTGATATAATACCTATTATTTCTCTTACATCATCAAGCTTTATAGGTATATTTTTGATTTATATGGCAACAATGGCTTCAATTGTTTGTGGATATTTTCCCAATATATTAAATATAATATATATTCTATTTTGTGCAGTAATATTTGTTATTGCAATAACAAGATTTACATCTGCACTTACTACAATTGTACCTGACTTTTCACAATTATTAAATATTATAATGCAATTATGTATGTGGTTTACACCTATAATATGGAATTTAAATATGATAGAAGGAAGTTTAGTAATTATATTTAAAGTATTTCCATTCACATATTTAGTAGAAGGTTTTAGACAAGCTTTTATATCAAGTTCAACAATAATAACAGAACATAATGGTTTGTATACAATTATATTTTGGATTATAACAATTGCAATGTTTGCATTTGGAAATAGTGTATTTAAAAAGAATAAAAAAGACTTCTCAGATGTTTTATAATTTGAAAGGGAAAGAAAAATGGAAAAAATAGATATCCTACTTGCAACATATAATGGAGAAAAATTTATAAAAGAACAACTAGATAGTATATTAAATCAAACATATACAAATTTTAGGCTTTTAATTTCGGATGATAATTCAACAGATAACACTAAAAATATTATTAAAGAATATGAAGAAAAAGATAATAGAATAAAATGTTTTTTTCAAAAAGAAAACTTAGGTGTTGTTGCTAATTTTGAATTTTTATTAAAACAAGTAAATTCAAAATATTATATGTTTTCAGATCAAGATGATATTTGGAAAGAAAATAAAATTGAAATATCATTTAAAAAAATGGAAAGTACAAATTGTGATCTAGTTTATACAAATTTAGAAGTAGTGGACAAAGATTTAAATACAATATATCCTTCATATTGGAAATTAAAAGGATTAGAAAATAAAGTAAAAAAATACAACAATTTTGAAGCATTATATTTAAATAATTTTATAACTGGTTGCACAATGCTTGTAAAATCAGAATATATAAATAAAATATTACCACTTCCAAATAATTCAAAATATATATTACATGATTATTGGATAGCTCTTATAATTAGTCAAATAGGCAAAATTAAATATGTAGATGAATCTTTAATAAAATATAGACAACATAAGAAAAATAATGTGGGCTCTAAAAAGAAATCAAGTACAATGGAAAGCTTAGATGAAATTAGAAAATTGTTTATACAAGTAAAAATAGAGCATTTTGAAGTTTTTATAAAAAATGAAGATAAATTTTTAGATGAAGAATATAAATCTTTAAATAAAAAAGCGCTAGAATATTATAAAATGTTGGAAAGTAAGAAAAACATTAATTTTAAAAATTGGAAATTATTTTTTAAATTATATAAATATGAAAATTTTGTATATAAAATGGAAAACTTTTTAATATTAAATATTCCATGTGTTGCAAGATTATTATTTAAATTAAAAAATATAATAAAAAAATAGTTTATAGGTATCTAAAGAAACCTAAATTTAATTTTAAGAAAGTAAAAAAATGAGTGATACAGTAGTAAAAATTACAGGGCTTGTAAAAGAATATAAAATGTATGCACGAAAAAAAGATAGACTTTTAGAAGCGATACTTCCAAATTATAAAAAGCATACTACTTTTAGAGCAATGGATAATTTAAATCTAGAAATAAAAAAAGGCGAAGTGCTTGGAATTTTGGGAAAAAATGGTGCTGGGAAATCAACACTTTTAAAAATGATAACTGGTGTTGTAATTCCTACATCTGGAACAATAGAAGTAAATGGAAAAATAAGTTCACTTCTAGAACTTGGTGCAGCATTTAACCCTGATTTAACAGGAGTTGAAAACATTTACCAGCATGGTCAAGTAATGGGACTTACAGAAGAACAAATAAAAGAAAAAGAACAAGAAATTATAGATTTTGCTGATATAGGAGATCATTTATATCAACCTGTAAAAACATATTCATCTGGTATGTTTGCTCGTTTAGCATTTGCTTGTGCAATAAATGTAGAACCAGACATTTTAATCGTAGATGAAGTTTTATCAGTAGGTGATATTGCTTTTCAATTAAAATGTTTTAAAAAATTTGAACAATTTAAAAAAAGCGGAAAAACAATTATATTTGTAACTCACAATATTGCAGATGTATTAAAAAATTGTAACAGGGCAATTATTATAGAAAATGGAAGAAAAACATTTGATGGTGATGTAAAAACTGGTGTAGATAAATATAAAAAAATAATTGTAGGTCTTTCTGAAACAGAAGAACAAAATATAGATGAAAAAATAGAAAATTCTAATATTGATGAAAAAGAAATATTAAAAGAAAATATTAAAATTGAAAATGAAAAAGAATGGAAAATTAATTTTATACAAAATCCTAATATAACAGAATATGGAAATAAAAAAGCAGAAGTTATAGATTATGGAATGTTTGATTTAAATGGAAATCCTATAAATGCTTTTGATAATGGAGAAGAAATAATATTAAAATCAAAAGTAAAATTTAATGAAACAGTAAAAGATCCGATATTTACAGCAACATTAAAAGATTTTTCTGGAAATGATATTGCAGGAACAAATACTGATATTGAAAAAATTATTACAGGAAGCTATAAAAAAGGAGATATTGTAATAATAGAATTTAGACAAAGAATTCCTGTAACTTGTGGAAAATATACATTATCTTTTAGTTGTACAAAATATAATTTAAAAGGTGAATTAGAAGTATTAAGTAGAAAATATGATGCTTTAATAATAGAAGTGGTAACAACAAAAAATACTGTAGGTTTAATAAGAATGGATTCAGAAATAAAAGTTCATAAATTAGGAGAATAATAATGAATAAAAAAGTAAAAAAGATTTTATTAATTATATTTATAATAGTCGTTACTGGAATATGTATCGCTTTAGGAATAAATACAAGATATAATGATAGAATTCAAATAACACAATTTGCATCTTATGGTGAGCGTCAATCAATGGGATATTTATTAAAAACAAAAGAAAATAGATTAGTAATGATAGATGGTGGTACAATTGAAAATAAAGAACATGTGTTACAAGAAATAAAAAATAATGGTGGAATTATAGAATATTGGTTTATAACACATGCACATGATGATCATTATGGAGTGTTAAAAGAAATATTAAAAGAAGATTATGCTGGTATACAAATAAATAATATTATTGTAAGTCTAAATGATGAAGAATGGTATAAAATAAATGATTCTTCTAGATATAATGATATAAAAGAGTTTTTAGATTTACTAAAAAAAGAAAATGTTTTACCAATTGTAAGAGAAGCTAATTTAAGAGAAAAAATTAATGTTGACAATTTAAATTTTTATATTTTAAAAACAAAAACTCCAGAAATTACGGAAAATGCTGGAAATAATCAAAGTATGGTAATTAAAGTTAATAATATGTTTAAAAGTGCATTGTTTTTAGCAGATATAGGAGTTCAAGTAGAAGAGGATTTTGTAAACAATAATTTAGATGAAATAAAATGTGATGCAGTACAAATGGCTCATCATGGACAAAATGGAGTTTCAAAATTGGTATATGAAAAAATAAATCCTAAAATATGTATGTGGCCAACACCAGATTGGTTATGGAATAACAATAATGGATTAGGTTTTAATACAGCAGAATATAAAACAATAGAAACAAGAAACTGGATTATAGACGAAATGCAAGTGAAAAATAATTATGTTTCTAAAGATGGGGATCTTTTAATAGAAATTTGGTAATTTTACTTATAAATTAAGGAGGATGCTAGTTTTAAACTAGCAAGATGGAAAAATGAAATTAAATTTAGATTTTTATAAAAAATCAGAAGATAATAAATTAACAGAAATGGAAGAACAGCTAATATGCAAATATTTTAAAGAAAGTGAAAATGTAAATTTAGATGATACTTTAAACAATGAATCTAGTTTTGATGAAATAAAAGTAGTATCAGACAATAGAAAAAATATAATAAGTTTTTATCCAATAAATTCAGAAGAAACTGTACTTGAAATAGGAGCAAATTTTGGAGAAATAACTGGAGAACTATGTAAAAAAGCTAAAAAAGTAATTGCAGTAGAATCAAAAAAAGAAAAAGCAGAAGCAATAGCAAAAAGATATGAAAATATTGAAAATCTAGAAATTTATGCAGGTGAATTAAAAAATTTAAAATTAGAAGAAAAATTTGATTTTGTAGTTTTAATAGGGATTGCTAATCAAACAAAAGAAAATATTGAAAAACTTATAAAACAAGCAAAACTAAATTTAAAAATAGATGGTAAATTACTAATTGCAATAAATAATAAATTTGGAATTAAATATTGGGCTGGCGAAAAAATCGAAGAAAATGAAAATTCATATAGTTCAATTATAGGAAAAAAAGATATTGTAGATATTAATGAATTAAAAGAAGTATTAAAAGAAAACAACTTTCAATCTAAAGTATACTATCCAATGCCAGATTATACTTTTACAAATGCAATATATACAGATGAATTTTTACCAGATGTAGAACACATTTCTGCAAGAGACTATGTTTATTTTGATGAAAAAATTAATAATGTAAAATTTTCAGAAAGAGAGGCATTAAAGGAAATTGTTAAAAATAGTAAAGATTTATTCAAATTTTTTGTTAATTCATATTTTGTTGTAGCAAATAAAACAAAAGAAAATATAGGTGTAAAAGCTGTAACTTATGGATTATTAAGAAAACCAGAATATAGAATAAAAACAATTATAAAAGATAAAGAAGTAATAAAAACAGCTAACAATGAAAAATCTGTATCTCATATAAATAGAATAAAAGAAAATATTGAAATTTTAGAAAAATCTGGTATAAAGACATTAGATAGATATGAAAATAATTCAATAATAAGCAAATATGTTGAAAATGGTTTAACTTTAGATAAATGTATAATAAATTTATTAAAAGAAAATAAAAAAGAAGAAGCTTTAAATAAAATAGATGATTTTAAAAATAAGGTATTATTAAAATTTGAAAAGCCAAAAAATTTAAATAATAATGTTTTTGCAAAATATAATATAAAATATAATGCGAAAGAATTAAGTAAATTAAATTTTATTAAATTTGGTCTTACAGATTTAATATTTCAAAACTGCTTTATTATAAAAAATGATTATTTTGTATATGATCAAGAATGGATGGAACCTTGTACACCAATAGAATACATTATATACAGATGTATAGTATATTTACCAGAATTAAAAGATTATATAGATGTTAATGAAATATATGAAAAATTTAATATAACAAAATATATAGAAATATTTGAAAAATTTGATAAAAAAATGCAATTAAATATTAGAGATGAAGTATTTTGGAATATGCATGTAAAGTCAATTAATTCAATTTTAACAAATAACCAAATTGATTCTGAAAAAGAAAAAGAAGAAGTTAAAATAAAACAATTAGAAAAAATAGTTTTTGATAAAGAAGTACATATAAAAAATTTAGAAAGTAAGATAACATCTTGTAATTCAGAAATTGAAAATTATGCAAATCAATTAAGAGTAATATCTAATTCTTTATCATGGAAAATAACAAAACCATTTAGATATTTATCATGGATGTTAAATCCAAAGAGTAAAGCAAAATTTATTGATAGAATACTACCGCCAGGAAGTAGAAAAAGAATTAAATATGATGAAAAACTTGCAAAAAAATTATGGGAAGAAAAAATAGAAGGATATAGAAGAGCAACTGATGAAGCTGGAGTTGAATATTGGAAAGGAATAGAACATAGAGAAAGACTTAAATTAGAAAGAGATGCTGAAAGAGAACAGAAAGGCGAGTTTTCAGATTATGAATATTGGATGAAAGCAAATGATCCAACACCAGAAAAATTAGAACTTCAAAGAAAACACAAATTTAAAAAGAAACCTAAAATTAGTATAGTTATACCTTTGTATAATACACCAGAAGATTTATTTAGAGAACTTTTATTTAACATGTATAGACAAACATATACAAATTGGGAACTTTGCTTAGCAGATGGAAGTAATTCAAGATTAGAATATATAGAAAATATGTGTAAAGATCAAAGAATACATTATAAATTTTTAGGAGAAAATAAAGGAATATCTGGAAATTCAAATGAAGGTTTAAAAATGGTTACTGGTGATTATGTTGCATTATTAGACCATGATGATTTACTTATGCCAAATGCTTTATATGAAATGGTAAAAGTAATAAATGAAAATCCGAATGTAAGATTTATATATACAGATGAAGATAAAATGACATCAATTGATGTTCCTAGATTTGATGCTCATTTTAAACCAGATTTTTCACCAGATTATTTAAATGGAAATAATTATATTTGTCATTTTAGTGTGTTTAAAAAAGAAGTAATGGATAAATTACAAGGATTTAGAGATGCATACAATGGTGCACAAGATATGGATATTATTTTAAGAACAACAGAAATAGTAAAACCAGAAGAAATATACCATATATCTAAGATTTTATATCATTGGAGAATATGTGAAACATCAACTGCTGGAAATCCAGAAACAAAATTATATGCATATGAATCAGGAAAAAAAGCTGTTAAAGATCATTTAGATAGATTAGGATTAAAAGCAAATGTAGAAAGAGATCCTAATATGTATGGAATTTATAGAGTAAAATACGATGTTATAGGAAATCCTAAAGTAAACATATTAATTACAAATAAAAATAATGTAGATAATTTAAAAAAATGTGTAGAATCAATTATAAATAAAACAACATACAAAAATTATGAAATAGATATTATTGATGATAATTCAGATTTATTAGATGTAAAAAATTACTATAATGAACTTGAAAAAAACAAAAATATAAAAATATTAAAATACAAACAAGAAAAATCTAATTATGCAAAATTAATTAATTATGGAGTAAAAAATACAAAAGGACAATTTATCATTCAACTAAAAAATACATCTACAATAATAACAGAAGATTGGATAGAAACATTAATAGGTTATGCTCAAAGAAAAGATATAGGAGCAGTTTCAGGAAAAGTTTATGCAGAAGATGATACAATTTTACATTCAGGAATAATTGTATCTGGAAATAATGGAAAAATAGAATTAAATAAAGGATTAGAAAAAGATAGATTTGGTTATTTTGCTAAAGAATGCCATGTACAAAATTATTCTGTAGTAACTACAAATTCAATGGTATGTAAAAGAGAAAATTTTGAAAAAGTAAATGGATTAAATGAAGATTTATCAAATTTTGAAGATATTGATTTTTGCTTAAAATTAAGAAATCTTGGATTTTTAAATGTTTATACGCCATATGTAGAAATATATGGTGTAGACGAAGAAGACAAAAATGAAAAGTATGATGAAGATTTAAAAGCTATAAAAGAAAAATGGTCAGAAATATATATAAATGGTGACAGATATTATAATCCAAACTTTAGAAATGATGTAAATAATTTTAAATTAAAAAAAGAAAAAGTAAATTAATAACTTACAAACAAATAGTAGGAGAAAAAAATGAACTTTATAAAACATAGGATAAATCAAATAAAATTCTATATACAAAAATACGGTTTTATAAAAACAGTAAAAAAATGTATAAAAGTTGTTATAAGAAAAATAATTAGAATTATTAAAAATGAAAAAGATCTACAATATGGAGATTATGGTGGTTGGATAAGATACAATGAATTAAAAGATGCTGATCTTAAAAATCAAATGAAAAAGAATTTTGAAATATCACCTAAAATAAGTATTGTAGTTCCAATGTATAAAACTAAAGAAAAATTTTTAAAAGAAATTATAGAGTGTGTTATAAACCAAACATATGCTAATTGGGAATTATGCTTAGCAGATGGAAGTCCGGAAAAAAATGAAGTATATGAAAAATATATTTTAAAAGATGAAAGAATTAAATACAAATTTTTAAATGAAAATTTAGGAATTTCAGGCAATTCAAATAAAGCAATAGAAATGGCAACAGGTGATTATATAGCTCTTTTAGATCATGATGATTTGTTGGCAGAATATGCACTTTTTGAAGTTGTAAAATGCATAAATAAATATCCAGATGCGGAATTTATATATTCTGATGAAGATAAAATAGATGAAAATGGAAATAGATATGATGCTTATTTTAAACCAGATTTTGCACCAGATACATTAAGATGTCAAAACTATATTTGTCATTTTAGTATATTTAAAAAAGAACTTATGAAAAAATTAAATGGTTTTAAAACAAATTATGATGGGGCACAAGATTATGATATTTTCCTTAGAATGTCTGAAATTGTAGAACCTAAAAATATAAAGCATATTTCAAGAATTTTATATCATTGGAGAGTTCATAATGAATCAACTGCAAAATTAGATAGTAATGCTAAAAATTATGCTTTTGAAGCAGGAAAAAAAGCAATAGAAGACCATTTAAAAAGAGTAGGTTTAAAAGGAAAAGTTTCAAATGGATGTATAGATGGAATTTATAGGATTGATTATGAGATAACAGGAAATCCAAAAGTTTCAATAATTATTCCAAACAAAGATGGAAAAGAAACTTTAAAAGTTTGTGTAGATTCTATATTAGAAAAAAGTACTTATAAAAATTATGAAATTGTTATAGTAGAAAATAATAGTGAAACAGAAGAAATATTTGAATATTATAAAGAACTGGAAAAAAATAAAAAAATAAGAATTGTTAAATATCCAAACAAAGGATTTAATTATTCTGCAATTATAAATTGCGGGGTAAAAAATTCAGAAGGAGAATTTGTTGTTCAATTAAATAATGACACAGAAATATTAACAACAAATTGGTTAGAACTTTTAATAGGTTTTGCACAAAGAGAAGATGTTGGAGCAGTTGGTGCAAAATTATATTATCCAGATGAAACAATTCAACATGCAGGAATTATAGTTGGTATAGGTGGAATTGCAGGTAATAGATTTAAAAGTATTCCAAAATCAGGACATGCATATTTTGCTAAAGAATCGATGATAGAAAATTTAAGTGCTGTTACAGGAGCATGTTTATTTTCAAGAAAATCAATTTATGAAGAAGTTGGTTTTATGAATGAAAAATTAGCAGTAGCATTTAATGATGTTGATTTTTGTTTAAAGATTAGAGAAAAAGGATATTTAATTGTATATAATCCTTTTGTGGAATTTATACATTATGAATCAAAATCAAGAGGGCAAGAAGATACACCAGAAAAAATAAAGAGATTCCAAGGTGAAATAAATACATTTGAAAAAAGATGGCAAAATTTCTTAGATGAAGGAGATCCATATTATAATATTAATTTAAGTTTAGATACAGAAGTATATCATATGAAAAATTGCAAAGTAAATTATGAAAAATAAAATTCTATATTAAGAAAGGATTTTTTAATGGGAGCTATAAAAAGAAAATTTGAAAAATTTATATATTATCTAAAAAGATATGGCTTTTTAAATACAATAAAAAAATGTTTTAATACTATTTTTAGAAAAAAAACAACTACTGAAAAGATAAATGAAATTAGATTTGTTAAGTGGATGCAAGCTAATAATTTAACAAATGAGGATATTGAAGCACAAAGAATATATAAATTTGAAAAAAATCCAAAAATAAGTATAGTAGTTCCTATGTACAATACAAATGAAAAATATTTTGCAGAATTAATAGAACATATGAGACTTCAAACATATATAAATTGGGAACTTTGTTTAGCAGATGGAAGTGAAGTTGAAAATAAAAATTTAAAAAAATATTATGAAATAGATACAAGAGTGAAATACAATTTTTTAAATGGAAATAAAGGAATAGCTGAAAATACAAATCAAGCAATAAAAATGGCAACAGGAGATTATATAGGTTTTTTAGATCATGATGACTTATTATCTGTGGATTGTTTATTTGAAATTGTAAAAGAAATAAACAAAAATCAAAAAGTAGATTTTATATATACAGATGAAGATAAAATAAATGATGATATGACAAGATTTGATCCATATTTTAAACCAGATTATTCACCAGAAACATTAGAATGTAATAATTATATAACACATTTTTGTGTTGTAGAAAAAAATCTTTTAAATAAAGTTGGAGGATTGAATCAAGAATTTAATGGAGCGCAAGATTTTGATTTAATATTAAGAATTACAAAAGAAGCTAAAAATATAGTTCACATTCCTAAGATTTTATATCATTGGAGAGCGAATAAAACATCTACAGCAAAAGTAGCAGATGCAAAGCCATATGCATATATTGCGGGAAAAAAAGTTATTGAAGAACATTTAAAAAGAGCAAATAAAAAAGGAACAGTTGATTTTGGAAATGATGTTCCAGGAATTTATAAAATTAATTATGAGATAATAGGAAATCCAAAAGTTTCAATAATAATACCAAATAAAGACAACAAAAATATTTTAAAAAGATGTATAGATTCAATATTAGAATTAACCACATATAAAAATTATGATATTATAATAGTAGAAAATAATAGCAAAGATAAGGAAACTTTTGAATATTATGAATATTTAAAGAAAAATGATAAAATAAAAATAGTAAATTTTGAAGGAAAATTCAATTATTCTAAGATAATTAATAAAGGGGTAAATTCTTCAGAGTCAGAATATGTTTTACAACTTAATAATGATACAAAACTTCTTACGCCAGATTGGCTAGAAAAATTTATAGGTTATGCTCAAAATAAAAAAATAGGTGTAATAGGTGCAAGACTTTATTATGAAGATAAAACTATTCAACATGCAGGTATTGCTTATGGAATAGCTGGAACGGCCGGTAATTTATTAGTAAATTTACCATATGGTGTGCATGGATATTATGGAAGAGAAGCTGCAACTAGAAATGTAAGTTGTGTTACAGGTGCATGTTTATTTGCAAGAAAATCTTTATATAATGAAGTAAACTTTATGGATGAAAATTTTGAGGTAGCTTTTAATGATGTTGATTTTTGTTTAAAAGTAATGCAAAAAGGCTACAGAAACTTATATAATCCATATATAGAATTAATACATTATGAATCAAAAACAAGAGGATATGAAGATACAGAAGAAAAGAAAGAAAGATTTAAAAAAGAAGAAAAATTATTTAAAGAAAAATGGAAAGAATTACTAGAAAATAATCCAGATCCATATTACAATATTAATTTTTCAAGAGAATTTTGCAATTATATTATTGAAGATAAAAAAATAAACTAAAACTTTTAAACAATTCAAAATTATGGGATTATATGCTTTAATAAACTACTTGAAAATATAATAAGTTTATTATATAATCCCTATGTAATATTTTTCGTAAAAAGGAAGAAAAGCAAAAGATGGAAGAAAAAAAAGGATTTTTTTTAAAAGCGTTTATAGCAGTTGAAAATTTTGGATTAAAAATATTAGAAAAAATAAAGTTAAAATTTTTAGCAGATATATATAGAGGCCACTTAGAAGGTATGAGATATCTTGTATTTGGTGCATTATCTACAGTAGTAAATATATTAACTTATGTAATATGTAGTGTGTTAATATTTGTAAGTTTAGATGAAACTTTAAGAGTAAATTTAAGTGAAATTATAGCATTTATAACAGCTGTAATATTTGCATATTTTACTAACAAAGTATGTGTTTTTCAAAGTAAAACAGAATCTAAAAAAGGTTTATTAAAAGAAATAACATCATTTGTTGGATGTAGATTATTTACAGAAGCTATAAGTATAGGACTTATGAATTTAGCAGTAGCTATTAATTTTAATGATGTAGTAATGAAAGTTATTGCAAATATAGTAGTAATAATTTTAAATTTTGTATTTAGTAAATTATTTATATTTAATAAAAAAGAAACCAAAAAAGAAAAAATAAAGGAGTAAATTATGGATAAAGTAGCAGTATTGATTCCTTGTTACAATGAATCAAAAACAGTAAAAAAAGTTGTTGAAGATTTTAAAAGAGAGTTACCAGAAGCAAAAATATATGTTTATGATAACAATTCAAAAGATGGAACAGATAAAATAGCAAAAGAAGCAGGAGCAATTGTTAGATATGAAACAAGACAAGGAAAAGGAAATGTTATAAGAACCATGTTTAGAGAAATAGATGCAGAATGTTATATTATGGTTGATGGAGATGATACATATCCTGCAGAAAGTGCTAAAGAAATGGTAAAAGCTGTATTAGAAGAAAATGTAGATATGGTAGTAGGAGATAGACTTTCATCTACATATTTTACAGAAAATAAAAGACCATTTCATAATGTTGGAAATGTTACTGTAAGAGCATTAATTAATAGAATTTATAAAAGTGATATAAGAGATGTTATGACAGGTCTTAGAGCATTTAGTTATAAATTTGTTAAAACTTTCCCTGTAATGTCTAAAGGATTTGAATTAGAAACTGAAATGACAATTCATTGTTTAGACAAAAATATGAAAGTTAAAAATGTTATAATTGAATATAGAGATAGACCAGCAGATAGCCCTTCAAAATTAAATACAATTCCAGATGGAATAAAAGTTATAAAAACAATATTTGGTTTTTACAAAAATTATAAACCACTAAACTTTTTCTCAATAATAGCATTTTTTATGGCTGTACTTGGATTTGTATTTTTCATTCCAGCAGTTGTAACATTAGTACAATCTAGTGGAGAAATTGTAAGAGTACCATCAATAATACTTAGTATGCTACTTTTTGTATGTACACTTCAATCTTTATTTACAGGTTTAACACTTGATAATATAATAAAAAATTCAAAACAAAATTTTGAAATGAGATTAATAGATTGCGAACATGAATTGATGGATAGAAGGGGAAAATAAAATGAATAATATAAAAGTATCTATTGTTGTACCAATATATAATCTAGAAAAATATGTACCAAGATGTTTAGATGCATTAGTAAATCAAACTCTTGAAGATATAGAAATACTTTGTGTGAATGATGGTTCAACAGATTCAGCACCACAAATAATAGAAGATTATAAAAAAAGATATCCAAATAAAGTAAAAACTTTCCATAAAGAAAATGGTGGAGAGTGGTCAGCACGTACATATGGATTAAAACAAGCAACAGGTGAATATGTTGGTTTTATAGATAGTGATGATGTACCAGAAGTTACATGGGCTGAAAAACTTTATGAAGTAGCAAAAAAAGATGATGCAGATATTGCTTTTTCTGGATACGATAGAGTAGATTTAGATACTGGAAAAGTTGTTTCTGTTGAAATGACACAACATGGAACAATGTCAAAAGATGTTGATTGGAATGATGATTTTATAGTATATGCTAATCCATCACTTTGGAATAAAATATATAAATTAGAAAAAGTAAAACATCTAAGCTTTTTACCATTTAGAGGTTGTAATGATACATTATTTTTAATTACAGCATATATGGATGGAATAAAAAAACTTACTTTTATACCAGATGTTTTATATCATTATTATTTAAGATCAAGTTCTCAAATACATAATTTAGGACTAAAAGATATAGAAAACTTAAAAAAATATTTATTAGTTATAAAAGAACATGCTATTAAACTTGGCAAATATGAAGAATATAAAACTTGTTTAAGTGCTTGGGCATTCTTGCATTTAGCAATATCATGGGCATATATGGTTTCTTATGACAAAGAAGCTAAAATGAATGTTGTATTAAAAGATATTTTAAAATATTTAGATGAAAATTTTGAAGATTGGAGAAAAAATAAATTTTTTAAATTTTCACATTGCTTTAAAAATGGTTTTAAATCAATACTTATATGGGGTGTTCATTTATTTTATAGAATGGGATTACCAATAGTATATGTATGGGTAAATAGATTTTTAGTAGATGTTTTAAAATTAGAGGTAAAATGGTAATGCAAGATTTAGAATTGTATAATAAACTAAAATCAAAAATTAATAGTTTTGTATCTAATAAATGGATACAAAAAACTATTAATTTTTTAAATAAAGAAAATTTTAAAAAAATTAAATTAATATTAGCAATTTTAATAACATTTATAGTAAGTATTCTTTTTGAAATGTTTTGTTATCCAAAAATAATTGAATTTGTGGCTAAGCCTATAGATGATATAACACATACATATGACTATGAAATTGTAGAAATATCAAAACAAAGAATATTAATATTTTGGCTTGCGTTTTATTTTATAGCATTACATTTTATATTAAAATTAAAAGAGATGTATGAATTTATATATAAGCATAGATATATAATAGCAGGAGCTTTTTTATGTTTTGTAATGATATTTAAATTACATGGAAGCTCTATGGTTTGGTACACAAACCATTTGCAAAATACAGAAGAAAGTAAAGCACAAGAATTGATAGGAATGTCAAGATTTATTAGAAGTGATGAATATTCTACGCAAACAATGTATATTTTATCACAAACAGTTGGAGAAAATAAGTTTGAATATTTTAATGATAAACTAAGGGGAACAAAAACAGATATGTTTTCATTAGTTAGTACTCCGGTAAAAGATATTGTAATGGTGGGAGAACCATTTTTATGGGGATTTTTGATATTTGACAGAGATACAGCTTTTAGTTTTTATTGGTATGCTAGAATAACATTAATGATTCTTGCTTCTTTTGAATTATGTATGATTATAACAAATAAAAATAAAAAGATTTCTCTTTTAGGAACAATCGCAATATCTTTTTCATCAGCAGTACAATGGTGGTACTGTATGGATACATTAATATGGGGACAAGTTATACTAGTACTTTTAAATAAATTTATGGAAACAAATAAAAAATATATAAAATATCTATGTGCATTAGGTTTATTTTCATCTGTTTTGGCATATATCTTTGTATTATATCCTGCTTGGCAAATTTCGTTTGCATATGTATTTTTAGTTTTATTTATTTGGATTTTAGTAAAAAATATAAAATCAGGATACAAATTTACAGTACATGATATTACAGTAACTATAATTACTATTATAGCAATTTTAGCAATATTATTTAGATGGTATAGTTTATCTTCTGAAACTATAAAAGCTATAATGAATACAAAATATCCAGGAAATAGAGAAAGTACTGGAGGAGGAATAAAAACAATATTTTCTTATTTTTGCAATATTATTTCACCATACATATATTTTCCAAATGCGTGTGAAAATTCTACAATGCTTTCATATTTTCCAGTACCAATTATTTTAGCAATTGTGTATTTAGCAAAAAATAAGAAAAAAGATTTATTTTTATATTTATCATTAATAATATCAGTTTTTTTGGGAATATATTGTTTTATAGGATTTCCAAAAATGATTTCTAAACTAACATTACTTTCAATGTCAATATCTGAAAGAGCAGAAATTGCACTTGCAGCATTAAACATATATGTATTTATCTATTTAATATCTAAGATAAAAGAAGATGATAAATTATTATCTAAAAAAAGCAATATTTTTATAACAATACTTACACTAATATGTTTAATAATAAGTGGAATATATACAGAACAATTTAAATATATGAATATAGTGCAAATTATTGTAATATCAATAATATTCTTTATTGCAATATATAATTTACTTTCATTAAATAAAGAAAAAAATAAAAAAATATTTTATGGTTTTACTATTGCAATTGCATTAGTAACAGGTTTATTTGTTAATCCTATTTCACAAGGTACAGTATTAATATATGAAAAACCAATATCATATGCTGTTCAAAATATTGTAAATAAAGATCCAGAAGGAATTTGGGTTGTTGACAATATGAGTTGGATGATATCAAATTATATAGTGGCAAATGGAGCAAAATCTATATCATCTACAGGTGTATATCCAAATTTAGAACTTTATGAAAATTTATTTGGCGAGGAAGCAGAAAAATATGAAGAAATGTATAATAGATATCATCATATTGAAGTTAAAATAGTAAAAACGGAAACTACAATAAATTTAAAATCAGAAGATTCTATTGAAATACTTTTAAATTATAATGATGTTAAAAAATTAGGTATAAACTATATTTTAACTAGAAAAAACTTAAAAATAGAAATACCTGAATTTGATGTCGAAGAAGTAGATATGGTAGGAACTGAATTAATTTATAAAGTTAGATATTAATTTTAAAATAAAGGAGAAAAAATGAAAGAAAAAATTTTAAAATTAAAAGAAAAATGTTTAGAAAACAAAATTATAAAAAAGGTAGCATTCTTTTTAGATAAAAATAATTTTTTTAAAACTAAACTTGTTCTAGTTGCAATTTTATCTGTAATTGCATCAATAATATTTGAATATACTTTTTATAGAAGAATAGACCCACAATATATATCAAAAAATAGAATGATGTTAGTAGCAATTATTTTTATGTTTATAGGAATACATTTTGTATTTAAATTAAAAGAAATGTATGAATTTATACATAAACATAGATATAAAATAGCATTAGCATTTTTACTATTTGTAATGATATTTAAATATCATGGTTCATCTATTGTAAATTATGATGAACAATTTCAATTAAATTCTGATAATAGAAGATTTCATACATTGCTTGGATATCCAAGATTGATAAGAACAGATGAATGGGCAAGTTCAACTTTATATAAATTATCTCAAGCAGTGGGAGAAAATAAATTTGAATATTTTAGTAATAAACTAAGAGGAACAAAAACAGATATGTTTACTCTAGTAAATGCGCCAGTAAAAGATATATTAATGATTGGTAAGCCATTCCAACTTGCATATTTAATATTTGGAAATGATGTGGGACTTAGTTTTGAGTGGTATGCAAGATTAGTTGCTATGATTTTAGGATCATATGAACTTTGTTTAATTATTACAAATAAAAAAAAGAAAATATCACTTTGTGGTGCTTTAGCTATAACATTTTCAGCAGCAGTACAATGGTGGTATTGCATGGATACATTAATATGGGGACAAATAATACTTGTTCTTATAGATAAATTTATGAAAACAGATAAAAAATATGTAAAATATTTGTGTGCACTGGGACTAGTGTCTTCTGTACTTGCATATGTATTCGTATTATATCCAGCATGGCAAGTTTCATTTGCATATGTATTTTTAGCATTATTTATCTGGATTATGATAAAAAACATAAAAGATAATAAATATAGATTTAATGCACATGATATAATCTTAATTTTAGTTACAATAGCTTCAATAATAGGATTATTAATTAGATGGATTATTTTATCAAAAGATGCAATAATTGCTACAATGTCTACAGATTATCCGGGTGCTAGAAAAGAAGTTGGTGGTGGAGCTTTAACTTTATATGCATATTTTTATAATATTTTTTGGGCGTATAAATATATTCCAAATCCTTGTGAAACATCAAGTATGCTATCTTTTTACCCAATACCAATTATATTAGGAATAATATATTTAATTAGAAATAGAAAAGATTGGTCTTTTTTAGCACCAACACTTATAGTTTCAGGATTTTTATTAGTTTGGTGTAAATATGGATTTAATGAAGTTTTAGCTAAAATTACATTAATGTCTATGACAACATCTCAAAGAGTAACAATACCACTTGGAACTTTAAATATATACATATTAATATATTTGTTTAGTAGAATGGAAACAAATACTAAATTGCTAAATTTAAACATTCCAAATAAAGAAAATTCTGAAAAGAAAAATAAAATATCAAATATATTAACATTAATTTTTACAGCAATAATAACTATTGCAGGAACTATATATATAGCTATAGTATCTAAAAAACAATTATCTATGTTATTACCAGAAATAGAAGGATATTTAGGAAATGTTAAAGCATTAATTTCAGGAGTTTTATTTGGAATTACAATATTTGCAATTTTAAATATGAATAAAGAAAAGTTAAAAAAATTAGCTTTATATATGATAATGCTAATAGCACTAATTACAGGAATTTGTGTAAATCCAGTTTCAAGAACAACAGATATTATATATGAAAAACCAATTTCTAAGAAAATTGCAGAAATTAGAGAAAAAGATCCAGATGCTTTATGGCTAGGAGATGACACAGGATGGTATTTAAATAATTATCTAGTAGCAAATGGAGTAAGAACAATAAATTCTACAAATGTTTATCCTAATATTGAATTGTTTGAAACTATTTTAGAAGATAGAGCAGAAGAAAATAAAGTGCAATATAATAGATATTGTCATGTAAATATAAATTTAGGAAAATATGAACAAAATACTGTAACAGCAGTTGCACCAGATAATTTATTAATAGAATATAATTATACTGATTTAGAAAAATTAGGTATAGATTATATAGTAGCAAAAAAAGATTTAAATGAAGCTTATGATATGGAATTTGAAGAGCTTTATGCAGAAGATGGTTTGTATATTTTTAAACCAATTTATAAATAGAAAAATAAAAAATGTAGACAATTTAGTCTACATTTTTTTATCTATTTTTGTTATAAAATTAAGAAAGATGTAAAAATAAAAGAAATTTTAAAATTTACTTTTATATTTTAAATCTTTTTGTTATAATATCTTTTGAAAATGATATGTAGAGGAGAGGAAAAATGGAAAGTGAGAATAAAAAAGTTGCAATATTACTTTCAACATATAATGGAGAAAAATATGTAAGAGAACAAATTTCTTCTTTTTTAAATCAAACATATAGAAATATAGAAATAGTAATAAGAGATGATGGTTCAAAAGATGGAACTGTTAAAGTATTAAAACAATATGAAGCAATTCATAAAAATATTAGAGTTGTAGAAGGAAAAAATCTTGGATTTATAAAAAGTTTTTTTGAACTTTTAAAATTAGGAAAAGCAGATTATTATGCTTTTGCAGATCAAGATGATGTTTGGCTTCCAAATAAAATAGAATTAGCAGTAAATTCTTTGAATAATTTAGATAATGAAAAACCTAATATGGCATTTTCAAATGTAGATTATTATGATATTGAAATGAATTTTATGGGGCATGGAGAAGAACATAAAACATATAGTTTTACCAATTCATTATATGAATGTGTATCTCAAGGAATGACAATGGTAATAAATCAAAAGGCAAGAGATGCTGTTTTAGATAATATACCAACAGAATGTATGTTTCATGATTGGTGGACATATATGATTTGTAGTGGTTTAGGAAATGTAGCATATGATGATGTGGTTACTGTAAAATATAGAAGAGATAAGAAAAATGCAACAGTAGAAGGGCAAGGATTTTTTGCAATTTTAATGTGGAGAATAAAAAATTTATTTGGAAAAAATGGTTTTGTAAAAATTAGAATTCAACAATTAGAATTTAAAAAGAATTTTTATGATAAGATATCTAATGAAAATAAAAAAGTTTTAGATATTTTTGTTCAAGAAAAATATAACTTTTTTAAAGCTTTGAAAAAAGCATTTTATCCTAAAAGAATCAGAAGAAAAATTACAGCAGACATTGCAGTTAGAATTTTATTTATACTAGGAGTTTTATAATGGAACAAGAAAAAAAGATTTTTTTAAAAAACTTTATATGGAATATATTAGGAACAGGATTAAATTCATTTAATTCACTTTTCTTTTTAATAATTGTTACAAGAATAAATGGTGTAAATGATGCTGGTATATTTTCAATATGTTATGCAACAGCTTTGATTTTATATACAGTAGGATTATATTCAGGAAGATTATGCCAAGTAACTGATATAGAAAAGAAAATTAAAGACAAAGATTATATTTTAAATAGAGTTATTTCATGTGTAATAATGATGATATTAGCAGTAGGATTTGTTTTTATAAAAGAATATACAGCGTATAAATTAAGTGTGTGTTTATTACTTTGTTTATATAAAGCAACAGAAGCTTTTGCAGAAATTTTATATGGAATAATGCAAAAAAATGAATTATTATATAAAAGTGGACAATCACTAACAATAAAATCATTAGCAGGTTTAATAATATTTCTTATAGTTGATTTTATTACAAAGAATTTGATAATTGCAATATTATCAGCTGTTATAGTAAATATATTGACTATGTTAACATTTGATTTTATAATAATAAAAAAATTAGTTAGTAAAGATGAAAAAATTACATTATCAAATGTTATAAAAGTATTTAAAACAGACTTTTTTGTTTTTGCTAATTCTTTTGCAGGAATATATGTTTTAAATGCACCCAAATATGCAATAGATTCATACTTAACAGAAGATATGCAAGCAATGTTTGGATATATAATAATGCCAGCTACAGTTATTACATTATTTACACAATTTATATTTATGCCATGTTTAAACAAATTAACAGAATTTTATGAAAATAAAAATATGAAAGATTTTAAAGGTTTAGCATTAAAAATAAAAGCTTGTGTTATAGGATTTGGAGTTTTAGCTACAGGTGCAGCATATCTTTTAGGTCCAGAAGTATTAAAAATAATATATGGTGTAGATGAATTGTTAAATTATAGAATAAATTTATGTATTATAATTGCATCACATATATTCTATGCAATATCTTATATAAATTTAGTATTGCTTACAACAACAAGAAATACATTTGTTCAATTTGTAATATATGTTATAACAATGATAGTAGCTTTTATAGGATCAAATGTGTTAGTAAAAACAAATGGAATAAATGGTGCAACACTTTCTTGTACAGTTACATTATTTACACAATTTGTTTTATATGTAATAATAACAAAAGTAATATTTCATAAAATTGAAAAAAGATTTGGAGAAGAAAAAATTCAAAATACATAAAGGATAGTAATATGAAAGTTGCAGCTATAATTGTAAATTACAATGATGAAAAAGATACAATAGATTTTGTAGAAAAAATAACTAAATATAATACAATAAATAGAATAATAGTAGTAGATAATATGTCTACTACTATTGGTGCTTTTGAAAAATTAAAAAAAATAGAAAATGAAAAAGTTTCTGTTATACAATCTGAAAAAAATGGTGGTTATTCATATGGGAATAATTTTGGAATAAACTTTTTAAAAGAAAATAATGAAAATTATGATTATATAATAATTTCAAATCCAGATGTAATAATAGAAGAAAAAGCAATAATTAATTGCTTAAATGTTTTAGAAAATGAAAAAGATGTTGCGATAGTAGCTCCAAGAATGTTTAATAAACAAAATAAACCTATAAGAAGAAGTAGTTGGAAAATAAGAACGTTTAAACTAGATGTAATACATTCTACTAGATTATTAGAATTAATTTTTTACAAAAAACTTAGAAATGGAGAATATTCAGAAAAAGAATATTCAAAAGATATATTAGAAGTAGATGCTATTTCAGGAGCATTTTTTATAATAAAATATGATGTATATGAACAAATTGAAAAATTCGATGAAAATACATTTTTATTTTATGAAGAAGATATAGTAGCACAAAAATTAAAAAAAATAAATTTAAAAACATATAGCATAAATAATGAAAAATTTATACATTTAGAAAGTCAAGCAATAGGAAAAGCATTTAGCTATTATGTAAAAATAAAACAATTATATAAAGCTAAAATGTATTATCATAAAAATTACAACAAAATAAATAGTTTACAAATTTTTATATTTGGTATATTAAATTTGATTAGAAAATTAGAATTATTAATAGAAATACCAATAAGAAAAATAATAAATAAATAATAAAAGGGGAAAAAATGGAAATTTTATACGTACTAACATTAATTTTACTAGGAATATCTTTTATGATATTTAGAAAATCTGATGAAAAATTAAATTTTATAAAATGGATTGTTATTTTTATAGTTTCATTATTAGGATATAATGTAACAATAGGTATGATTTTAGGACTCTTAAATATAACATCACATATGTGGCTTTTGTCATTAATTAATATAGTATTTTCTGTATTATTAGGTTATAAAGCCGTAAAAAATAAAGAGTTTCAAAAATATGAAGTTAGAAAAATGGATATTGCAGGATTATTAATAGTACTTGCAATATTTGCAGTAATATTAATAAAAGACATAAGACCACAAGATGGTGGAATAAAATATGCTGCAATAGATTCAGCAATTCATTATAGAGCAGCTAAACATTATGCAGATAATTTAAAAATATTTGTAAATGTAGAAGATAAAACAATATTTAATTTTAATGTTATGCAAACAGGAGCATATATAAATGATGGACTTCTTATGCGTGTAGTTAATTTCTTTACAGGAATAGATCATGAATACATATATGAAATGTTTGAAATTTTAATATTCTTATTAAATGCACTTACATTTTATGTTCTTATAATGGACAAAGTAAAAAATAAATTTGGATTTATACTTACAATGGGAATGATGCCATTATATATGTATGGATATCCATATAGTTCATATATGTATGGCTTTTCATATTTGTCATTAGGTGTTGTTGCTACAATAATGTTAATTATAGTAGTACAATTATTATTTGATAAAGAAAAAATAAATAAAGTACTTATTATAACATTAATTTCATTTGTTGCAATGTTACTTATATTTTCATATTGTTTATTTGTACCAGGAGTATTTGCTGCAGTTTGTATATATATTTTTATAAAAGATTTTAAAGAAAATGGAAAAACATTTTTAAAGATATTTAAGAAAAATACATTAATAGTAACAGGAATATTATTATTAATAACAGCTTTAGGAATTGGTTATCTAGTAATACCAACATTTCATATAGAAGGACAAAGTAATTTAAAAGATGCTTTATTAAATGATGGTGGCATGTATAAATCATTATATGAAAATTTTGTATTTTACCTTCCTTTTGGGATTTTATATATAGTAGATAAAATAAAAAATAGAAAAGAAATAAAAGAATTTAAATTTGAATTTTTAGACGTATTTGCAGTAGTTATAATTGCTTATTTTGCGATTATGTGGCTTGGAATGAGACTTGCAATAATGTCAACATATTATTTCTTTAAAATATATTATATTGTATGGCCAGTTGTTGTTGCAATAACAATTTCTCTTATAAATAAATATTCAACACATAAAATATTTGGTAAAATTTTAGCTGTATACGAAAGTTTATTTATAATTTTAGTAATAGCTACAGTTGTTTTAAAAGCTAGCACTTTATTACCAGAAGATAAAAAACAAAAGCTTCCAAATTATGTGGGAATATATTTTTCAGAAAATTGCAATTACAGAGGGCTAATACAAGCATATAGTAATTTAGCAAAAGAGCAAATTGAAGTTATGGAATATATGAAAAATATAGAAGATGTAAATGCAGAAAATTTAGTATTAATAACAGGAAGTCAATATGAAAGATGTTGGGCTATAGCAATTTCTGATTTAAGAAGTACTACAATGGTATATCATGAAATAACTCATGATCCAACTTTGTATACAATAGATGATGGTATGCAAGATCCAGAAAAAAAATATATTATTAGAGTAAATGAAAGTTATGATTTAGATGAATATGAAGATAAATCTGGATTTGATATATTATTTAAAAATTCTAGAGGATATGTATTAAGAAAAAAATAGATAAAAAAGGTTATATTATAAATAATATAACCTTTTTATATTAATTTTAGAGTTAACCCCCAGCTATGCTGGGGGATTCAGAAAACTTATAGTTTTGCACAGAGTAACAAAATACCCACTCAAACATGATATAATATTTAAAGTTTGACGGCTTAAAATAAAAATCATGAAAGGAGTGGGCGTATGAAAAGTCCATACACAGATAGTTTAGCACACACAACATGGGAATGCAAGTACCATATAGTGTTTGCACCAAAATTCAGAAGAAAAGAAATATACGGAACATTAAAAAGAGAAATAGGAATGATATTGAGAGAATTGTGCAGAAGAAAGGAAGTTGAAGTAATAAATGCAGAGGCATGTCCAGATCACATACATATGTATGTAAGTATACCACCAAAATTAAGTGTATCATCATTCATGGGATATCTGAAAGGAAAAAGTACATTAATAATATTTGAAAGACATGCAAACTTAAAATATAAATACAGCAACAGAACATTTTGGTGTAGAGGATTTTATGTAAGTACGGTAGGAAATAACAAGACGGCAGTATACAATTATGTACAAAACCAATTAAAAAAAGACATGATGTCAGATCAAATAACAATAAAAGAATATAAAGACCCTTTTAAAGGGTAGTAAGTATCAAAAAAACGCAAGCGAAAGTGGCGTAAGCTGTCAAAACTGGGACGCTTCAGCGTCAGCTAGTATAAAGGCCTTATAGGCCGATATGAAAATCCCCCAGTTATACTGGGGGATAATTATATATGAAAGTTTTCTTTAAATCTTCTATAATATAAATACTTTGCACAGAAATTTGTATTGCAAATTTTTTTATTTTGTTTTTTAAAAATTCTAGTATAAAAAAGTAGATAATAGCAAAAACTTGAAAAAAATAATAAATTATGTTAATATTATAAATATTATTATGGCAACAAAGGAGGGAACATTATGAGTGAATATTATCCTAAAATTGAAGTGAAAAATGTTAGTGTTATTAACATTTGTTTTCGAAGTAAAGGCACATTTGTAAATGAAGGGCGGATTGTTTTAGACATTGACACATACAATTTTGTAGGTCACTTAACAGATGATGTTATTGTGGGATATTACGGAGGAGGTATGTATCAGATTTATTATTTCTATAAAGAGTATCAAATGAAATTTGACCCAGAAACACAATTAATTATTGCAGTATCAGATGTATATCAAGAATATCAGTATGAAATGTTTATGCGATTTAGAAAAAATAATTTAAAATCAGATTTTTCTAATACTGTAATTTGTGATTTGGACTATAGTATTACATTTGAAAAAATAGAAGATGATTTAGATATTATTCGCCGAACAATAGAAGAAAATAGTGACTTGTTAATCGGAAAAGAGTAAAAAAGAGGAAGCCAGCGGAAAATTTCCAAAGGCTTCCAAAAACGTTAAACCATTACGTTTATGTTAAATCTTTAAAAATATATTGTAAAAAAAGATATTATATGATATAACCAAACTATGTAAAATGGGGGTAAATCTTGAAAAAAAATATAAAAAATTATAATTTAGACTCATTAAAAGAAGAAATAAAAAGTATAGGAGAAAAACCATTTAGAGCTGAACAAATATTTAAATGGATTTACCAAGATAAAGTCAATTCATTTAATGAAATGACAAATTTATCATTAGATTTAAGAAAAAAATTAGATGAAAATTATTCTTTAGGAGAGTTTAATATTGTTCATAAATTAGAATCAGTAGATGGAACAAAAAAATACTTATTTGATGTAAAAGATGGAGAAAGAAATTTAATAGAAACAGTTTTAATGCAATATCATCATGGATATACAGTTTGTGTATCTTCACAAATAGGTTGTAAAATGGGATGCAAATTTTGTGCTTCAACAGGAATACCATTTTCAAGAAGTTTATCAGCTGGAGAAATTGTAGAACAAATTTTAGCAATTGAAAAAGATGAAAATTTAAAAGTATCAAATATAGTTTTTATGGGAATAGGAGAGCCATTAGATAATTTTGATAATGTAATGGAAGCAATAGGAATACTTAATAATCCTAAAGGTTTAAATATTGGAGCAAGGCATATAAGCATATCAACTAGTGGTTTAGTTCCAAAAATTTATGAATTAGCAGATAGGCAAATGCAATGTACACTTTCAATATCTCTTCATAGTAGTAATAATAAAACTAGAAGTGAAATGATGCCTATAAATAATAGATATCCAATAGAAGAATTAATGAAAGCTTGCAAGTATTATATTGAAAAAACAAACAAAAGAATATCTTTCGAATATGCACTTGCAAAAGATAATAATGATAATTTAGAAGATGCTAAAGAATTAGTAAAACTTCTAAAAGGAAAGATATCACATGTTAATTTAATACCTATAAATAAAATAGAAGATGGAAAATATACAAAAAGTACAAATGAAAATATTATAAAATTTAGAGATTATTTAAATGATCATGGAATAGTAGCTACAATCAGAAGAGAATTAGGTTCTGATATTAGTGCAGCTTGCGGTCAATTAAGAAGGCAAAACTTAAAACAAGAATAGAGGTGAGAGTTGGTTTGAGAATTTTAGCAAAGACAGATATAGGAAAAGCAAGAGAAATGAATCAAGATAGTTTTTATGTATCATCAGAAGAAGAAGAAATAAAATTATTTATATTAGCCGATGGAATGGGTGGATATAAAGGTGGAGAAATAGCTAGTTCATTAGCTGTAACAAGCACAAAAAACTATATAAAAAATAATATTTCAAAAATAAAGAAAGAAAAAGAAGATTTTTTGAAATTAATAAATAGTGCAGTAGAATATGCAAATTTAGTAGTACATGAAAAATCAAAAGAAAATCCAGAACTTCATGATATGGGTACTACTTTAGATGTTTGTTTAATATATAATAATAGAGTTTTTATAGGACATGTGGGAGATAGTAGGGTTTATAGAATAAGAAAAAATATAATTAGAAAATTAACTACTGATCATAGCTATGTTGAAAAATTAGTAAAAGAAGGTACTATCACAAAAGAAGAAGCGTATAATCATCCAAAGAAAAATATGCTTATGAAAGCATTAGGATGTAATACTCTTGTAGAGCCAGATGTAATGTGTAAAGGCTTTTTAAAAGACGATATATTACTTATGTGTTCAGACGGACTAACAAATATGATAAGAGAAGAAGAAATATATAATATTTTACTTAAAAATCCAGAAAAACCAACAGAAGCTTTAATAAATAAAGCAAATGAAAATGGTGGTTATGATAATATAACAACAATAATTGTTGATAATGTATAAGGGGAGATATAAGATGAATCTTATAGGAAAATTATTAAATAACAGATATGAAATTTTAGAAAAAATTGGAAATGGTGGAATGGCAACAGTATATAAAGCAAAATGTCATGTATTAAATAGATTTGTTGCTGTAAAAATTTTAAAAGATGAATTTACAACAGATAGCGAATTTATTAAAAAATTTAATACAGAAGCACAATCTGCTGCAAGTTTAACACATCCTAATATAGTTTCTATATATGATGTAGGAAACGAAGATAATTTGTATTATATAGTTATGGAATTAATACAAGGAAAAACATTAAAACAAATAATATCAGAAAGTGGTATA
>CAZYST010000018.1:0-30909 GCA_964650305.1 uncultured Lachnospiraceae bacterium
CTCCTTATTAAACTTTTTTTGTCTAATAATTTGGGTTCACTTCATTTTGTAGTCTTTATTTTTTATCTGCTAACATATTTTAAATTTTGTTAGTAGTTTTTATTTATTCAAAATCTTCTATAACAGAATTTATTTTTCCTTCTCCATACACTAAAATTCCAACTTCTAATTTTTCTATATCTTCTTTTGTTAAATATTCTTTTGATATTTCTGTTTCTCTATATAATTTTAAATTATTATCATCTATTTTATTATATATTTTAATAACTCCATTATCTAATTTTATTATATAATGTTCATTACACCATCCATCTACCACTTTTGATAAAACAATTTCTTTACTAGAAAAATTTTCTACATTCCATTCATTATACATATTCTCTACTTCATTTTTATTTAAATTTATTATTTCTATTGGTAATTCTGCATATGAAAATTTAAAATGTCCACATTTATCAAAAACTTTTTTTATTGCAAAACTTGTTGTTGGAAGTATTTTTTCTTCTTCACTTACAGTTTCTATTATCATATTTTCTAACGCCATATTTTGAACATCTTCTTTAAATATGCTATTTTCATTTACTACAGTTTTTGATTCATTCCATATTCTTGAATAACTATACCCTATTACTATAGAAAATATAAAAATTAAAATTCCATAAAAACAACATTTTTTCATAATTATCACCTTTTTGCTAGTATTTACATTTTTATGATAATTATTCAAAATTATTATATATGTGTCTTTACTGTACATCTTCCATTTTTATTTACTTTTATTCTAATTTCTCCATTTAAATCTGTTCTAAATATTTTTATATTTCTATTTTTTAATCTATTTATTATTACTTTATTTGGATGGCCATATGTATTATCTTTTTGAACACCTATTAAAGCTAATTTGGGATTAATATTTTCAATAAAATTTTCTGTAGTGGAACTTTTAGAACCATGATGTGCTACTTTAAGTAATACGATATTTAATTTTGGGTATTTTTTTAAAATTTCATTTTCAGCAATTTCCTCTATATCTCCTGTAAACATAGCAGAAAATTTATTATAATATAAAATAAATACTAAAGAATTGTTATTAATTTTATTTTCTTCAATTATATATTTTTCATTTGGAAATAATACTTTTATGTATATTTCTTTTTCTATATTAATACTGTTTCCTTGTTGTAATATAATTATTGGGATATTTTTTTCTTTTGCTATTTGTTTTAGTTTTATATAATTTTCATATTCTTCTGCTTGTATTCCAATAAATATTTTTTCTACTTTCATATTTTCTAATATATAAAAAATACCTCCTACATGATCATTATCAAAATGAGATATAAAAATATAGTCTAATTTATTAACTTTTCTATCTAATAAATATGGTAAAACAACATTTTTTCCATAATCATATTTTTCACTATTTCCTTCTCCTGCATCTATTAATATATTTTTATTTTTTGGAGTTCTTATATATGTACAATCTCCTTGCCCTACATCTATAAAAGAAATCTCTAATGTATTTTTGAAGTTTAAATTTGTATTAATAATAAAATTAAATAAAATTATTAAAATAACTATTATAACTATTTTTTTATTCTTATATATTTCTATATCTTTTAATTTAAATTTATATATTAGTTTGATATATTTTATTTTTTTTAAATTAATTTTTCTTATTATTAATATTAAAAAAACAAAATACATTAATATTGTAATAAAATTTAATGTTATTATATAAAAATTAAAATTTAGATATTTGCTTATATATTCTGTTATCTTTAGCAAAAATTTAACTAAAAATTCTTCTATTGATGCTATTATATTTACTAATAAATCTATTTTTAATAATCTGAAAATTATAGAACTATAACCTATTATTATAATTGGACCAATTATATAATAAGTTGCTAAATTTGAAATAACAAAATTTAATGAAATTGTATTAAAAAAATATATCATTATTGGAAATATAATAATTTGTGCTGATATAGAAACACACGCTATTTCTATTATCTTTTTTATTATTTTTCCTTTTATATTTAGTTTATAAATAAAAAATTTATATATAAATTTTTGAAATAAAACTATTCCTAACATACCAGCATAACTTAGCCACATTCCAGCATTAAAAATATTGTATATATTATAAACAATAGAAAAAATCAATGTATTAAATGCTGTAATATAAATATTATTCTTTCTATAAACTAATTTACTAATTATTAGTAAACTATACATCATGCATGCTCTTAAGCAAGATACACTTATCCCTGTTACAAAAAGATATATTATCAATATAAAGAATTTTATTATTAAATTTCCCCTCTTATTTTCTATTTTTATTAAATCTATTGCCAATATTATATAAGAAACATGCATTCCAGATATTGCTAAAACATGTGATAAATTACTATTTTTAAAATTTTCTTTTATTTCATTATCTTTCAAATTTATTCCTATTAATATGCATTTCAAAAATTCTTTTGTTTCTATATTTGAATATATTTTTTCTATACTAATACTTATTTTCTCTTTTATTTTATAAAAAAATACTTCTATATTTATCGTACTTCCAATTTTGTTAGTTTCATAAATATCTATTATTCCAAATATTTTCTTTTGTAATAAATAATTTTTATAACTAAAACCTCTATAATTTCTACTATCATTTCCTCTTGAAAATAAACCTGTAGCATTTATTATATCTCCATTTTTTAAATTAATTTTTTTATCTGTTTTTATATAAACTTTAAAATTTTGAAAACTCTTATTTCTAATATCTTTTATTCTCGCTGTATAAGTATTATTATACTCATTCGAATAATCTGCTTCTAATATAATAGCTTTTATATAAATCTTTTTATTTTCTATTTCATCTAATGGTAAAAAAAGAGCTATATTAAAATATAGCCCCATTATAATTAATATTAATATTATTTTATTTTTTATGTTTTCCTCCACTAATTTATTTTACAATTCTTCTAGCAGAGACAAATCTTTCATTATAATATGAATTGGTTGAAATATTGTCTATTACTACTCCTCTTTCTGGGTTAGCAGCATGTATAAATTCATCATTTCCTAAATAAATACCTGTATGACCTATCTTTGTTTTTTCTTCATTTTGAAAAAGTAGTAAATCTCCTGGCATTAAATCTTCTTTTTTATTTATTTCATCACCCACACTCGTTTGCCCAACTGCTGTTGAAGATAAATTAAATCCAAAATTTTTATAAACATATCTTGTAAACCCTGAACAATCGAATCCTGTTTCTGGAGTTTTTCCACCTAATACATATTGATATCCTAAATACTTTTTAGCAAATTCTGTAACATTTGTATTATTATTTTCATAGTTTGAATTTTCCACTACACTAGTATTTTCTATATTTTGACTTTCTTTAATTTCTCCTTTATTGCTTTTTACTTCTTTTCTTTCTTCTACTAAACTTCTAGACGATGTTTTCTTTTCCTCTAATGTTATTAGTTTTTTACTTACATATCCTTCTTTTTCGCCAGAAGTAATTTTGTAGAAATCATTTTCTTCACCTATTATAGTTACAATATCTCCATAATCTAAAAATTCTGTATTCTTAGAATTAGTTGTTGCTTTTTCTCTAATTTTAGCTGTTTCTACATTAACTACTCCTGTTTTTTTAGAATCAATACTTCCATCTCTACTTGGTTCTTCTTGTTCTGAATTACTGTCAGTAGATGAATTTTGATTATCATTTTGAGTTATTGGTTGTTCAGAAACTATTTCATTAACTGGTTCTACTTTTATATTTTCTGTTGTAGTTTTATTTTTTAAAATCCAACCTTCTACTGTACCATCAGTTATTTTTACCCAATTATTTAGTTTTGAAATTATTTCATATTTTTGTCCAATTTTTGCTTCTTGAATATTAATTGAAATAAAACTTGGTAATAATTTTATTTCTGTATCTGAACTAATAAAAATCTCATTTTCTTTTAAATTTACTTCTGTATTTTCAGTATTAGTATTACTTTGAATATTTTCATTTTTTACATTATTATTTGTTACAGAATTTTCAGTTATTTTATTTTCTGTGGTTTCTTTTTCAGATTTAAAATTTTTTAATTTTAAAAATTCTGTTTTTACATAACCTGTAAATTCACCATATTTTATTTTTGACCATTCTGTTTCTTTTTCTATTAATTCTACTTCATCATCTTCATAAACAACTGTAAGAATTGTTGAATTTGTATTTTTTTCTTTTCTAATTCTTACAGCTTCTATATTTATAATTGCTGTTTCTGCATAAGAATTAACTATTAAAACCATTATTATTAAAATTGTTAATATAATTATTTTTTTAAATAATTTCATAATAATCCTCAATTTTTATTATATTTATTAGTTTATTTTATTCTAAATCTAATTTTATATGTACTTCTTTTAATTGTTTATCAAAAACTTTTGAAGGTGCATTCATAAGTAAATCTCTTGCTTTCTTATTCTTTGGAAAAGCAATTACTTCTCTTATATTATCTTCTTTAGCCAAAAGCATTATAATTCTATCTATACCAGGTGCTGCACCTGCATGTGGTGGTGTACCATAACTAAATGCATTAAATAAAGCACCAAATTTTCCTTTTACATCTTCTACTGTATATCCTGCTATTTCAAATGCTTTTATCATTATATCTTGATCATGATTTCTTACAGCACCAGATAATATTTCATATCCATTACATACAGCATCATATTGATATGCATATATATCTAAAGGATCTTTAGTATTAAGTGCTTCTAATCCACCTTGTGGCATAGAAAATGGATTATGATTAAAATCTATTGTTCCTTCATCTGATAATTCATACATCGGAAAATCTACAATAAAGCAGAATCTATAAACATCTTTTTCTAATAAATCTAATTCTTTACCTAATTTAATTCTAACTCCGCCTGCTATTTTAACAGCTTTATTATATTCGTCTGCTATAAAGAAAATTGCAGAATTTGGTTTTACATCCATTTTTTCAAATATTTTTGATTTTCTTTCATCATCAATAAATTTACTAATTCCACCATTTAGATTTCCATCATTATCTACTTTTACCCATGCTAAACCTTTAGCTTCTAGTTCTTCTACTGCGTACTCACTCATATTATCAAAGAATTTTCTAGGTTTATCTTCGATATTCTTTGATACTACTATTGCTTTTACAGTTTTATCTTTAAAAGCATTAAATTCTGTACCTTTAAATATTTCTGTTAAATCTGATATAATAAGTGGATTTCTTAAATCTGGTTTATCTGAACCATATTTTTCCATAGCTTCTTTATATGGTATTCTTATAAATGGTCCTTCATCTACTTTCCAATCTGTATTTTCTTTAAATACATTTGGTAATACTGTTTCTATTACTTTAAAAACATCTTCTTGTGTTGCAAAACTCATTTCAAAATCTAATTGATAAAATTCACCTGGAGAACGATCTGCTCTTGGATCTTCATCTCTAAAACATGGTGCAATTTGATAGTATTTTTCGAATCCAGAAACCATTAACAATTGTTTGAATTGTTGTGGTGCTTGTGGAAGTGCATAAAATTCTCCTGGATGTAATCTACTTGGTACTAAAAAGTCTCTAGCTCCTTCTGGTGAAGAATTGGCTAAAATCGGTGTTTGTACTTCTGTAAATCCTAATTTATCCATTTCTGTTCTAAAATCTTTTAATATTTTTGAACGTAATAAAATATTATTATGAATTTTTTCATTTCTTAAATCTAAAAATCTATATTCTAATCTTAAATCTTCTCTAACATTTTTATTTTCTACATTTATTTCAAATGGAAGTGAACTCTTACATTTTCCTAAAACTGTAACTTTATCTGCAACAATTTCTATATTTCCTGTTTTAATTTTATCATTTTTACTAGTTCTTTCTACAACTTTACCTGTAACAGAAATTGTACATTCTTTTGTTATATCATTTATTACTTCTGATTCACATATTTTATCTGATAACACAATTTGTGTTATTCCTTTTTCATCTCTCAAATCTAAGAATATCATTTTTCCCAAATTTCTTATTGTTTGCACAAATCCTGCAAGTCTGACTTCTTTTCCAACATCAGATATTCTTAACTCTCCGCAATTATTTGTTCTGTATTCATTTACCACGGCAAATTCCTCTTTTCTTCCTTAAAATGTGGATATATTATATACTATTTATATTGTTTTTTCAATCATCAAATATAAAATTATTGAAAAAGTAAATTTTTGTATTTTATATATAAATTATTTAACATACATTAATTACACATAGTATTTTATATAAAAAAGTAAAACTTTGCTATTAATAAAAAAATAAATGTAAACACTTTTTGTGTCTACATTTATCTTATCACTTCACTATTTTTAGCTATTTTTTATTAGTCTTTAAATAATATCGTTCTAAATCCCCAATAATTATCTGACATATTTTCTGGATAACCTACATGAGATATTGGAGTTTTATTTATACTTGCTCCTCCACCACGAACTACTCTATATAATACTTGTTCTTGTGTATTACTATTTTTCTTTGAACTTGTGTCTGTAGCACCTTTATATATTTCTGTTGTCCATTCTCTAACATTTCCAGCTAAATCGCATATATTATTTACTACATCTGATTCTGTTGTTCCTGTTGGATATATTTGACCAGAATAATTTCCATAATTTAATAAACTAGAATAATTTGTATATTTCTCATCTATCCATTTTAAAGTTGTATCCCAAACAAAACTATTTATTATAGCTGTTGAATATCCTTCTGGATATTCTAATGTTTGAGCAACTGATGTTGAAACATTATTTGCATCTAAATATGTTATATTAGTCCATGGAGTTTTTCCTGGCATTGAAGCAGCAATTTTTGTTCCGCTTACATCCATTTGTGATGCTTCATATCTTCCTATATAGAATCCATAATTTTTTGCAACACTATTTACAAATGCTGATGCTGAATTTGTAGATTCAATAAAATTTGAATCTAACATTGTATTTCTAGTAACTTTTCCTGAAGAAACTGGAACCCAAACATATTGATTTCCAACTTTGTCTTCAATTATAAATCCTTCTTCTGCTGTTCCTCCTATATGTTCAAATCCGTCTGGTATATATGGATTATCTGAAGATGATTCCCTAATATTTGATATTTCTATTGGTAAAGTAGCTTCTGCTCCATTATTTCCTTTTGCCTTAATTACATATTTATTGTTTTCAGTAACATCAAATGACGCAGAATCTCCTTCTATTTCTGTTCCATCTGGTAATATTATAGATTTTACACCTAATTCATCTTCTGTTTTTATTTTAATATATACTGTTACAACATCTTGTATTGCTTCTTCTTCACTTAAACTAACTTCAATTGTTGGTTCAATCATGTCTTCTGGATTTGTAGTTCCAGAGCCTCCTGTTTCTGAAAATAGTTTAAAAGCAAACAGTCCTAGAGCTACTATAACTAATACTATTACAATTATTATAATTGGTGATAATAGATTTTTCATAATAACATACTCCTTTTTATATAGTCATATATATTAAAACATATATAAACTTTTTTTTCAAATATTTTGCATAAAAAAAACAAGTTTTTTCAAACTTGTTTTTATATTTTATTCTGCTGGATAAACACTTACTTGTTTTTTATCTTTCCCTTTTCTTTCAAATTTAACAGTTCCATCTATTAAAGCAAATAAAGTATCATCACTACCGATTCCAACATTAGTTCCTGGATGTACATTAGTTCCTCTTTGTCTAACTATAATGTTTCCAGCTCTAACTATTTGTCCATCAGATTTTTTTACACCAAGTCTTTTTGACTCACTATCTCTTCCGTTCTTAACACTACCTTGACCTTTTTTATGTGCCATTAAAGATTCACTCCTTTCGCTTTATTTTTTATATCAATCTTTAATTTCGATTATTAATTATTCTGCTGATTTAGCAGCTTTTAATTTTATTGAAGTAATTTCTACTTTTGTATAATCTTGTCTATGTCCTCTTGTTTTTCTTTCATTCTTTTTAGGTTTATATTTGAAAACTAAAACTTTTTTTCCTCTACCATTTACAAGAACTTTTCCTTCAACTTTAGCTCCTGTAACATATGGATTACCTACTTGAACTTTACCTTCATCAGATACTAAAATTACTTTGTCAAAAGAAACTTTTTTACCTTCTTCAGTATTTAGTTTTTCAAAAAATACACTTTCACCTTCTTGAACTTTGTATTGTCTTCCACAAGCTTCAATTATTGCGTACATTAAAATGCACCTCCCTTTTCGTATACTCGCTAACTTCCAACTTTGGCAACTAATTGTTTCATAGTATTTATTTGCCATAGCTAAGCAGTTTACAGATAAGAATTTTAACATAGATATGGCTCTTTGTCAATAGTTTCAAGATATTTTCTTTATTTTTAAGATATTAATTTCTAACTAAAGAACATTCTATATTAGTTGTTCCTTGCAACTCTCCATTTTTATATTTTAATAAACTTATTTTTGGTGCTATACCATCTGATGTAGGAAGTTCTATTAAAATTTCCATTATTCCATCATTATCTATATCAATAACTTCAATATTATTTATTGATAAATAATATTCCTCATTTGTAGCAGTATCCCATTTGCTTTTTTCAATATATGCTAAATCTGCTATTTTATTTCCTTTTGAATCTACCAATAAAATTTTAGAATATCCTATTGATTTATTTGCTAAAATAATTATATATTCTTCTGTTCCATTACCATCTAAATCTGTGATTATAACTTTAGAACTATCATAATCTAAAATTTTAGGATTATTATCTGCTACAACTGTTGGTATAGAATTTACTACTTTTATCTCTCTTGGAATAGCTTCATAATTTTCTGAAATTGCAATTTTTCCAACATTTTCTATTTTTACAACTCCATCAAAAATTTGACTTGATAATGTTCCTAATTTTGATTCTTTAAATGCAAAATTTTCATAATTATAATATGTTATAACATAATCATCTTTAGAATCACTTTTATTATCTATATATTGAAGTTCTTTTTCTTCCATTTTGTCAGTATTTAAAATTAAACCATTATATAAAACAATTAAATCTTCATTTAATAATTTTATTGAACTTGCATCTACATTATTTGTAGATGTAACATTTTGATTTAATGTAGCATTAGTTATTGCTGTATCTATAATGTTTGCAATTGGCTCAGGTTCTTCTTCTTTTTCTTTATTTACAATTTGATTTACAATTAAATTTGCATTGTTTTCTAAATCTTTTCTTGCATTATTTACCAAATAATATGTTAATGCACCTGTTCCAACTATTAAAGTTATTAATGCTGTAAGGATAAAATTTCCTACAGTTCCTATTATTTTAGGTTTATTTTTTCCCTTATTTTCATTTATTGTATTATTATCATTATTTGTTTCTACTTTTGTTTCATCATTATTATTTATTTCGTTTTTATTATCTTTTTCTATATTTTTTTTCTCTTCTTTTTTTTCTGTATCTTTCATAATTTCTCCTTTCGCTTTTGTACTTTTTTCCATATTTTTACATATATGATTTTAACATATATCTTTTTAAGTTTAAATAGTTTTTTAAATTATTTTTTATTCAAATTATTTTTATTTTTTATTTATATTTTCTTTAAATATTTTTATTTTATGATATAATTATTTTGTAAATGAAGGGAGTGATTCTTATGATGCAATCTCCATTAAAAAATTTCAGTATTAATATTAAAATCATTATTTCAATTTTACTCATTATAAGCTTAATTTCAATAGTTTATGCTTCTTCTATTCCTGTGATTTTATTATTAGCACTAGGCATTGTTTTAATAGTAAATAGTGTTATGCACTTAACTTTGCACCTCAAAACTCCTTCAATTTTTAGAAGTATAGATATTAGCTTTTTAATTTCAATTACATCTGCTACTTTAGGTGTATATTTACTTTACAAAATTATACAATTTATTTACTTTTAAAAGTCCCATAGGATTAACCTATGGGATTTTCGTATATTTCCAATGATTGTATAAAAAATTCATCTTTTTTTATTGTATATAATTCAAGTTCTTTATTTTTATTTAATATCTTTTTTACCTCCCAAAGCCCTATTCCTTGATTTCCCTTTTTATTTTTAGTGGTAAAATTCTTTTCAAAAATCTTATTAGTATCTATTTCTTTGTTTTTATCATATGTATTTTCAATACATATACCTTTAATATTTCTTTTTTCTATAAATCTGATATTTATAATTTTTTCATCACATTCTTCTGATGCTTCTATTGCATTATCTAACAATATTCCTAATATTCTTGATATATCATATGAATTGTCTGAAATTTTAGAAAAATTAAAAGGTATTTCAAAATTCACTTTTATTCCTAATTCTTGCGCAACATTATATTTATTTAATAATAAACTATAAATTGCTGGATCTTGTATTATTTTAGGACTTAAATTTTCAACATTTTTAATTTCATTACATTCAATCATTAATTTTTTAAAATATTTTTTCAAAGATATTAAATCTTCAAGCATTATATAACCATTCATTGCTTGAACTATATTATTAAAATCATGTTTAAATCCTCTTATTTTATCATTTACTTCTGTTAAATTTTTATTACGTACTTCTAAATTGTCTATATATACACTTGCTTCTCTTATTTCTCTTGTTTTAGATAAATTACTTATCATTACATATGCAAATAAAAGAATTGTAAGTACATTTAATAAAGCTATTTCAATAGATTCTATAAAACTATTTCTTTTTAAAGATATAGCTTGCAAACATACAGAAATTATAATTGTAGATATAATTAAAGTGTTTTTTATAATTTCTTTTTTATTTATATTTTTTAATTTATCTATGTTTAATTTAATCTTTTTATTTATTGCATATAAATTTGAAATTATTATTGTTGATAAAATTTGATTTGTTATTTCGAATAAATTATTTTTATTACCAAATATTTTAGAAAAAAGTATTAACAAAACTGTCATACATGAAATTGATATAATTAATTGTGAAACTAAATCTACAAAATTTTCTTTTTTTTGAATTTTAAATAAAATTACTGCTTCTATAATTATAAGACAATATGAAATATATGGATTAAAAAATATTTTATTTATACAAAAAAGTATTCCAATTATTATCACGTTACTCTTTTTATACTTAGCTTCCTTTCCATAAAAAAATAACGATATTATTGACATGATTAAAACTATATTTAAAAATTCTATTGGTGATGTAATTAGTGCTATACTTTTCCTATCATTAAAAATAAAATTTGTACAAAATTGATAAAAGTTCATCTTTTGTAACCCTCCAATACTCTAAAACCTTTTTTTATAATAAATTATATTATTTTAAATTTCAACTTAATTTGATATACAGAATTCGACGGCTTTTGCAAAAATATATTAATCAAATTTGCTTTAAAACTATAATTTATAATTAAAACTGTTTCTTAAAATATCACAAATTTAATTCAAAACAATATTTAGTGACGAAAAGTGTTCTTTTATTTATAAATTTATCATTTTTTAATATTAAATTTTAACTTATATTTCAACAATTTAGTCTATTTTTAAAATTATATAATATATGTTTTACTAATTCCATTAATTATCTTAACAATAAGCCTCTTTGTTAAATTCTGCTTAACAAAGAGGTTTATTTCTAAAATATAATAATAGTTTTTTATAAATCCTTTTTTAATATTACTTCTAATTTTTTTCTTGCCCTGCTTAATCTTTTTCTAGCATTGTCTTCACTTATTTTCAATATTTTACTTATTTCCTTTATCGGTATATCTTCATAATAATACAATAACACTACATCTTTATATTTTTTGTCTAAATTTTCTATTACATCAAAAATTTCACTTTGATATTTATATTCAAATTTAATCTCATTATCTAAAGGTACTATACGCCTTTTCCATGCTGACTTTTTAAGATTATATGACATATTTAATGTTACTCTTATAAGCCAATTTTTTCTGTATTCTTCATTTTTAAATTTCTTACTTGTTGTAAAATATTTTATAAGTACTTCTTGAAGAATATCTTCAGCATCTGATTTACTTTTTAAAACAGCATATGCTATTCTGTAAATCATCTCTGAATATACTTTAACAGATGATTGGTTTTCTAAATTATTCTCCATTTTTTCTTCCTTATATGTTTTATTTAGAAAAATTATATATTACTTACTTATGGATATAATTTTAGTTGTATCGTTTTCTATACAAAAATGTCACTTTTCATAAAATTAAATTGTTTTATATTATATAGGAGTTGATTTAAATGCTAGAAGTTGTAATAATAAGCAATAATTTGTTATTTATAAGTGATATAATTAATAATATTTTCATAAATTCTAATATAAAAATTATTGGATTATTTTCTAATGCAAATGATTCCTTAAATTTTATTTCTAAGCATCATCCAGATATCGTAATTTTACATTCTTCCGATTTTCCAACGCTAAAAAAAATAATAGATAATTCTTATCATCCAAATATAATATTATTAACCAATTCTTTACGTAGTCGTAATTTTTCTCATATTTTATATCTTTCAACTTCTACAAGTCATAGAACTATGAAAAGAAGTATACTTTCATTTATCAACGATAAAAATGTATATAAAATAACTATAAAAATAGAATCTTTAATTTCTAAATTCAATTTTAATTTTTCTTTAAATGGTACTAGATACCTAATTGAATCAATTGTTTATTCTTATCTTAACAAAAATTCCTATGTTTGTGATAATCTTGAAAAGAAAGTATATTCTCAAATAGCTAAAAAGCATAATACAACCATATATAATATTAAATGGTCAATTGTTAGATCTATAAATAACATGTATTTTAATAACACCACTTCATCAATGAAAAAAATTAATTCTTATTTCAATTTAGATCCACTAGAAAAACCTACTGCTAAAATAATTATCTCTACTATAGTAAACAATATATAAACTTTCCTTATATATAAAACAAAATAAAACGACAAAATATGACATTTTTTTATTTAAAATAAAAATACACCTCTAAACATTAAATTATTATTTAGGGTGCATTAATTTTTAAACTTTAAATTTCAAAACAAGAATATTACTAATGAATTAAATATATATAAATTAAATAACAACAAAAATCCTAATTTTCAATTAGGTTTATTAAGCATACTCAAAAAAGCATAAAATTTAAGTTTTTTTGGGTGAAATGATTAAAAGTCGAAGCAATATTACAGTCAAGTTAGTTTGCAAATGTTCCACCCCAACTATTGACAAAGAGCCACTATTAATAAAAGTCAAAAAAAAAGTAATACCTAAGTTTTTAAGTACTACTTTCTTATGGTGGCTTCAAGTGGAATCGAACCACTGACACGGGGATTTTCAGTCCCCTGCTCTACCAACTGAGCTATGAAGCCTTATATAAAAAATATCTAGTGGGTTAACTAGATATTTTGGCGACCTGGAACGGGCTCGAACCGTCGACCTCCGCCGTGACAGGGCGGCATTCTAACCAACTGAACTACCAGGCCATAAAATAAATGGTGGTCGCTATAGGGTTCGAACCTATGACCTCCTGCTTGTAAGGCAGATGCTCTCCCAGCTGAGCTAAGCGACCATGTATCTCTCATCGACGAGATTTATTTTACTATGTATATTTAATTTTGTCAATACTTTTTTAAAAATTTTTTAAAAAAATATAAAAAGCTATTAACCTTAGAAAAGATTAATAGCTTTTATATGTTTATCTACCTTTTCTCTCTCTTACTTCTCCACCACGTGCTCTTGCTTCTTCTATTGCTTTTTGTGAATCTACTTTAACTTTAGTTTCTTCAGCTTGTTTTACAAAACCTTTTTTTGGTAAATCTGGTTCTTTTTCTGGTTTTGGTGATATTTTTTCTATTAACTCTCTTATTTTTTCATTTACTTTCATTTTTTTTAAAGCAAATTCTAATTTATTATTTGCTCTAATTACAAGCTCATTCATAGAAAGATGTATAGAATTTCCTTGTTCTTTATCTATTTTATTACCTAAAGTTGAAACTTTTGATAAAGCTTCTGTTTGATCTGCAGATAAAACTACATTTTCGTCATCATCTACTTCATAAGCAGTATCATCACTAAACATTTTAGCAATATCTTTAAAGGCATTAAAACTCATACTAAAAACTCCATTTGCCATAGCATTTTGCTAAGTTTATCCTTAGCTTTTCACCTCTTTCTTTTAAAAATAATAATTCTAGTATAATTATAACAGAAAAAGCTTTAAAAATCAAGGCTTTTTTTAAAAAAATATTTACATAATAAATTAACTCATATAATCTTTTAATCTTTTACTTCTACTTGGATGTCTTAATTTTCTTAAAGCTTTTGCTTCTATTTGTCTTATTCTTTCACGAGTTACTTGGAATACTTTTCCTACTTCTTCTAATGTTCTAGCTTTACCATCTTCTAATCCAAATCTTAATTTAAGAACTTTTGCTTCTCTAGGTGTTAAAGTACTCATTACTTCTTCTAATTGCTCTTTTAATAATGTATATGCTGCAGAATCATGTGGAGCTGGTGATTCATCATCTGGTATAAAATCACCTAAATGACTATCATCTTCTTCACCTATTGGTGTTTCTAATGAAACTGGATCTTGAGCTATTTTTTGTATTTCCATAACCTTTTCTACTGGTATTTCCATTTCTTCTGCAATTTCTTCAGGAGTAGGTTCACGACCTAATAATTGAAGTAAATGTCTAGAAGTTCTTATTAATTTATTTATTGTTTCTACCATATGAACTGGAATTCTTATTGTTCTTGCTTGATCTGCAATAGCTCTAGTTATAGCTTGTCTTATCCACCATGTAGCATAAGTACTAAATTTAAATCCTTTTGTATAGTCAAATTTTTCTACCGCTTTTATAAGTCCCATATTTCCTTCTTGTATTAAGTCTAAGAAAAGCATTCCTCTTCCTACATATTTTTTTGCTATACTTACAACTAATCTTAAATTTGATTCTGCTAATTTTTGTTTTGCTTCTTCATCATCTTCTAATATTCTTTGAGCAAGTTCTAATTCTTCTTCAAAAGAAAGTAATGGTATTCTTCCTATTTCTCTTAAATACATTCTTACAGGATCATCTACACTAACACCTTCGATATTTCCTAAGTCGATTTCATCAAGTTTTATATCTTCTACTTCACTTAAATCATCAACATTTGGCTCTAATAAATCATCATCATCTTTTAATACATTTACACCTAATTCTTCAAAAGCATCAAATACTTTATCAATTTGCTCAGGATTTATTTCTCCTAATTCTGCTGCTAATTCACCATATGTTATTTTTCCTTTTTCTTTAGCAGAAGATAATATTTTTTTAACTTTTTCTTTTTCTTCATCATTTTTTGAATCAGAAGTTTTTTCTTTTTTTACTTCTTCATCATTTTCCTTTTTTGTAGTTTTTTTCTTTTCTTCAACTACTTCATCTAATGTAGAAACTTCTTTTTTTGCAACTTTCTTCTCTTTTTTCACTTCTTCTACATTATTTACTTCTTTTTCTTTATTGTTTTCTTGTTCAGCTGATTTTGTTTTGGCACTTTTCTTCACTTTTTTTACTTCTTCTGATATTTCTTCAACTTTATTTTCTTTCTCAGCTTTTGCCATTTTTTACCTCCTACTTATTTTTAGCTAATTCTATAATCACTTCATTTAGTTCATTTTCTAAAGCTTTTATTTCATCTTGGCTTAGATCTGGATTTTCTAATTCTTTTATTATTTCAATTTTTCTATTTGTTAATTTATCTTTGTTGTATGTTCCAATTAAGTCATCAATACATTTTTTTACAGAAGATATTTCATAATCTGATACCATTATCTCACTAACATGTGCTTGAAGCTCTTCATCTTCTATATTTGAAATTGCTGTAATTATCTTTTCTTGCCCTGCATTTATGTTTTCTAATATTATTTCAAAAATCTTTTTATTTAATTCATTTTTAAAATCGTTTACTGAAATATTTTTAATTATTTCTTCAAAAGATTCTTCTAAATTATTTATTAAAAGATATATAATTACATTTTCTCTTTTCAAAATTGAATCATTAATTTTAACATTTTCAGAATTACTTTTTTGTACTGGTTTTACTAATAAATTAGTGTTATTTGTTTTTTCTTTATATAAACATTTATTTACTTCTGCATAAATAGCTTCTTTTGATATATTGTATTGTTTAGAAATTTTATCAATATAAATTTCTCTTTCAATATCGTTATCTATTTTTGCAAATAGTTTTGTTATTTCTTTTAAAAATTTTATTTTATCATTAGCATTATCCAAATTATAATTTTGTTTTAATGTTTTAATTTTAAATTCTACCAAAGAAATTGCATTTTCTACAAGTAAATTAAATCTTCCACTTCCGTATTTTATTATATATTCATCTGGATCTTTAGCGCCTTCCATTTGAATTACTCTTGCGTCGCATCCTTGTGCTTCTAAAACTTCTAATCCTCTTCTTATGGCTTCTTGTCCCGCTCCATCAGAGTCATATGAAAATATTACTTGCTCACTATATTTTCTTAATAATCTTCCTTGTTCTTCTGTCAAGGCTGTTCCAAGTGAAGCAACAACATTTTTAATTCCTCTTTGATGAAGTGATATAGCATCCATATAACCTTCAACTAAAATTATCTTTTTAGAATCTGAATGTTTTGCAATATTTAATGCAAATAAATGTCTTTTTTTGGAATATACTAAATTTTCATTAGAATTTATATATTTAGCTATTTTGTCATTATTTTCAAGTCTTCTTCCACCAAATGCAACTACTTTTCCATTTACATCCATAATTGGAAACATTAGTCTTTTTCTAAATCTATCTATGTATTCTCCTCTTTCATTTTTATTTACAAGTCCAGTTGCTAAGATTTCATTTTCTTTAAAACCTTTTGATACTAGATGTTTATATAATTCATTATATTCACCTGAATATCCAATTTTAAAAGCTTTTAATGTAGCATTGTCTAACTTTCTTTGCTTAACATAGTCTTGTGCTATTTTTGCTAATGGCTTATATAATCTTTCATGAAAAAATATGGCTGTTTCCATATTAATTTTTTGCATTCTATCTTTTAAATATTGTTTTTCATTAAATCCGGAATCTTCTATAGTAGGAAGCTTTATTTGTGCTCTTTCTGCTAAAATTTCTAGAGCATCTTTAAAAGAAACTTTTTCTATTTCACAAATAAAGTTAAATACATCTCCACCTTTTCCGCATCCAAAACAATGAAAATATTGTCTATCGGCAGAAACAGAAAAAGAAGGTGATTTTTCTTTGTGAAATGGACATAATCCGAAAAAATTTCTACCACTTCTTTTTAAAGTTACATATTGAGATATAACATCTACTATATCATTAGCAGATCTAATTTCTTCTTTTAATTCATCACTATATTGAACCATTATTTAAACCTTTCCATTATAATATTCGACAGATAATTGTCAAATCCTTCATATTTACATAATTTTTTACAGATATATTTTTATTTTATCTCAAATCAATAACATAATTGTTACATTTTATATATATAAAAAAAGATTATATAACCTTTTATATAACCTTTTATACTTTATTCTATAATCACTTTAAAAATTACAAGTTATGCTTGAATAAATTTTTTAACGATATTATTAGTTTGATCTTCTACAGAAACTTTATCAATTTCTGAAATTCCATGTAATTCATAAGAAGTATTAATTTTATTATCAACTAAAGCTTCTACTTCTTCTTTGTCTTTGCTTTCAGCAAGTACTAGTTCACTAACTAATATTTGTTTTGCATTTAAAAGCATTTTCTTTTCTGTTGTTGATAAACCTTTATCTTTTTGTTTAAAACTTAAGTTTCTTACAATATCAGCAACTTCAAAGATGTCTCCTGATTTCATTTTTTCTACATTATCTCTGTATCTTTTGTTCCATTTCATAGACATTTCTGTGCTATCTTGTTCTAACACATTTATTACTTTTCCGGCTGTTTCTTTGTCTATAATATTTCTTACACCGATTTCCTCTGCTTTAGATGTTGGCACCATAACTTTTACTTCACCTGGCATTTTGATTATGTAATAAGATTGTTTTTCATCTAATATAGAACGTTCTTCTATTGTTTCTATAACACCAGCTCCATGCATTGGATATACAATTTTGTCTCCGATTTTAAACATTTATACGTCACTCCTTCCAAGTAATTTCAAATTACTACATTACAATTATACTACAAAAGTTGGAAAAAGTCAAAGTTTTTGTAAAGAAAATCTTATCAATGTATATTGCTCGTATCTCCTTATTTAAAAGGTGTTTATCCACTTTTTTATATTTTTTTGTGCAAAAAAATGTTACATAATTTTTACAAAATTATGTAACATTTACTTTTCTATAGATTATATTATTTTGAAGTTGAACCAAATCCACCTTTTCTAATTCCTGTTGCTGAATCATTATCTACTTTTAAGAAACTCATAAATATAACTTGACCTATTACGTCTCCTTTTTTTATTTCTACATCATGGTCGAAAAAATTATAAAAAGCATACATAAAATGTCCATCATTATCTTCATTTCCGTAATAATCTGCATCTATTATTCCTACACTATTTGCTAATACTAATCCTTTTTTTCCAGGATTAGAACTTCTATTACATAACATAAAGAATTCATCTTCTTTGCAATATGCTTTTAATCCTGTTTTTACTAATGTTGGTTTTTGTCCTGGTTTAAATGCTGGTATTATACAATCTTCAGCAGCTTCTACATCATATCCTGCAGAATTTGCTGTTTTTCTTACTGGTAAATTGATTCCTGCATTTTCAAATCCTTTAGCTATTTCAAATCCACGTTCTCTCATTTACTATTACTCCTTTTATTTTTTTCTTATTATATATTGATATTTCAATTTATTCAAGTATTTTTTTTATATCTTTCATATGCTTCATAGCAGTATTATAACCTGAATTAAAGCAATAATCTACATTTTCTATATCTAATAAACTAGTTCCTTCAGTATTTACTAAAAGATCTATATCTGTTTTTTCTATATTTCTACTAGAAATTTTACTACTCATCATATCAATTGTTTTCATTCCAATATCTATTATATTATTTTTTTCTTTTATTTTATCATTATTAAATCTAACAGAAATTACTTTATCTGCTCCAAGTTCTTTTGCTATATCAACAGGCAAGTTATTTAAAACTCCTCCATCAATATAAATTTTATTATTTATTTTACATGGATTAAAAATTACAGAAAAACTCGAACTTGCACGTATTGCTTTTCCTATTTCTACATTTTGTATATATTCTCTTTTTTCTGAATTTTCTTTATATATAGATGAAAATATTGTTTCTTTTTCGTCTATAATATTTGTTGCAACAATTCCAATTGGAATTGTTATGTCTGCTATTTCTCTTATTCCTTTATTTTTTGATATCATATTATATAAATCTTCTATTGGTTTTCCACTTCTAAATCCTTCAAATTTAAATTCTTTGTTAAATAATATACTATTAAAAATTATTGGTTCTAAACTATTTCCCACAAGTTCAAAAGCATATTTATTAAATAAATTATATATTTCTTTAGAACTATATCCTATTGCTCCTAAAAAAGCCACATGACTACCTGAGCTTGTTCCAGTATATACATCTATTTTTATATCATTTTCTTCTAAAGCTTTTATTACTCCAGCATGAGCTATTCCTCTCATACCTCCTCCTGATAATGCTAGTCCTAATTTCATTTTATCACCTCTAGCAAATATTATTTCCTAAATATTTTTTGTTATAATACTTTTATTAATTTAAAGAAAAAAACAAATGCAAACTATTTTATTTTGTTTGCATTTGCTTTTTTTATACATTTATATTTCATCAAAAGTAAGTACTACTTTAAATAAATCTCCATCTATTTGTATCTTAAATTCGCCTTTTTGAATATTTGTTAAGCTTTGTGATATAGATAAACCAAGTCCACTACCTTCTGTTGTTCTTGATTTATCTCCTCTTACAAATCTTTGCATAAGTTCTTCTTCTGATATATTCAATTTATCTTTTGAAATATTTTTTATGCTTATCATTATTTTTTTATTTTCATTTTTTACTTCTATATATACTCTTGTTCCTTCTAATGCATATTTTGATACATTACTAAATAAATTTTCTATAACTCTATAAATATATCTATTATCTGCATTAATATATACATTTTTATCTGGAAAATCTTTTTCTATAATTAATTTTCTATCTGCAAATTTGTCTTCAAATTCACCTATGCTCTGTTTTATTAATTCTTTAACATTAATCTTTTCTATATTTAAACTTAAATTTCCTGATGAAGCTTTTGAAGCTTCTACTAAATCTTCTGTTAATTTTTTTAATCTTTGAGACTTATTTTCTAATATATTTAAATATTCTTTCACTTTTTCATTTTCAATTTTTTCTTGTTTTAATAAATCTACATAATTAATTATCGATGTAAGAGGTGTTTTTATATCATGTGATACATTTGTTATAAGTTCTGTTTTCATTCTTTCCGATTTAATTCCTTCTTGAACCGCATTTTCATAACCTTTTTGTACATTATTAATATATTCAATTAAGTTTGAAAAACATTTTGAAAATTTTCCTTTTTCTAATTTTTCCACATTTTCACCATCATAAATTTTCTTTAGATGGTTTTCTATTTCAGAATATTCCTTTAATACTTTTATTAATTTATAAAGTAGATATATTATTGTCCATACAACTACAAAAATACCAACTATTCCAAAAAGTTTTATCATATATATTGCAAATATTATAAATAATATAGAAAATACCAAAACTCTACTTGTAATCTTTTTTGAAGAAATTGAGGTATAAAACCATTCTTTTATTTTTTCTAATATCATTTTTAAAAAAAATATAATCTTTTTTAATAGTTTTATAAGTATCTTCCAAATTTTTTCTAATAATGTTGTTTTCCAAAAAGTTTTAGATTTTATTCTTTTTGTTAATGTATTTGTAGTTATTGCAATCACAATATAATATGCAAAATATAAAGCAACAATTACACTTGAAAATAACTTATAACTTTCTAATTCTATTTCTCCATATAGTAAAACTATTAATGGTATAAACAAAATACAGTCAACTAATAATATTATTTCAAAAGGAATTTTATCAAAATCATTTAATTGTATTTCGTTTTTATTTTTTTCATGACCAATTGATATAATTAAATATATGATTATTAATATTAATAATACAACTGACATTGGTAATATAAATTGGAAACTACTTTCATATTTTGAAACATTACTAAATAAACGTTCTAAATTATTTATAATTTCTTCACCTTCAAATTCAGCTATATATGTACTATATATATTGAATTTTGAAGATACAAATTCAAAAACAATTCTTCTTCCTGTAACATCTTCTGATATTTCTGTTTCTGGATTTTGTATTCTTAATTTTTCTAAAATTTCAGGTTCTAACAAATTTGTTTTTATTGGTTCACTAATTTCTATTTCATTTTCTGTATTTTTCAAATCATAATAGTCTTCTACTATTTCTACTGTATTATCTTCTTCGTTTTCATAAAGTTCTTCTTTAAAATCTTTTCTATCTATATATTTATAAACTGTATAAACTCTATCTTTATATGTACTTATAGACTGAATACCATACAAATTTATTGAATCAGAATTTGAATCTATATTTCCATCTAATATATTTACATATTTCAATTTTTCATTATTTTTATTAGAAATAAATTGAATTATTTTTTCATATGTATCTGTTTCTGATGTAAGTTCTACATTTGTCCATATTTTATTTCCATATTTAGCAACATAATATACATTTTTTGCTTTTGATGAAAAACTTGAATTATTTCTTAAATATGTTATTGAAGACGCATCTGAATCTATTTTATAATAATAATCATTATACAAAACATCTACTATTCTTCTTTTTATATTTTCTAAATCAAACATATAGTTTGTTGAAAATTCTTCTGAATTAAAATATTCTGATGAAAAATATTCTTTATACCTTTCATTATTATAAACTGAATAATAAATTATAGGTAATATAATTCCAATTATCAAAAAAGGTATTAATATATAACTTATAATTTTTAATATTTTACTTTCTTTCATTATATTACCTCTTTTCTATAAATTTTCTATTTTATATCCTATTCCCCAAATAACTTTTAAATACTTAGGATCTTTTGGATTTATTTCAATTTTTTCTCTAATATGTCTTATATGAACTGCAATTATATTATCTGTTCCAAAACTTTCTTCTGCCCATACATTTTCATAAATTTGTGATATTGAAAAAACTCTTCCTTTATTTTTTAATAAAAATTTTAAAATATTATATTCTGTAGGTGTCATTTTTATTTTTTTACCTTCACAAACTACTTCTTTTGTTTCATCATTTATTATTAAATCACCTGATTTGTATATATTTTTGTTTTCTGTTTCTTCAATTGATCCTAAATTTGTATATCTTCTCATTAAAGCTTTTACTCTAGCTACTAATTCTAAGTGATTAAATGGCTTAGTTAGATAATCATCTGCGCCTATATCTAATCCCATTATTTTATCTGCATCTTCTGATTTTGCAGATAAAATTATAACTGGTATATTATATTGTTGTTTTCTAAGTTCTTTTAATGTTTCAATTCCATCCATATTAGGCATCATAACATCTAATATTATAAGATTTATTTTGTTTTCACTTAATACTTTTAAGCATTCTTGTCCATCATATGCTTTAAACACATTATAATTTTCTTTTATTAAATAAATTTCTATTGCTGATACAATTTCTTTGTCATCATCTACTACTAAAATATTATACATTTTGGCATCCCCTTTTCTTTATCTTAAATATATCATGTCTTTATTAAGAAAAAATATATATTTTATTAAGATATTATTAATTTATTGTTTTTATTATAATGTATTTTTGAATAAAAAAACAAAAGTACCAAAAAAATTTGGTACTTTTATAATTAGTCTTGTGTATATGGTATAATTGCTATATGTCTTGCTCTTTTAACAGCTGTTGTTATTTCTCTTTGATGTTTAGCACAAGCTCCAGTAGCTCTTCTAGGTAATATTTTACCTTTTTCATTTATGAATTTTTTAAGATGATCTACATTTTTGTAATCTAATTCAAAATTTTTATCACTGCATAATGCACAAACTTTTTTTCTCATTTTTCTAAATTTTGGATTAAAATCATCATCTTGATTATTTCTATTATTTCTTCTATTTTGTTTTTTATCAGCCATTTTTTAACCTCCAATCTTCTAACCTTTATATAATTAGAATGGTAAATCATCATCAGAAGATGTTACTTGGAATTCAGCACTTTGGCTTAATGTTTCTCCAAATGTATTTTCAAATCCTGATGCATCTCCATCTCTTTTACTATCAGCAAAATATGCTTCTTCAGCTACAACTTCTGTTACATAATGTTTTTGACCTTGTTCGTCATCCCAAGTTCTTGTTTGAATTCTTCCAACTATAGATACTTGTTGACCTTTTTTGAAATATTTACTACAAAATTCTCCTGTTTTATTCCAAGCAACTATGTTTATAAAATCTGCTTGTCTTTCTTCTCCTTGTCTAGCAAATCTTCTATTTACAGCCAAACTAAATGATGCAACTAAAGTATTATTTGTTTGAGTATATCTTACTTCTGGGTCTCTTGTTAATCTTCCCATTAAAATTACTTTGTTCATGTGGTTTCCACCTTTCAAATTATTCTTCGTCTTTTCTTACAACGATAAATTTTATAACTTCATCTGTAATTCTGTATACTCTTTCTAATTCTTTTATTAAAGTTGGGTTAGCTTCAAAATTGATTAATACATATATACCTTCTGAATTTTTTCTGATTTCATAAGCTAATTTTCTTTTTCCCATTTCTTCAACAGATTCAACTTTTCCATCATTATTAATTAAGTCTGAGAATTTTTGAGTTAATTCTTTAACTCCTGCTTCTTCAACACTTGGATTAATAATGAATATTGTTTCGTATTTATTCATTATTTTCACCTCCTTTTGGATATTAAACCCATAATTTATTATGAGTAAGGAATTTAAATAAGTGTTTCTTATCTAAATACTGTAATATTTTAACACATTTTTTTCTACATTTCAATACTTTTTTTATTTATAATTTGATAATTCAATTTTTACATAATCTTCTGGAATTGTATAATAAGCTTTTCCATCTAATCTTACACCTTTTTGATAATATACAGTATGACTTTGTTTATTTATTAAATATCTATCACTAACATTTCTATTATCTTTCATATTGCTTAAAGAAACATTATTTAATTTAGTAATATCTATTTCATAAAATTCATTACCATTATTGGGATTAGTGTTTTTTATACTATCATTTACAGTTATAACTTTTGTTTCATCTTTTAAAGGTAGTTTTCCAGTGTTTAAATAATATAAAGAAATTTTTTCTTCTAATACTAATATATCTGCATACATATTATTTAATTCTTTCATTTCAAGACCTCTTTGTGAGCCATAATTTACTACTGTTAATAAAATAGCCATTATTATTATTGTTACAACTAATGCTATCATTGTTATACCTTTATTATTCTTTAGTTTCTTCATACAAATTCCTCTTTTTATTGTTTTATATTAATAGTTTACTATTAAATTATATTTATTTCAATATTTACACTAAATTTTTTGATACTGCATCATACATTTTTCGCACAATTCTTACTCTCTTTTCTTCAATAAAATATAAATACCACAAATAAATTATTAAGAAAAATATTGCTATATTTTTCATTTTAAATATTACTATACTATATATTAAACTTAAAACAGATAAAATTATTTTTGTACTTTTTATCATAAAACCATTTGCTTTTTTATTTCCAATTAACTTTACTAGTATTTCTCTAAAAATTCTACCTCCATCTAATGGTAATATTGGTATTAAATTGAATATACCAATTAAAAAATTAGTGTAAACAAGTTTTGTTTTTAAATTAAAATCTATTTTTATAAAATAAAAAATTAAACCAAATATAATATTTGAAATAGGTCCTGATATATATATTAATATTTTTTTTAAAGAATTTTTTGTATTATAATTATAAAATTCTACTAATAAACCTAAAGGATTTAATCTAATTCTTTTTGGTTTAAATCCTAAAATCATACCAGTTATTGCATGTACAATTTCATGAAATATTATAAAAATAAGAAAAATTAAATATATATCGATTTTATTTGTAAAAAAAAATAATATAGCAATTAAAATTATTTTTAAATTTATTTCTATTTTCATTTTTCCTCCTTAAAAACTTATTAATTTTTCAGGATCTACGAATCTGTCATCAACACGTATTTCAAAATGCAAATGTGGACCTGTACTATTTCCTGTACTACCTACTTCTGCAATTTCTTGTCCTTCTGAAACAAATTCTCCTTCTTTTACTAAAATTTTTGAACAATGTGCATATAATGTAATAACATTATTACATCTCACTTTTATATGCTTTCCATAATCACCCTCATTTGAAACTAAACTTACAATTCCATTAAAAGAAGATTTTATTTTCGTTCCTTTTTCTGCTGCAATATCTGTTCCTGTATGATATCCTTTTACATTTTGATATTCTGATTCTCTAGCGCCAAATTTTGAACTAATTATTCCATTTTCTATAGGTTTAAAAAAATTATATGTTTTTTTTAAATTTTCAACATCTATATCCATTTGAGACATACTACTCACGATTTCTGTATTTGGCACAATATTCTCTATTTGATCTGTTTTATTTTCATTTAATATATCTTCCTCTATATTATTTTCTCTTAATATATTTTCCCCTATATTATCTGTTATTTCTGTTGAATTTATTACTTCTTCTTTTTCATAATTAATTAACTTATTAATTTTGCAATTTATTTTTTCTTCATATGATACTAATATATTTAAAAATTCTTCTTTAAATATATTTTCTTTATTTTGAATGCAAAATAAAGTTATAGCTAAATTCAAAAGAATTAATATTTGAAATCCTATTCTACTTCCTAAATATCTTTTTTTTAAAGACTCTTTTTTAGATATAAAAGTCTCGTTCTTATTATTTCTCCTATTATAGATTTCTTCTGCTCTTCTAATTTTTTCTTCTTCATTTAATATTCTTTCCAAAAAAATACACCTCTCTTATATGTTAAAAATATATTCATATAAGACAGGTTTTATGAAAATTATTATTACTTATTTAAAATATAGTAACAATTAATATTATATTAGTTATTATTAATATGCTTGTAAGTACTTTTAAAAAATTATATTTCTTTATCAATTTTATATTTTTATTTTTCTCTATTTTATTTTCTATTTTTTCAATATATGTCTTTATAACATTTTCTGCTTCTATTTTTATAATATTTCTATTAGGATTAATATTCTGATTACTCTTTTCATATGACATATATTCATTTTGCTTTAATTTAATATTAGGTTTTAAAATTACTATTGCTTCATCAACTATATTTGAAGACATTCCTTTTAATACAATAATATTTTTTAATTTATTCATTTTTTCTCCCTTTATCTTTTTTATTACTATTTCCATTTATTGTATTTTTATACGCAAAAGACGCTAGAAACTTTTGTAGTTTTATCTACTATGCTTCTAGCGTCTTCTGCCAACAGGTTAAATGGAACTCATTCATCTTTGTTATGCTTTTTGCCAGAGGCCAAAAAACATAATACAATGCAAAGAATTGCAGTCCCAGCAGCAATAATCACGTCTCTAGGCGTCACCTGTTCAATAGCAGCCCAAATAATAGTGTTCAGTTTTTCAGCCACATTAAGAACTACCAGTACGGCAACAACCAAGAGAATAAGCTTAATCACGCTAACGAGCAATGTTGCTCCATGATTGCCACTAATCTTGTTGTTGAGGTTTCGCATCATGCTTCTTAACTTTTTCATATTGTCACCTCCATATTTTAAATATAATTAATTATACCATTTTTTCGCTATTTTGTCAATTTATGTTAACTCTTATCTCTAGCTATTTTGCTTATATTTTTTTAATTAAAATTTAAAATTTTGTATATATTTTTTTCGTTTGCATATTATTTATTAAAATATATTCTTAAGGAGTAATATATATATGAATTCTAAAGGTCTTGATTTTAAACACAAAGAAGTTATCAATATTACAGATGGAAAACGTATGGGATTTGTTCAAGATGTAACAGCTGATTTATCTACTGGTAAAATAATATCAATTTTAGTTCCTGGAAATAATAAATTTATGAATTTTATTTTTTCCTTTAATGATTCAATTGTTATTCCTTGGGATAAAATTGTGTGTATTGGAGATGATGTAATACTAGTTAAAATTTAAAAAAGCTATATTAAAAATTTAATACAGCTTTTTTTCTTATTTATATAATCTTCTAATATGATCTATTGCCGTTTTTTCTAATCTTGATACTTGAGCTTGAGAAATACCAATTTCATCTGCTACTTCCATTTGTGTTCTACCTTGAAAAAACCTTTTATTTATTATCATTCTTTCTTTATCATTTAATTTTTTCATAGCTTCAGAAATAGTTAAATTTTCTGCCCATAATTCATCATTATTTTTTTTATCTTTTACTTGGTCCATTATATATATACTATCACTTCCATCATTATAAACAGGTTCTTGAAGTGATACTGGATCTTGTACTGCATCTAAACTTTGTACCACATCTTCTTTTTCTACTTCAAGTTCTTTTGCAATTTGTTCTATTGTTGGCTCTTTTCCTGTTTCTTTTAACAATTTTTCTTTTACTTGTAATACTTTATATGCTAAATCTCTTATAGATCTACTTACTCTTACCATATTATTATCCCTTAAATATCTTCTAATTTCTCCTATTATCATCGGCACAGCATATGTGCTAAGTTGAATATCTAAACTTGTGTCAAAATTATCAATTGCTTTTATTAATCCTACACATCCTATTTGAAATAAATCATCTGCACTATCTCCTCTTCTTCCAAATCTCTGAATTACACTAAGTACCAATTTCAAATTTCCATTTATTAATTTTTCTCTTGCTTTATTATCTCCTTCTTTCATTTTTTCAAACAATTCTTTTATTTCGTAATTTTTTAAAACTTGTAATTTAGAGGTATTTACATTTGCAATCTCAACTTTGTTTATCAAATTCTTCCCTCCTAATCTTATTTTGATTAGAGGTTTAAAACCTCTTTTAGAAATATTTGTTATTTACATTATTTCCAAAAGAGGTAAAATCTATACTAATATAATTTTAAATTTATCCTGTTTTACTCATTATTTCTTTTCTCATTTTTTTCATAATCTTTTTTTCTAATCTAGAAATATAACTCTGAGAAATTCCCATCATATCTGCCACTTCTTTTTGTGTTTTTTCTTTACCATCATTTTCAATTCCAAACCTTAAATTCATTATATCTTTTTCTCTCTTATTAAGTTTAGTTATTGCTATCCTTAATAATTTTTTATCAACTTCGTCTTCAATTCCTTTAGAAGTTATATCATTATCAGTTCCTAATATATCTGATAATAATAATTCATTTCCATCTCCATCTTTATTTAAAGGTTCATCAATTGAAACTTCATTTTTAATTTTAGTATTTCTTCTAAGTTGCATTAAAATCTCATTTTCTATACATCTTGATGCATAAGTAGCAAGCTTAATATTTTTATCTGTATTAAATGTATTTATTGCTTTCATTAGTCCTATTGTACCTATTGAAATTAAATCTTCTAAATCTATTCCTGTATTTTCAAATTTTTTAGCAATATACACTACTAATCTCAAATTTCTTTCCACTAAAATTTGTCTTGCCTCTTCATCATCATTTGATAACTTTTCTAATAATTTTTCCTCTTCTAAAACATTTAGTGGTGGTGGTAATATTTGACTACCATTAATATAAAATACTGGAAACTTTTCTAATTTATCTCTTTTCCAATATTTTCCAAATATTTTTTCAAGCCTCTTTTTAAATAGTTTTAACAAATTTCTTTTCATAATTTTCCTCCTTTAAAATATTTAATCCTATTAAACTTGTATATAAATTTGTTTTTGTTAATTTTCCATCAAAAATTCCTATATATACATCATTTATTAGTATTTCTTCTTCATCATAAATCTTTATATAATCTGGTTTAAATCCCACTAAAATTCCGATTTTCATTTCCTAATGAAGAAAAAGGAATTATATTAAATTTATATGTTAAATAATTCTCGTTATTACTATTTAAAAATCTACCCTTTACTATATTTCTTATATTGTTTAAAAATTCTTTTGGTAATATTTCTTCTAAACTATTTTTTTCTACTATAATTACATCTTTTTGAGTTATTGGCTCTTTTAAAAGATTTCCTGTATCAATCATTGTTTTTAATTTTTTATTTTTACCTTTATAAAAAATTTCTATTTCACATATCATAGATTTTTGATTTATTCTATTTTTTATCATTTTAGATATTATATTTATTATTACAAATCCTAAAATTCCTCCCATTATTGCTATTTTTATTGGATATATTCCTTTTAAATGATTATCAACTATTTTTATATTTTCAGGATTTACTAAAAAAAGTAACATAAATGATATTCCACCAAAAGTAAATGACACTAGATAAAAATACATTAAATTTTTTAATATTTTTTTCATTTTTTTATTTGGAAATGAAAAAAATATCATAGCAAAAGATATTATTATTTTTATAGTAAAATTAGAAATAAAATCAATATTTGCCATATAGTTTATAACTGAATACAAACTTCCAATTAGACTTGACACAAATATTGGAATATATTTGATTTTTGATTTACTTATAATTGCTGTAGAAAGTAACATTATGTAATTAATAATTAAATTTTCAACTAAAACAATATCAATATATATAGTCATTTTTTCTTCCTTTATTTTTATATATTGATTTTACTACTTTTTATTTTAAAAATATGTCAATTCTTATTGTAGAAAAAAAGAATTATTCTACAAAATAAAAAAGAATCAGACTTTAAATCTGATTCTTTTTTATTTTTATCTTTTATTATTATTTTAAGCCTTTATTTTTTCTTAAAAATGTTGGAATATCTAAGTCATTTGAATTATTGTCATTTGAAGATGTTATTTGAGTAGCTGTAGTTCTTTTTCTCCAAGCATCTGCAACTATATCATTTTTTCTATCTTCTTCTTTTTCAAATCCAGTAGCTATAACTGTAATTTGAATTTCGTCTCCCATAGCTTCATTTGTAACTGCACCAAATATAATGTTAGCTTCTGGATCTGCACTACGTTGAACAAGTTCAGCAGCAGTATTTGCTTCATGTAATCCAATATCTGTACCACCAGTTATATTGATAATTACACCTTTTGCACCTTCTATAGATGTTTCTAATAATGGACTTTGTATAGCTTGTTTTGCAGCATCTTCAGCTCTATTTTCACCACTAGCACTTCCTATACCCATATGTGCCATACCTTGATTTAACATTATTGTTTTAACATCTGCAAAGTCTAAGTTTATTAATCCTGGTACTGAAATTAAATCTGATATACCTTGTACACCTTGTCTTAGAACATCATCAGCCATTCTAAATGCTTCAATCATTGATGTTTTTCTATCTATAACTTGTAATAATTTATCATTTGGTATTACAACTAATGTATCTACTTTTCCTTTTAAATTAGCAATTCCTCTTTCAGCTTGTGCTAATCTTTTTTTACCTTCGAAAGTAAATGGTTT
>CAZYST010000019.1:0-30830 GCA_964650305.1 uncultured Lachnospiraceae bacterium
ATATAGCTCAGTTGGTAGAGCAACAGATTCGTAACCTGTAGGTCGGCGGTTCGATTCCGCCTATAAGCTCCATTTGAAATCAACTTACGAACTAATTAAAGTTCGTGAGTTTTTTTATGCAAGTAAATACCGTTTTAGCCAAATTATATTTTTGTTTATTTCCTAAATTTAATTTTTTTTTAAAATCTAAATGTATTATTCTATCAATATTAATTAATACTATTTAAGTTTTAAAGTAAATAAGTCTAAAACCTTTGACATAAGTAGAAAAAAAGAGTAAAATATAAAAGAGTAAATTGAATAGTCGCTGGTGAATGCTGAAAAGCATCACGAGAGGAAAGTCCGGGCTCCATAGAGCAAAGATACTTGATAACGTCAAGCGAGGGTAACCTTAGGGATAGTGCAACAGAAAAAAACAACTATTTTAATAGTTCAGGTGAAAAGGTGGAGTAAAAGCCCACCAGCAATATGGTGACATATTGGCTGTGTAAACCCTATCTGGAGCAACACCTTGTAGAGAAAGTAAAGGCTGCTCGCCATTTTCTCGATTTGCGTGGCTTGAAATATATAGCGATATATATTCTAGATAAATGACTATTCACGACAGAACCCGGCTTATAGATTTACTTAAAAAGAGAATAGGTTATTCTATTCTCTTTTATATATTTTTTTAACATTGTGATTTTTAAATAACAGTATTGAAATTATTAATAATTATATATATAATGAAGTTGAATTTTAATTACATTTGAAATGGAGGTGAGTTTATGAGCGTTGCAAAATATTTGTTTATTCAAAAAGATTTAACTAAAAAAATTGAATTAGTTTATTATTTAAAAAAGAAACAAGATATATTTTTTGATAATTCAGTAATACTAAAAACAGAATTAGCAAGAATGTTTATAGACTCAATGTGTTTAAATGTAGATAGAAATACAGTTCTTACAGCATGCTTAGTATATTCTTTAAAAAAGAAAAATGTAAAGAAAAATGTGAATGAAATTAAGGAAGAAAAAAACAGAAATAAAGATTTTATAATGAAATTAGGTTTTAATAGAAGTTTTACTAAGATATGTTCTGAATATAATAGAGTTGATGAAAGCAAAAATTACAAAAGAACTCCAGAAGGAGACATACTAGAACTTGTAGATAATTTTGGTGGAATGTTACTTCATAGAGAAAATAGACTTGCATTTACTCCAAAAGAAGCAATTGAACTTTTAGAAAGTAAAAATTTAAAGGGAAAAGAAAATAGATTTTTAGAAGAATTTAAATTTTTTATAGATGTTATGGAAGAAGCTTCAGATTTTGGAATAATTTCAAAGCTTCAAACAAGTATAAATAGACTAAAAAGAGATGATATATCAAGTGCATTAAGAGCTATTTATGATAGTAGGGATAGAATTGAAAATATATTTTTATTATCTAAAAATGAGCTTTTTGAAGAACAGGTTGATTTCTTTAATTTAATTAAAATAACTAAAAAGAAAACATTTGAATTAGTAGAATATAATAAAAAATTTAAAAAATTAGGTATAAATAGTGAAATAATAATAAAATAAATATAAATTTTTAAGCATATGAATATTCATATGCTTAAAATAAGAAATATTAGGAGGAAAATATGTACGAAATATTTGCAGATTTACATGTACACATAGGAAGAAGTGAAACAGGAAAACCAATAAAAATAACAGCAGCTAGAAGTTTGAATTTTGCTAATATAGCAAAAGAATGTGTTCAAAAGAAAGGAATAAATTTAGTAGGAATTATTGATTGTGCATCACCATATGTAATAGAAGATATAGAAAATTTTTTAAAAACAGGTGAAGCTTTTGAAATAGCAGATGGAGGAATTATATACCAAGATAAAGTTTGTATTATTTTAGGTAGTGAAATTGAAACATCTGAAATAAATGATGAAGGGAAAACAGGAAGTGCACATAATTTATGTTATTTTCCTACATTAAAAGATATAAAAGGATTTTCGAAAGAAATGCAAAATCACATAAAAAATATAACATTAAGTTCTCAAAGAGCAGATATATCAGCATATGAACTTATAGATATTGTTGAAAAATATAATGGTATTTTAGTTCCTGCACATGCTTTTACACCACATAAAAGTTTTTATGGAAATTGTACATCATCTTTAAAAAGAATTTTTAAAGAAAAATATGAAAGAATACCTGCAATAGAATTAGGATTAAGTTCAGACACATATTTAGCAGATAAAATAAGTGAATTAGAAACAAAAACATTTTTAACAAATTCAGATGCTCATTCACTTCCAAAAATAGCAAGAGAATATAATAAAATGCAAGTAGAAGATATAAGCTTTAAAGAGTTTGTAAAAGTTCTAAAAAACGAAGATGGAAGAAAGATTATTGCAAATTATGGGTTGGATCCAAAACTTGGAAAATATCATAGAACATATTGTGAAGTGTGTAATAAAAGAATACCAGGCGATGCTCCTGTTACAAAATGCAATGAATGTGAAAGCAAAAATATAACAATGGGAGTTTATGATAGAATAGAAATAATTAAAGATAAAGAAGATACCAAAAGCCCTGAAAATAGACCAGAATATATATATCAAATTCCACTTACTTTTATACCAGGACTTGGCAAAAAAACAATAGACAAATTATTAGATCATTTTGGTACAGAAATGACAATATTACATAAATTATCAAATGATGATATAGAAGCTTTTATGGGAGAAAAGATAGCTAAGAATATAATATCTGCAAGAGAAGGAAAAATGCATATTGTAGAAGGCGGTGGCGGAGTTTACGGAAAAGTAGAATAAAATTATAAAATATGAATACATTTTACTAATAAAAGATGAAAATTAATTTCATCTTTTTTATAATACGAAAGAGGTTTATATGGAAAAACAAAAAAGTAGTGTATTATTAGAATATGTATTCAAAAATAAAAAAAGCTTTATTGCAATAACAGTGATTTTTTTTATAGGGATTGTAATAGGTATATTTTTAGTTAATAATGCAACATATACTCAAAAAGAAGAAATTTCAGAATATGTAAAAAAACTAGAAGAAAACATAAAAGAAACAGATAAATTAAATAATATAGCATTAATTTCTACAAGCTTAAAAGAAAACATAATTTTTATCATTTTAATTTGGTTTTTAGGATGTACAATTGTAGGAAGTATATTTATATATTTAGCTATTTGTTATAAAGGAATAATGATTGGATATACAATATCTGCAATTATTGCAAGTTTAAATATAAATTCTGGATTTCTTTTTTCAATATTAGCATTATTACCACAGAATATATTTTTATTACCAGCGATATTTTTAATTTCAGAAAGTGGAATAAAATTATATAATGAAATTTGTAAACATTGTGTAAATTTAAAAATAGAAGTGCTAAGACATTTTGTTGTTATGTTAATTGCAATAATTTTAGTAGTTATAGCAAGTTTTATAGAGGTGTATGTATCGACAAAATTGTTGATTTTTTTTAAAGATTTTCTGTAAAACACTTTACATTTTGAGATTAATTTGATATAACATAAGTACCTTATGTAAATTTAATTTAAAGATTGGAGAAATTATAATGGATAAACAGATTAAACTTTTTTTAGAATTTCTTGAAAAAGACAAAAAACTTTCAAATAATACATTACAATCTTACAAAAGAGATATTTTACAATATCAAGAATACGTAAATAAAAATGGTTTAAATTTTCTTAAGATAGATACAGATGGCTTAGATGCATATTTTGAGCACCTAAAATCTTTAAATAAAAAAACTTCAACTATTTCTAGAAATTTAGCTACAATAAGATCTTTCTATCAATTTCTAGTAAGAAATAAAAAAATAAAAAAAGACCCAAGTATTGGTGTACAATCACCAAAAGTAGAAAAGAAAGCACCAAGTATATTAACATCAAAAGAAGTAGAATTATTATTAGATCAACCTAAAGATGTTGATTTAAAAGGCATTAGAGATAAAGCTATGTTGGAATTTGCATATGCTACAGGAATGAGAGTAACAGAAATAATATCATTAGATATTACAGATGTAAATGTAGAAGAAAGTTATGTAAGTTGCAATGCAGGTATGAAAAGGAGAAATATACCTTTAGGAACATTATCACTAAAAGCTTTGGTTGAATATATAGAAAAAGCAAGACCAATACTAATTAAAGATGAATCAAATAAGGCACTATTTGTAAATATAAATGGAAAAAGATTAACAAGACAAGGTTTTTGGAAAATAGTAAAATATTATAAAGAACAAGCACATATAACAAAAGATATAACACCTCATGTATTAAGACATTCTTTTGCAACACATTTGTTACAAAATGGAGCTGATTTAAAAGCTATCCAAACAATGCTTGGTCACTCAGATATTTCTTCAACACAAGTATATATGCAATTTCAAAATGATAATTTAAAAGATATATATAAAAAAGCACATCCAAGAGCTTAAAATAATTATATAACACTTCAAATTCTGAAGTGTTTTTTTATATAAAACTTATTAGCAAAAACAATATAAAAAATTATTTATATTTTATACAATGCAAATTTTTCTTTTTTTATATAAAACAGCTACGCGTAAGTTTTGTTTACAAAAATACTTGACAGTTTGCAATAATACATATAAAATAATAAAGTAGAATAAAATACAATATAAATTATATAAATGATATTAAATAAGTTTATAAAATAATTTAATTGTACATTGAAAATTTAATAGAAAGAGGTAGGTAATTATGCAATATGTTTTAATTATCGTTGCCACTATTCTAATCTCAGCTGTAATTTTTATACCTGTTGGGGTAATAATAAGAAAAAAAATTGCAGAATCTAAAATTCAAAGTGCAGAAAATGAAGCTAGAAGAATGATGGAAAGCGTAAAGATAGAAGCTGAAAATTTAAGAAAAGAAGAACTTATAAGAGCAAAGGAAGAAGTTTTACAAATTAGAAATGAATTAGATCAAGAGATTAAAGAAAGAAGGGGCGACGTACAAGCACAAGAACGAAGATTAATTCAAAAAGAAGAAAATCTAGAAAAAAGAGCAAATTCATATGATATGAAAGAAAAAGAATTAGAAAGAAAATTTGCTGAAAATGAGATGCAAAAACAAAGTTTACAAGAAGTATATGATAAACAAGTTGAAGAATTACAAAGAATTTCTGGTTTAACATCAGAACAAGCAAAACAACAATTGCTAAATGAGTTAGACAAAGAAATCACTCAAGAAAAAGCTGCAATCATAAGAGATGTTGAGGCAAAAGCTAAAGAAGAGTCAATAAAAATAGGTAGAGAAATTGTAAGCTTTGCTATACAAAAATGTGCTGCAGATCACACATCAGAAACAACAGTATCAGTTGTTTCACTTCCAAATGATGAAATGAAAGGAAGAATTATTGGTAGAGAAGGTAGAAATATAAAAACATTAGAAACACTTACAGGTATAGATTTAATTATAGATGATACACCAGAAGCAGTAATTATTTCAGGATTTGATCCATTAAGAAGAGAAGTTGCTAGATTAGCTATAGAAAAACTAATTGATGATGGAAGAATTCACCCAGCTAAAATAGAAGAAATGGTTGAAAAGGCTAAAGAAGAAGTTGAAGAAATTATAAAATCTGAAGGTGAAAGAGCTGCATTAGAAACAGGTGTAAACAATTTACATCCAGATATAATAAAATTGATTGGTAAATTAAAATATAGAACAAGTTATGGTCAAAATGTTTTAAATCATTCAATTGAAGTATCAAATTTAGCAAGAATAATGGCAGATGAGCTAGGAATAAATTCTAAAATTGCTAGACGTGCAGGTTTATTACATGATATAGGAAAAGCATTAGATCATGATATGGAAGGTACACATGTTGAAATAGGTGTAGACGTCCTTAAAAAATACAAAGAAAATGATATGATAATAAATGCTGTACAAGCACATCATGGTGATGTAGAACCATTAACTTTAGAAGCAGTTCTTGTACAAGCAGCAGATGCTATATCAGCTTCAAGACCAGGAGCAAGAAGAGAGACATTAGAAACATATATCAAGAGATTAGAAAAATTAGAAGCAATTGCAGATTCTTTTGAAGGTGTTGAAAAATCTTTTGCTATTCAAGCAGGTCGTGAAGTTAGACTTTTAGTTAAACCAGAAAAAGTTTCAGATAGTGAAATGGTTATAATGGCTAGAGATGTTGCAAAGAAAATTGAAAGTGAAATGGAATATCCAGGTCAAATTAAAGTTAATGTAATAAGAGAATCAAGAGTAATCGATTACGCAAAATAAAAAAAGTCCAGTTTTATACTGGATTTTTTTATGCAATTTTTAAAATATTATTTTTTATACTTTTAAAATTTTTCAAAAGTATTGACAAGACTAAGGTTTGCTAATATAATGGCTGTAGAAACAGCATGTAGGAGGTACAATTAGTTTAATGTATAGTCCAAATTCTTATTTTATAAATAATGAATATATAAATAAAGATGATAATGAACTAATAAAAAGTATTAGATTAGGAGATAAGCACGCTCTAAATTATATTTTTGAAAAATATAAAGAGATGGTTAATGCAAAAGCTAATCGTTTTTTTATTATAGGTGCTGAAAAAGAAGATATGATTCAAGAAGGAAATATAGGATTATACAAAGCAATACAATCTTTTGATTTTGAAAAACAAAATTCATTTAAGACTTTTGCAAATTTATGTATTGAAAGACAATTAATTACTGCAATTAAATCTTCAAATAGGCAAAAACATATTCCACTAAATTCATCATTTTCTTTAAATTTGTCTGCATATGATGAAAATGACGATACTTCTGTAATGGAGATTTTAGATACAAGAACAGCAGAAGATCCGCTAGATACAATTACTAAAAAAGAATATTATGAATTTATAGAAAGTAGAATAGATCAAAATTTAAGCGACTTTGAAAGAAAAGTTTTAGACAGATATATTCAAGGAGAAAGTTATGTAAATATTGCTGCTAAATTAAATTCACCAGTAAAATCAGTAGATAATGCAATACAGAGAATTAGAAAAAAAGCGAGTAAAGCAATGTTGGAAAATGAGTAAAATTAAAACTTGATTAAAAATAAAAACAGTTGTATAATATTTAAGGTGCAACTGTTTTTATTTTATAAAATGCTTTCATAGCTCAGTAGGTAGAGCACTTCCTTGGTAAGGAAGAGGTCGCCGGTTCAAATCCGGTTGAAAGCTCCAAGTAAATGATAATATAAAGGAGTTATTAGATAAATGAAAATAGGAATTGTGGGGCTTCCAAATGTTGGAAAAAGTACACTATTTAATAGTATAACAAAAGCTGGTGCAGAATGTGCAAATTATCCTTTTTGTACAATAGAACCTAATATTGGTGTTGTTGCAGTACCAGATGAAAGATTAGAGAAATTGGCAGAAATTTACAATCCTCAAAAAGTTACAAATGCAATTATAGAATTTGTAGATATTGCAGGATTAGTAAAAGGTGCAAGTAAAGGTGAAGGTTTAGGAAATAAATTTTTATCACATATAAGAGAAGTAGATAGTATTGTACAAGTTGTTAGATGTTTTGAAGATTCAAATATTGTTCATGTTGATGGAAATATTAATCCAATAAGAGATATTGAAACAATAAATCTTGAATTAATTTTTGCGGATTTGGAAACAATAGAAAAAAGACTTGAAAGAGCTAAAAAAATGTTAAAAGCTGATAAAAAATATCAGTTTGAAATAGATACATTAGAAAAAGTAAAAAAAGTATTAGAAGAAGGTAAATGTGCAAGAGTATTAGAATATACAGATGAAGAAAAAGAGGTATTAAAAGAAAGTTTTTTGCTTACTTTAAAACCAACTTTATATGTTGCAAATATTGCTGAAAACGAAATTGGAAATGAAGATAAAAATGAAAATTTAAATAAAGTAATAGAATTTGCAAAAACAGAAAAAGCAGAAGTAATTCCATTATGTGTGAAAATAGAAGAAGAATTAAGTACACTTGAAAAAGAAGATAAACAAGAAATGTTAAGTGTATTAGGATTAGAAGAATCAGGTTTAGACAAACTAATAAAGGCAAGTTATAAATTATTAGGATTAATGTCTTTCTTAACAGCAGGAGAACCAGAAGTTAGAGCTTGGACAATAAAAATAGGAACAAAAGCTCCACAAGCAGCAGGAAAAATACATTCAGATATAGAAAGAGGTTTTATAAGAGCAGAAGTTATTTCATTTAATGATTTAATGAATTCAAATGGATCAATGGTTCAAGCAAAGGAAAAAGGATTAATAAGATTAGAAGGAAAAGATTACATAATGCAAGATGGTGATATTGTATTATTTAGATTTAACGTATAAAATGTAATTAAAATGTAATAAAAAAAACTTGCATTAAAAAATCTATATGTTATAATAGATACAGATGTAAACAATAATTAAAAAATAGGATGGTGTTAGAAATGAGAAAACAAAAATTATTAACAAGTATAGTACTAGTTTTAATGATTACTTTAGTAGTTGGTAATGTATGTTCATTAGCAACAGAAGGAAGTGCAATAAAAATTACAGCAAATACTAATACAACAAACAATACAACAAATGATGTAGTAAGTAATAAATCAGAAACATCAACAGTAAATGGTGCTACTAATAATGCTGTAAATAATACAGCAAACAAAACAACAAATAACACAACAAATAATACTACTAAAAACAATACTGTAAATAATACAAACTTAAATACAGTAAGAGAATCATCTTTACCAAAAGCTGGTACAGATACAACTGTTGTATTTTTGATTTTAGCATTTGTTGCTTCAGCAATATATGCTTATAGAAAAGTTTCTGATTACAATATCTAGTAATATATTAAAAGCACATAATTTATTGTGTGCTTTTATTTGTTTGTGAAACATAATATAGCCCAATTTATATAATTGGGTTTGTTTTTTTATTTTTGCATAGTAAAAATGTAAATGTAAATTTATATTTAAATAAAATGGCACTATATTTATCATTAAAAATATTGAAATTTAGCTAAAAGTTTGGTATAATAAATTATATTTAATTTACAAAAGATACAAATTTAAAGAAAATTTGTATCTTTTTGTTTTTTATTAAAGAAATTAACATATAAATATAAAATATAATACTTTTGAAATTTGAATGGAGGAAATTATGGAAGAAATTGATTTAAAAGAAATTACTTCTATTATTTGGAGAAAAAAGATTACAATATCAATAATAATACTAATATTTGCAGTAATAGGAATAATATATTCTTATAAAATTACTGTTCCAGATTATAAAGCATCAACAAAATTAATTTTAGGAAGAATTAATTCTTCTAGTTCAGATGTGTTATTACAAAATGGAAAAGATACAAATCAAATAACTCAATCTGAAATAGCTATCAATTCAAAACTTGTATCTACTTATAGTGAATTAATAAAAAGTAAAAGTTTAACTCAAAAAGTAAAAGATAATTTAAAGATAAACATTGAAGATAAAGAATTTAGAAAGAATATAAATGTTAGTAGAATTTCTGAAACAGAACTTATAGAGATTACTGTAACAAATAAAGATGGAAAATTAGCAGCAGATATAGCAAATGAAATAGCCAAAGTATTTTCAGAAAAAATTGAAGAAATTTACAATATAAGCAATGTATACATTATTGATAGAGCAATTGAGAGTGATATACCATACAATATAAATCATATAAAAGATATTGCAATTTTTATAGTAATAGGAATAGTAATATCATTTGGGTATATTATAATTTATTCTATATTAGATACAACAATAAAATCTGCAGAAGATATAGAAAAAGAAATAGGAATTAAAAACTTAATATCTATACCAATAAAAAAAGAAAACAATAAAGAAAATCACTTAAACGAACTTATAACATATAATGATTCAAAATCTATAAATTCAGAAGTATTTAAAACATTAAGAACAAATGTACAATTTAGTAATATAAATAATAAAGAAAATAAAGTTATGCTAGTTACAAGTTGTTTTTCTTCAGAAGGAAAAAGCTATATATCTGCCAATTTAGCAACAGTATTTGCACAAGCCGGAAAAAAAGTTGTTTTAGTAGATGCAGATATGAGAAGAGGAAGACAAGCTAAAATATTTAATCTTCCAAATGAACTTGGATTATCAAATTACTTATCAAATTTAGATAGTAATGGAATGGAAATAAATGAAAGAATAAATAAATATATAAACGAAACTGAAATTAAAAACTTAAATATTATAACATCTGGAAATATACCTCCAAATCCGTCTGAACTTTTAACATCAAATAAATTACCAGAACTTATAAAAGAACTTAGTATTTTCTTTGATTTAATAATTTTTGATGGAGCACCTGTGCTTCCAATTGCTGATTCACTTATTTTAACTAGAATGGCAAATTCTACAATTTTAGTATCTTTATATAACAAAACTAAAAAAGATGAATTATTAAAAGCAAAAAAAGATATTCAAAATGTTGGTGGTAGAATAATAGGAACTGTACTAAATAAAGTTCCCGTTTCAGGATATGAATATGAAAGTAAATATTATTATGAAAAAGAAAATGTATTTCCTAAAAAAGATAAGTTAAATAAGAAAAAACAAAAAAATACTAAAAACAAAATTGAAAATACTTTAAAAAAAATTAAAGAAAAAATTGATGCAAAAATGAAAAGCAGAATAAAAAGCAAAATGCAATTATTATGTCCAGGAACAGAAATAAGTAATTTAGACGATAATAAAACTGTTAAAGAATTTGAAAATGAATTTAAAAAATTAGAAAATGAGCAAAAAGAAAAACAAAAACAAGAACAATTAAAGAAAAGAAGAGAACAAGAAAAAAAAGAAGAAGAAAAACAAAAATTAAGAGAAGAATTAGTAAGAAAAAAAGAACTAGAAATAATAGAAAAAAATAAAAAAGCAAATTTATTAAATAACGATAAAGCAAAAGAAGAAAATAATATAGAGTTAAAAGTAAACGAAGATACAGTAAAAAAAGCAAATGAAGTAAGCAAAAATGATGAAGAAAAAGAAAAAATAAATGAAGAAAAAAGAAAAGAAAAAGAAGCTAGAAAGCAAGAAATAATTGAAAAAATTCAAAAAAATAAAGAAAAAATAAAAATAAAATTAAATGAATTTCAAAACAATTTTCAAGAAAAAAGAGAAAAAATCTGCGAAAAAGTAAATGAAAAGAAAAAAGAAAATAAAATTAAATTTGAAAAATTAAAAGCAGAAAGAGAAGAAATAAAAGCAAAACAAAAAGAATTAAAAGAAGAAAAACAAAGAGCAGAAAAAGAAGAACGAGCAATAAAAAAAGAAGAAAATAGAATTTTAAAACAAAAAGAACTAGAAGAAAGAGAAAAAATAAGACTAATTAAAGAAGAAGAAAAAAAGCAAAGATTAATAGAATTTGAAAAAGAAAGACAAATTGTTTTAGAGAAAAAATTAGAAGAAAAAGTAAAAAAAGCACAAGCAAAAGAAGAAAAAAGAAAATTTAGAGAAGAAGAAAAACAAAGACAAAAAGAAGAAGAAAGAATAAAAGAACAAATTTTAGAAGATAATTTATATCCAAAAACAAAATATAATAAAGACTTATAAAATATACCTTTTTGTATAAACAAGTTAAATTGTTTGTATAAAAAGGTGTTTTTATATAAAGTAAAATATTCATTAAAATGATAAAGCAAAATATAATATAATAATAAATTTAAAAAACCAAATTTGTTTTAAAAATATATAAAAAACACTTATAAATTGATAAAAAAAGTTGAAATTATTGCAAGATAAATATATAATATATAAAGCAAAATAGGTTTTAAGGAGGCATATTTTGAGAAAATATTTTGGAACAGATGGAATAAGAAGAATTGCAAATACAGAGCTTACTCCAGATCTAGTTTTTAGAGTAGCTAAAGCGGGAGCATATGTACTTGCAAAACAAAATAAACATACACCTACAATTCTTATAGGAAGAGATACAAGAATTTCAGGAACTTTAATAGAAAGCGCTATGACATCAGGCTTTTTAAGTTATGGAGCAAATGTTAAATTATTAGGTGTATTACCAACTCCAGCTATAGCTTATATAACAAGAAAATTTAATGCCGATGCAAGTGTTGTAATATCAGCATCACATAATACATTTGAATTTAATGGAATTAAGTATTTTAGTAATAAAGGTATGAAAATATCAGATGATTTAGAAGAACAAATAGAAGAAATAATGGATTCCGACAATTTATCAGCGTTAACAGCTGTAGGAGAACATATTGGAATTTCAGAAATAGAAACAACATATGAAAAAGAATATATAAAATTCTTTACTGAAATATTTGGTGATTATTTTAAAAACAAAAAAATAAAAGTAGGAATTGATACAGCAAATGGAGCTACTTCAAAAGTAGCAGAAGAAATTTTTGATAGTTTAGGAATAGAACATAAAATTATAAATAATAATCCAAATGGAATAAATATAAATGATGGATGTGGTTCAACACATTTAGAAAATATTAGCAAATTCGTAAAAGAAAATAATTTAGATATTGGAATTGCATATGACGGTGATGGAGATAGATGTTTAGCAGTTGACGAAAATGGAAATACTATAGATGGAGATATAATTATGGCAATTATATCAAATTATTTTAAAGAAAATAATCAATTAAAAAATGATACATTAGTAGCAACTGTTATGAGTAATTTAGGTTTAAAAAAATATTCAGAAGAAAATGGAATAAAATTAAAACAAACCAAAGTAGGAGACAGATATGTTTTAGAAGAAATGCTAAAATCAAGAGATAATCTAGGAGGAGAGCAATCTGGTCATATAATAATGTTAGATTACAATCCTACAGGCGATGGTATTCTTACATCATTAATGCTTATAAAAGCAATTCTAGAAAAAGAGAAAAAAGCATCAGAAGTAGCAAAAATTATAAATATATATCCACAAGTTTTAATAAATGCAAAAGTTAATTCAGATAAGAAAAATGACTATGAAAAAGATGAAGAAATATCTAAAAAAATAAAAGAATTAGAGGAAGAATTTTCTGGAAATGGAAGAGTTTTAATAAGACCTTCTGGCACAGAGCCTAAAGTAAGAGTAATGATAGAAGGTAAAGATATAGAATATATAACAAAAAAAGCTAAAGAATTAGCTGATTTAATAGAAATAAAATTAAATTAATAAAGGAGGATAAAATGGAAGAGGGAAGAACAATAACAGATTTAAATCCAGTAGAAAGAGCATGGAATTTTGCTATAATTGATTCAAATTCAAATTATTTTTCAAAATTTGGTAAAGTATCAGACATGAATCAAGTTAGAACTTTATATAAATATTATCAAGAACAGCCAGCTAGAGATGGAAAAGCTAGAAACTTAGATTCTTTAAATAATGATAAATTAAGAAAATTTTATGTTATATCTATAGAAGATACAAAAGGATTTAGTGAAAACGGAAAAATAGATTTAATAGTGGATTCAACAGGACATGATATTGCAATTACTTATGTAGGAAAAGATGGAATAAAATTTGAAATTTCTCCAAAGATATTAAAAAATAATGCTGAACTGATTAAAGATTTAATTTTAGATACTGATATAGAATCAGAATTACATGCAGCCAAAATATTAGCACCAAAAAATATAGATGAACTTGTAAAAGAAATAAATAAAAATGATACTGTTGCAATGAGATCTGTTGAAGATGCTGAAAACAGAGTAAAACAATATGATAATGATGAAAGCAGAGTAAAGGTAGCAAAATTATCTCCAAAAGGAAAAACAGAAGATTCAGAAGAAAGAGAAGAAATAGATACTGAATTAAAAGATAATTCAGATATTCCAGAGGAAATGCATGGTGATATTAGAAAAATTTGTTTAGAAAATGACCTTGATCCAGATGATTTAAAACAAACTATAACTGTTCAAAATCCAGAAGCAGTTATAGATCAAATTGATAATTCTAAAACTAATATAAAAGAAAATGGTGGAGAAGTTACTATATTAAGATTTAAAAACAAAGAAGTTAATTCAGAAGCAGATAAAATATTTATGATTCAAGGTGGAGAACTTTTGAAAAAAGACGAAAGAAATGATGAAAAGATTTCAGATATAATGGAAAAAAACAAAAGTAATAATGTAAAAATACAAGATTTTGAAGATACAAGATTGTATGATTATAAAATAGAATTAGAAAAAATTAAAAGTGAACATGAAGCTGAAGAAGCTCAAATTGAAGAAAATGTTTCAAATTTAGAAATTACAGATTCTTTTACTGAAGAAGATAGAGAAAATGCAAGAAAAAGTATGTTGGATGGATTAGAAAAAAAATATAAAAATGAAGTAACTAAAGTTACCGCAGAATTTTGTCCTCCAAGAACTCCTGAAATAGATAAACTAGAACAAGCTACTTTAGATAAAATAGATTCTAACAAAGCGGAAGAAAATAAAGAAGAAGAAAAAGAAGAAGAAAAAGAAGAAGAAAATGAAGAAGAAAATGACTACTATGATAATATGGGAAAGCCTTTAGTGCCTGGTAAAAGAGAATAGGAATGAAAATTAAAAGGAGATAAAATAAATGGAAAAACAAAATATATTAATTGGTGGAGCATGGCCATATGCAAATAGTTCTTTACATTTAGGACATATAGCAGGTTTAATATCTGGAGATTTTTTAGCAAGATATTATAGATTAAAAGGAGCTAATGTTTTATATGTTTCAGGTTCAGATTGTCATGGAACTCCAATTACAGAAAGAGCCAAAAAAGAAAAAAGAACACCACTTGAAATAGCAACACAATATGATGAAGAATTTAATAAAATGTTTAAAGGATATCAATTTTCATATGATTTATATTCAAGAACATTTGATGAATATCATAAAGAAAAAGTAAAAGAATTATTTAGAAAATTATATGATAATGGATATATATATGAAAAATTTGAAAAACAAGCTTATTGCGAAAAATGTAATAAGTTTTTAGCAGATAGAGAAATCGTTTTAACATGTCCAGAATGTGGACAAGAAACAAAAGGTGATCAATGTGATGCATGTCTTCATGTACCAACAACTGAAGAATTAAAACAAGGAAATTGTATTGAATGTGGTTCAAAGATTACTGAAAAAGAAAACAAAGTTTTATATTTAGCACTTTCAAAATTCCAAAAACAAATAGAAGAACATACTGAAAATGTAAAAGGTGAGTGGAGAATAAATGCTCAAAATGAAACCTTAAAATATTTAAAACAAGGTTTATTAGATAGAGCTGTTACAAGAGATTTAACTTGGGGTGTTGATATACCAGTAGAAGGTTATGATGACAAAAAGATGTATGTATGGATAGATGCAGTATTAGGATATGTAACAGACACAATGAAAATTTGTGAAGAAAAAGGAATGAACTGGGAAGATTTTTGGAAAAATGGAAATAATAATAAAATTTATATGTGCCATGGAAAAGACAATATAATGTTTCACAGTATAATCCTAAATGCATTATTATTAGGACAAGAAGAAAATTATCATTTAGTAGATACAATTGTTTCAGCAGAATATTTGAATTTTAATGATCAAAAGTTTTCGAAAAGTAAAGGAATTGGAATGACAGCATTAGAAGCACTAGCACTATATGATTCTGATTCTTTAAGATATCATTTAATATCAAATGGACCAGAAAAGAAAGATACAAACTTTACAATAGAGGATTTTGAAAATACACATAATGGAGAAATTTTAAATAAATTTGGAAATTTAGTAAATAGAACATTAAGATTTAAAGGATTAGAAGAAATTCCAAATGGAAAAATGAATGAAGTAATGCAAGCTGAAATAGAGAAAACATATGAAGAAGTAGGAAATTTAATTGAAAAATTAGAATTTAGAGAAGCAATAGATAAAGTAATGCAACTTGTTGAAATTGGAAATAAATTTTATGATTTACAAGAACCATGGATTGCTAAGAAAAATGATATAGAAAGCTTTAATAATACAATATATACATGTACAAATATAATAGCAAATTTATCAAATTTATTTGAACCAGTAATGCCTACTGCATGTGAAAAAATTAGAAAATATTTAGATTTAGATAAAGCTTCTTGGAATTATATTACAGTAAATCAAGGTTTAAAATTAGAAAATATTGAACCATTATTTAATAGAATTGAAAGAAATAAATAATAAAGCAAAAGAGGTAAAAAATATGGGAAAAATTTTTGTAATAGATGGAACAGATGGAAGTGGAAAACAAACACAATTTGAATTGTTAAAAAAGAGTTTATCAGCAGATGGAATAGAATATAAAACAGTTAGTTTTCCAAATTATGATAGTCCGTCTTCATCACTTGTAAAGATGTATTTGTCAGGAGAATTTGGAGAAAATGCAAAAGAAGTTAGTCCATATATAGCATCAACATTTTATGCTGCTGATAGATATGCTACATTTAAAAAAGATTTAGAAAAGTTTTATAATGATGGTGGAATAATATTAGCAGATAGATACACAACTGCAAATATGGTACATCAAGCGGGAAAAATTTCAGATGAAAATGAAAGAAAAAAATTTATAAATTGGCTATTTGATTTAGAATTTAATATTTATGGACTTCCTGTACCATCAAAAGTATTTTTCTTAAATATGCCACCAAAAAAAGCAATGGAACTTATGAAAAATAGAGAAAATAAATTTAGCCATACACAAGTAAAAGACATACATGAAAGAGATAGTAAGCATATAGAAGACAGCTATAATGCAGCATGTGCTTTAGTTCCAGAATATGGATGGTATGAAGTAAAATGTACAAAAGAAGATAATATAAGAACAATAGATGACATACATGAAGAAATTTATAATGAGGTTAAAAAGGTTTTAAATATTGAATAAAGAAAAAGTAGGTTTTTTTGGTGGATGTTTTAATCCATTAACAAATGCACATATTAATTTAATAAAAAATGTAATAGAAAAAGAAAATCTAGATAAAGTATATTTCGTACCAATGGGAAATAGTTATGAAAAAGAAGATTTAATAGATTTTAAACATAGAGCAAATATGCTTAATTTGGTAGCTGAAAAAGAAGAAAAAATAGAAATTTTGGATTTTTTAGGGAATATAAATAAAAAGATGTATGCAATAGATACATTTAAAATTTTAGATGAAAAATTTCCAAATGTAGATAGATTTTTTATAATGGGAACAGATAATTATGAAAAATTAAATAGTTGGAAAAATTTTGAAATGCTTAAAAATTATAATTATATTGTGCTAGATAGAAACACACCAAGTAATACAAAAGAAATAAGCTCAAGTACAGTTAGAAATAAAATAAAGAAAAACGAAAAAATTGATAAACTAGTACCTGAAGAAGTAAAAAAATATATTTATAATAATAAACTGTACATATAGCTAGATGAAGGTGAAAATATGAAAGGAAAAATAGTAAATCTGTGTATAGGTTGTATGAACATATTTGTTGGAATACTTTTTTTAGTATTTACTTTAGTTATTCCACAAGATAAAACTTTATTAACCGTACAAGAAAGTTTAGTTGTAAATTACATAAAACTTGCAATATATGCGATTATTATCGCATCTTCTATATTAAATTTTATACAATATATAAATTACAAAAGAACGAGTGGATTTAATACGGCATATTTTATGTCTATTTTGGCAATTTTATTTATTTTTATAAAAGAACCAATAGTATCATCATTTTCATTTGTTTCAGGAATTATGATAATCTATAAAACTTTGAAAGAAAATCTTGTTGAAATAGATAGCACAACTGCTATATCAATAGTAGCACTTATAATTGCTGGAATAATAGTTACAATAATATTTTCATTTTCGTATGATTATATAGGAGTAAGTATAAAAAATAAAGAAAATGAAAATGAAACTAAATATAAGTCAGACTATTTTAAATATATAGTAGAACTTGGAATTGATGATATTTATATAAATACTAAAGTAGATGGAAAATATGGATATATTAATCAAAATGGTGATATAGTTATTGATTTTAAATATGATTATGCAAGTCCATTTGTTCCAATAAATATGTATAATAAAAGATTTGATATAGCATTAGTTTGTATAGATGGCAGTACACAAATAATATTAAAAAATGAAAGAAAAGTAATGTCATATAGAACAGAATCTAATAATGAAAATTATAAAGCTAAAGAAGAGGAATTAAAAAATATTTATACAAATACTTTAGAGCAGACAGAAGAATTTAGATATGAATATGAAGATCCAAATGAAAATATAAGAAAAGCAAGTGTATATGAAGAAGCGTCTTCAGACTATACATATAGATATGACTATAATGAAGAATATGATTTAATAGTAACACAATCAAATTTAGGTTTGGGAGATAAATATGAACTTGCAAAAAAAGATAATCTAGATATAAGAATAGATCTTCAAACTTCAAGTTTGGATTATAATTACAAATATTTGAAATTATTTAGCAATGGAACTATACCATGTTATGATTTAGATATGAATTTACAAGGTTGGTTTACAAGTTATGGTAAAAAAGAAACTATGGAAGCCAAAGCTCAAATATTAGATTTTATAGATGATAAAATCCTAATAAGAGATTATAATAGAAGATATGGTGCAGAAAATGGCGTTATATATTTTATTGATAATGAAACCAAAAGTAATGTTCTTTCTGAAAAATATAAAGATATATATATAACAGATGATAGATATATTGTTCAAACTTCTAATAATAAATATAAAGTTATAAATAAAGATTTTCAAAATGCATTTGAAGGGGAATTTGATTTTATAGATACAAGTTTAGCAAATAAAAATTTGTATATAGTAATGGACTCTAATAAAGATATTGAATTTAACGAATATAATTTTGCGAAAATGAAATTAAAACTAATAGATGTAAATGGAAATGTAATTTTAGATAATATTGAACAAATCTATAGTAACTATTATGAAATTTCAAATGATAAATCAAAAATATATACAGAAAGATATAATGAATTTTTAGAAAAAATTACAGATATAAAATATGAATTTGTTGGAGATTCTTTTTATTTAAATAAATAAAGTTAAATTGCATATAATATACATATAGCTTAAAGCTATAAAAATAGGAGGTATATTATGGACAATCAAAAAATTAATTGTAATGTAGAATCTTGCAAATTTAATAATTGCAATAATAAAGAATGTGAACTTCACCAAATAAATGTAAAAGCATGTAAATGTGGATCAACTGGAAATCCAGAAGATGAATCAATGTGTGGAAATTATAAAATGAAAAAATAGAATAAAAAATGCACTTTAAATATTAAATATAAAGTTAATATTTAGAGTGTATTTTTTAAGTTATAATTAAAAATTTTTAGAGCGTAAAACTAAAAATTAAAATACATAAAAAATTGATAAAAAAGTCAAAATATGGGTAATGCAAATATCTTATTTCAACTATCTTAATATAATAAAATATATATATAGGGATAAATAAATGTCGCTATATAACATAGAAAAACAACATTTTAAGAGAAAATATAAAAAATACTAAAGAAGGAGAAATAAAGATATGAAAGATAAAAAAGGTATAACATTAATATCACTCGTTACTGTTATAATTATCATGCTAATCCTTGCAGGAGTTAGTATTAATGGAATTTTAAATGCAGATACAGTAAATTTGACAAAAGAAGTTGCATTTAAAACAGAAGCAAAAGAAATAAAAGATGCATGGGATAGCAAAATAATTGGAATGGATGCTACTTTTTTAGATTATGCAGATTTGAAAGATATATTAAGTGATTTAAATGCAGATGAAGATTTATTAAGTAAATTAGAAATACAAAGTGGTGACATTGTTTATAAAGATGATATGTGTACACAAGAAGAAAAACAATGGTTGGAAAGCATTGGTATTTTTGGTGGAGTATCAATTATTGCAGATATCAAAACAAATGTAAAAGTTTTAGATGGAACTGTTACAGTAAAAAAAGAGCAAGGTATGGATGTAGTAATTGTAATGGACTTATCTGGTAGTATGCGTTTTGGATATAAAAGTGGAACAGATTCGTTAAGTTCAGGAGAAAAACGTAGAGGACAAGTAATGGTTGAAACTTTAAATAGTACAATAGAAAAAATTATTTCTAGGAATTCACAAAATAGAATTTCAATAGTAAGTTTTAGCAGTGTAACCAAAGAAGAAATACCATTAGATAGATACGAATATACCAATAGTAAAAATAAAAATATTTTTACATATAATTATAATACAAAAGATAAATACATATCTATACAATCCAATAATTCAATAAAGAGTGCTACAACTGGAAAAAAAATTAGTGGTGTAACAATGAATGCATATACTGGTGGATGGACATATATACAAGGAGCTATGTATAGAGCATATGAAGTTTTGAATAATAGAACCAATAAAGAAAATTTACCTGCAATAATGTTATTTACAGATGGTGCTCCGTGGCCACAAGTTTATACAGGTACTTTTAGTAGTAGAATACTTACTGATGTTTCTACAAATTGGAGTAGTGATAAAGGAATTGTAAGTGATGGACTATTAAGGGGAGTAGAAACTTTTAAAACTATTGCAGAAGCAAAATATAGAATTCCAAATTGCAGATTTTATGCTATAAATATAGCAGAATATACTAATAAAGTAGATAGATATTATGCATCTATGCTGTTAAATCCAAATGATAACACAATAGCAACTGCAAAAAATATATCAACAAGGGAGCCAGCAGGAGCGGCTGAAATTAATAATTTAACTGCATCTGGACTAAGAAATTTTGCAAATCAAGTTAGTAATATAATAAAATCAAATACCAATAAAGATAAAAACTATTATTATACAGATGGATTTTCACTTGGAGCATTATCTCAAGATCAATTAAATAAAATGTTTGAAAATTTCATTTATGACATAGAACAAAACTTGAAAAAAGAATATACAGTTGAAGAAAGTATAGGTGGTTTAGTAGGAGTTTATACTATAAATTCAGATGAATTAACATATACCACAAAAAGAGGCTCTGATGGTAAAACAGAAGATGGTACTACTGTAGAAAAGAAATATTATTTCTTACTTGCGGAAGATGAGAATGTAAAAATTAAAGTTACAGCTGCAGCATATAAGCCAACAAGCTCAGGTTCTACATCTTCAGAAATGATATCAGGAAGTGAAGTAACAATTGAAAGAGAAATTTCAGTTCAAGATATAAAAGATGGAGTAGACCCTAACTTATATTACTTAGATGGAACAATAAAATGGAATGCCAGAGGTGAATATAAAGATTCTAGCAGTATAGCTAGAGAAGCTTTAGAATCAGTAAAATTAACAGGTAGCAATATAGCACAAATAAAAGAAATAAATATAGAATTACCAGTTAGAACAGAAAAAACTGAAATTATAAATTAAAATTATAATAAAAGTGCTATAAGGATATTTAACTTATAGTTATAAACACATAAAATTCACTTGACAATAGGCTTTGAAAGAAATAAAATGTAACAAGAAATAAAAATATAAAGGAGGAAATAAAATGCCATTAGTAACAACAAAAGAAATGTTCGAAAAATCAATGAAAGAACATTTTGCAATAGGAGCTTTCAATATAAACAATATGGAGTTTATACAAGCTATAACAGATGCAGCTGAGGAGGCTAAATCACCAGTAATTTTACAAGTTTCTTCAAGTGCAATTAAATATGCAAGAGTAAATTATTTATTAAAAATGGTGGAGGCAGCTGTTGAAACTACAACTATTCCAATAGCTCTACACTTAGATCATGGACCAGATTTTGAAACATGTAAAATGTGTATAGACGCAGGTTTTACATCTGTAATGTTTGATGGTTCAAAATATGATTTTGAAGAAAATGTTGCTTTAACAAAAAAAGTAGTAGAATATGCTCATTCAAAAGGAGTTGTTGTTGAAGCAGAACTTGGAAAATTAGCAGGTGTAGAAGATGATGTAAATGTTGCAGATGATGATGCAAGATATACAGATCCAGAACAAGCTTATGAATTTGTACAAAGAACAGGTTGCGATTCTTTAGCTATAGCTATAGGAACAAGCCATGGAGCATACAAATTCAAAGGTGATGCAAAATTAAGATTTGATATTTTACAAAAAATAAAAGAAAAATTACCAAATACACCAATAGTATTACATGGTGCTTCATCAGTTGTACCAGAACTTGTAGATATGTGCAACAATAATGGTGGAAATATTCCTGGTGCTAAAGGATGTCCAGATGAAATGTTAAAACAAGCAGGTTTAGAAGGCGTTTCAAAAATTAATGTAGATACAGATTTAAGATTAGCTATGACAGCACAAGTAAGAAGAGTATTTAATGAAGAACCATCAGTGTTTGATCCTAGAAAATATTTAGGCGCTGCTAGAGATGAAATAAAGAAAACAGTATTACATAAAATAAATAATGTATTCTGTTCAAATGGAAAAGCCTAGGAAATAATTTTTATTGATAAAAACATTAAATAAAGAAGAATATATATTAAAAGCGGCTAAATTATGTGGTGTAGAAAAGGTAGAAATTAAAGCTCTTGAAGAACACTTATCAGGTAAAATGGTAAATCCATATATCGAAAGAAGAAATTCTAATCTGTTTAAGTTATATGAAATGTATGTAAATGAAAGATATCGTGCATTAAAAGTTGGAAAAAATGGAATTATAGATTTAAACAAAACAGATTTTGTAACTTCTAAAAAAAGGACTGAAAAAAATAAATTTGGAAAACATTTGATAGTAACTCCAGAACTCGATTCTTATATTGCTGTAAGTCCAATTCCCTATGATGTTCCTATAAAATTTGAACAAATAGCGGAATTAAATAATTTATTGTTACCTCATATTTCTAAAAAATTAGGAGTACCGGCAACAGAATATTATAGAAGTATATATAGAGAAAAAACTACTGAAAACGCCAATCATTTGACTAAAAATTTTTTGAATGATGATGAAATTTTAATTCCCGGAAATAAGATTTTTAGAGGGGATAATAAAAGAAAACCAAAAGTAACAAAAAGAAAGATAAAATTGGAATCTAGATTAGAACATACAGATAAATTCATAAAAAGAAATTATGAAGCTGAAAAATTTTCTAAAGAAGAAAGTAAAGCTATAAGAGAAGAAATAAGAAAAGGTTTAATAAAGCAAACGGTTGTAAATAAGTTTTTTGTAATAGATGATGAACCTTCAAGTTCATTTGGATTAATAAAAAATAAAGAAGGAAGATTACGACTAGCACCATTATCTAAATTTTCTTATTGTGCTGGTGTGACTAGAAATGCATCAGATTTAAAACATATTGTTACTTCTACAGGAAAAGAAGATTTACAAAGTTTTATTTTAGAATATGGAAAAGAAACTTGGTTTAGAGAATGGATAGAAAGCAAATTATTAAAGCTTGATTTTGAAGAATGCGTACAAAGTATGGAGAGTGCTTCAAAAGTATCTTTATCAGAAATTGAAAAAGATTATTATAAATACTTTTTTGAAAACATGAAAGAAGATGTAAAAGAAGTAGTAAGAGCTAAATATAATAAGGACAAATTACCAAAAAGAAGAAAAAGAGATTCTACAACTGTGGTAATGAAAAAAGGATTCCAAAAAGATCTAAAAAAAGAAAATTTGCAAAAAAATAGCTTATTGCAAAAGCTTAAAAGCAAACATAAAAATATAGTTCAAAAAGAAAGTGAAGATATAGAAAAATAATAAAACACTGATATAAAAAATAGTATTTCATTTAAGAAATACTATTTTTTAATGCTCTTTTTATTTTCATTTCTGCATCTTTTTTGGCTATATCTTGACGTTTGTCAAAAAGTTTTTTTCCTTTTCCAATTCCGATTTCTAATTTTACTTTGTTACCTTTCATATACATACTAATAGGCACTAAAGATACACCTTTTTGTTTTATCATACCATAAAGTCTATTAATTTCATTTTTGTGTAACAGTAATTTTCTAGTTCTAAGAGGATCTTTATTGAATATATTTCCAAATTCATATGGACTAATGTGCATTCCATATATGAAAACTTCTCCATTTTTTATATTTACATATGTATCTTTTATATTTACTTTTCCATTACGAATAGATTTAATTTCTGTACCTGTAAGAACTATACCAGCTTCTAAAGTGCTGTCTATAGTATAATTATGTCTAGCTGTTGGATTTTTTGCTAATAATTTTTCCATAAAAAAGCCTTTCTATATTAAATAATATAATAAATATAACATATTGCAAGATTTTTATCAAGATAATAAGAAGTATAAATAGAGATTTCATGAAATATAATATAAAAATTATTTAAATAAATATTTTACAAAAAATGTATCTTTTTGTAAAAATATATGATAAAATATTTTCATTAATTAAAGAATATAAGGAGGTCTCAAATATGGAGCTAAAAAGATGTGCACGTTGTGGTAAATTTTATGCATCAGAAGTTGATGTATGTCATGAGTGCGAAAAAAAAGATGTTGCAGATTTAAGTAAATTAAAAGGATTTTTTGCAGATGAATATGTTGGAGGAGTTACAAAAGCAGAAATATCAGCTTCAACAGGAATAAGTGCAAAAAATTTAAATCGATATTTGGGCTACGAAGAATTTAGTGGAATATATATTTCAGATAACGCTAGTGGCTTAAATGAAATATTGACCTCAGATGACAAAAAAATAAGCTTATAATTAGGGGGAAAATATAATGACAGACATAATCAAAGAACTTCAAGATAGGGGATACATAGAACAACTAACACATGAAAAGGAAATGCGAGAATTATTTCAAAAAGAAAGTGTTAGATTTTATATAGGAATAGATCCAACAGCAAATAGTATGCATATAGGACATTTTGTTGCTTTAATGGTGGCAGCTAGACTTCAAAAAGCAGGACATAGGCCAATAATTTTAATGGGTGGTGGAACTGCAGCAATAGGAGATCCATCAGGAAGAACAGATATGAGACAAATGCTTACACGTGAGCAACTAAATAGTAATGTTGAAGCAATTAGAAAACAAGCAGAGAGATTTGTTTCTTTTGAAGGAGATAATGCAGCTATAATAGTAAACAATGCTGATTGGTTATTAGATTTAAATTATATCGATTTTATGAGAGAAATAGGAAGTAAATTTACAATAAGTAGAATGCTTGCTCAAGAATGTTATAAAACAAGATTAGAAACAGGTTTAACTTTTTTTGAGATGGGATATTTATTACTTCAAAGTTATGACTTCTTATATTTACATGATAAATATGACTGTAAAATGCAAATAGGTGGAAATGATCAATGGTCTAATATAATAGGTGGTGTTGAATTAATAAGAAAAATAGGAACAGAAGATTCTTATGGATTAACATTTAAATTATTAACAACTGCTGAAGGTAAAAAGATGGGAAAAACTGCGAAAGGAGCTTTATGGTTAAACCCAGAAAAAACATCTCCATATGAATTTTATCAATATTGGAGAAATATAGGAGATACAGAAGTAAGAAAAGTTTTAAGTCTTTTAACGTTTTTACCAGATGAAGAAGTGGATAGATTATCATCATTAAAAGATGAAAAAATAAATGAAGCTAAAAAAATAGCAGCTTTCGAAATAACAAAATTAATTCATGGTGAAGAAGAAGCTAAAAAAGCAGAAGAAGCATCAGAAGCACTATTTGGAAATGGTGGAAATCTAGAAAATATGCCAACTACAAAATTAGAAAATATAGATATTTCAGTATTAGATGCTTTAGTATTAACAGGAATTGCTCCTTCAAAAGGTCAAGCTAAAACATTAATAGCTCAAGGTGGTATATCTTTAAATGATCAAAAAATAGAAGAGATTACTTACAAGCTAACAGAAGAAGATTTTAAAGAAGGATATGCAATTTTAAGAAAAGGTAAAAAAGTATTTCATAAATTAGAAAAATAAATAAATTTAAATTACAGGGAAATTTACCCTGTAATTTTTTATAAATAAAATATTTAGTATAGAAATTTGTGTTGCAAATTTCGCACATGAACAAAAACGCGGACAAAAAGTTTTAAATGTCCGCGTTTTTGTTCATTTATAAAATTATAATTTACCATTTGTATAATCTTTACCTTCAAATCGATTTCCAGATCTAACAGTATTTATAATTTCTTGAATCTCATTTATATTTTCATCTAATATATCTATACGTATAGAATCACAAACAATATCATCATACTTAACAGATAAAATTTTACTATTATAAATAGTTGTTAAAGTAGAAGTATTATCTGGTAAAATCCTAAATTTAAAATCCATTCTATCTTTTAAATAAAACATAGAATTATTTGTACAAAGTTTTTTACATTCTGAATAGCATTTGTTCGATTTTCCAAGATAGCAGTAATTATTTGTCATAACAGGTATTTTTCCATAAACAATTACTTCAGAATTTAATTTTGAATTTTTATTTAAAATATTAATTTCATTTTTTTCAAGTTCTACAGAAGAAGTAAATGTAGTAAAATTGTTATTTTCTAAATTTTTAATAGAATTACTATTGCATACATTTAAATTAAAATTAGCTATTAATTCTAAATTAAATTTTGAAAGAGTTTCTAATTGTGAAATATGAGAAACTACAAAACCTTTAATATTAAATTTTGATATTAAATTTTTAAAATTAATAGAATTTTCTTTTTTATCTTTTAAAATATTTGGCATATAAATAAATGTATTAAATTTATTTGTTAATTCTTTTAATAATGATTCAAATTTTAAATTATTAAAATAATTTAAAGGAATATACAATCTATCGATATTATCTAATTTTTTATAATCATAATCTAAATTTAAAATATTTAATAAAAGAGATATAGATTTTGTATTATTTACAATTATTTCTTCACATTCATTTGGAATAGAAATAGGTGTAAACTTTAGATTATAAGTATATTTTTCTAATACTAAATTTTCTAATTTTTCTAAAATTGTTCTTCTTAAGTCATTTAAAATGCTCATTTGAACAAATAAATTATTATCTAAAATAATATCAATATTTTCAAATTCAAATTCTGTATTTCCGGTTTTTGAAAGTTGATCTAAAATTTTTTCTTTTTTAATAGGTCTATTTAAAGCATTTTGAGGGATAATATCAAGTGTGATTTGACTTTCTAAACCTTTATAAAATTTTTCATTTGACCATACTTTAAAAGTAATAGGTGTATTTTCTTTTAAAATTATTTGACCATTTAATTTAATTTTTCTAAAATTTTTGTCTTCTTTAAATGTAGGTAAAATGGATTTATTTAATTTTGTTGTTTCTAGTCTATAAATTTTATTTCCAACAGAAATTTTTCCTTTCATTCTTCCAATTTTTACAATATTACCTTTTTCTAAAGTATCAAAATTTTTATTATCAATCATAAGTTCAGAAATAGTATAGCTTTCATTATTTATTGAAATTCTATCACCAATTGATAACGAATTTTCTAATTTTAATTTTAAATGACCTTTATTTTCATTAATATGAGAAATAGTTCCAACATAAATTCCCATATTATTAGGCTTTTCTCTAAAAATTAGATTTTTATTTGGTGTAGGTTTAAAATGACCAGTAGAGAAACCACCTCTATTAAAAACTTGTGTAATTTCTTCTTTATCTGTAAGAGATGTTTCAGAATTTTTTATTTCTAAATTTTTATTTATTAAATCTTTTAAAGATGATGTATCAAGATTAATATTATTTAAAATTAAGTCAATATATTTTCTATATTTTTTAGTAACAACGCCAACATATGTAGGTGTTTTCATACGACCTTCAATTTTAAAAGAATTAATGCCCATTTTTATTAAATCTGGTAAAAATTCAATTCCAAAATTATCCCTAGGGCTCATTAAATAACCTTTATCAATTGAGATAACAGATTTTGAATTTTCTTCAACAAGTTCATAAGGTAGGCGACATGGTTGAGCACAAAGACCTCTATTTCCAGAACGTCCACCAATCATACTAGATAATAAACATTGACCAGAATAAGAAATGCATAATGCACCATGTATAAAAACTTCTAATTCAATATTTGTATTATCACGTATATATTTTATTTCTTCTATAGAAAGCTCACGAGATAATACCACACGAGAAAAACCAAGATTTTCTAATTGTTTAACTCCTTCAAGATTATGAACAGTCATTTGAGTACTGCCATGTAGAGGGATTTCAGGATAATTTTCTCTTAAATAACTTGCTAAACCTAAGTCTTGAATTATAATGGCATCAACTCCAGAATTATATGCATTAACAGCAAGTTCAACTGCTTCATTAAATTCTTCGTTTTTAATTAAAGTGTTTAAAGCTAGATGTACAGAAACATTTCTTAATTTAGCATATTTAATTGCATCTATTAATTCATTTTTTTCAAAGTTAGTAGCTTTTGCTCTAGCACTAAAAGAAGATGCTCCTAAGTAAACAGCATTTGCACCATTTTGTACAGCAGCTTTTAAACATTCAAAATCACCAACAGGTGAAAGTAATTCAGGTAATTCCATAATTTTTCCTTTACAATAAAATTTTATAAAATTATATCACACAAAGGATATTATGTCTATTAAAAGAAGAAAGTGAAAATATAAAAGAATAAAAAAATTCTTAAAGATAATAATAAAAATATGAATCAAATTCTAGTTTCAAAGTTTGAAAATAAAAAAAGAAGTAAAAAGAAAATTTTTAAATTTCAAATGATAATTTCAATAATAATAGCAATTGTATTATATGTAGAAACATTAATAGATAATTATAATATAGAAAAAATGCAAGTGGTAACACAGAATATAAAAAAGAGTTTAAAAGTTTCAGAAATATATAATGTAAAAAAAGAAATTAAAGAAGAAAATATATATTTGGGAAAAATTGAAATTCCAAAAATAAAATTAGAATATCCAATTTTAAATAATTGTAATGAAGAATTAATGAAAATTTCTGTATGCAAATTTTATGGTACAGGAATAGGGGAAAAAGGAAATATATGTATAGTAGGGCATAATTATAATGATAAAAGGTTTTTCGGAAGATTATTTGAATTAGAAAAAAACGATGTAATCAAATTAATTAATTTAGATGAAAAAGTATATATATACAAAATATATGAAATATATGAAACAGACGAAAAAGATTTATCTTGTTTAAAAAATAAAAAAGAGTATGAACTTACATTAGTTACATGTAATAATGGAAATAAAAAAAGAAGAATAATAAAAGCAACATATGATAAAGTAGAATAATTTTTAAGAGTACATTTAAAAATACATTAAATATAAATTAAAAACACCTAAAAATAATATCTTAGGTGCTTTTCTATATTTTTAATACTTATATTATTTATCAAAAATTATTAATTTCGTAACAAAAGAAATGATTTTTGTAGAATTTTTTTTAGCGATTTCTTTTGTGAAAGCTTTTCCACCAACAGTAAGTGAAGCAACTAATGCACTTATAATAAATTGAAAATAAGAACTCATGCCATAATTTTCTGTAAGTTTTAAAGCTATTATTGCACTTATTGCACCACTTAAAACCCCACAAATATCTCCAATTACGTCTGCACAAAAATTAGAAACTTTTGCTGAATTTCTAATTAATTTAATAGCTGTTTTTGATCCTTTTATTTTTTTAGATGCTTGTGCATGAAAATCTTCTTCATTTGCTACAGTTACAGCGACACCAATAAGGTCAAATACGATACCAATCAATATTACTAAAATTAAAATAATAATACCTGGAATTAAATCTAATTTAGAAATTGCTGTATTTGATATGTATGAAAAAAGTAAAGATAATATAAAAGTAGAAATAAGTACTATTATAACCCAATTATTAGTTCTTTGCTTTTTGTTTTTCATTTTAAATCTCCTTGTAAATTTTAATTTTTATAAAAAAATAAAGTTGGTAGAAACTTAAGTAAATTTTACGGTTTAGGTCTAGCAGAATTTCTCTATTTTTCATTAATCATTACTAATTAACCGTTTCCGTTTAAGAAAAATATCTTAAAAAAGAAGCTAGATCGCCACTTAAATCCGTACCTTAATCCTTAAATTTCCAAGTCTTTATAAAAGACAAACATTCTAGAAATTTTCTTTGAGTATACCTTAAAACTATTATTAGTCTTTTTTGCAATATATGTTTCATAATCAGTTAAATAAAAAAGTATGGCCATAAATTTTTATTTATATGAGATTAATTCCCAGATATCACTCAAGGCAGATATTACACTATGCAAAACAAAGAAATATAAGTTTACATAGAATCGTACTTAAAATGATGATTTTAAGTCTCAGCGAAAGAAGGAATCGAATATATGCCGTTATAAACTATCCTAAATTCTTTACTCCTTAGGAATACACAAAACTGGGCGTAATGCGCAAACTCTAAGAAACTTCTTTTAAACCGGTAATACCTTTCTAGTGGATTTTTAGCCCCACCCTCATAATAGTAGTACACACTAGAATAATGCACCAACAGGAAATATTATAACAGGATTAAAAAAAATTAGCAAAGCTCAAAAAAAAACTTTTTAAATTTAAAAAAATCAAACTAAACAATTAAATGATTTTGTTTTCAAAAATCTTTTTAAATCTCACTTTATCTCACTCAATCTTCGATTTTTGATATAATCGAATAAAAATAGATAAAATAAAAATTAAAATTAGATTTATAAATAAAATTGAGATACTGTTATATTACAATTGATGTGAAACAAAATTAAATAAAAATAGAATAAGTGATT
>CAZYST010000020.1:0-30532 GCA_964650305.1 uncultured Lachnospiraceae bacterium
CTCCTTATTAAACTTTTTTTGTCTAATAATTTGGGTTCACTTCATTTTGTAGTCTCTATACTTTTTAAAATTATTTTTTATTTCTTGCTTATAATTCTTTTCTTACTTCCTTCATCATGTCTCTTAATATTTCACAACTTTTATCTAATCTTTTTTGATTTTCAGGTACTAAATTTAATTCTAGCAATTCTCTTGCTCCATCACTATTTATAACTGCTGGTACACCTATATAGATATCTTTTTGATTGTATTCTCCATCTAAATATGCAGAAACTGTTAATATTTCATTTGTGTTATTTAAAATAGTTTTTACTATTTTTGTAAGTCCTAAACCAATTCCATAATATGTAGCTTTTTTTCTATTTATAATTTCATATGCTGCATCTCTTACTTCTTCATAGATTTTTTCCAAATCTTTTAAATCTTTTCCATTGTCTTTCATTATATCTTCCATTTTTTTGCATCCTACATATGTATGTTCCCAAGGAACAAAAGAAGAATCTCCATGTTCTCCCATTATATAAGCATGTACATTTTTATTAGAAATATTTAAATATTCACCTATTAAGAATCTTAATCTTGCTGTGTCTAAAGCTGTACCAGACCCTATTACTCTTGATGTTGGAAAATGTGAAACTTCTTGAACTACTTTTGTCATTACATCTACTGGATTTGATGCTACTAAAAATATTCCTTTAAATCCACTTTCTACAACTTGATTTGTTATATCTTTCATTATTTTAGCATTTGTTGCTGTAAGCTCTAGTCTTGTTTGACCTGGTTTTTGATTAATTCCTGCTGTTATAACAACAATATCTGCATCTTTACATTCTGAATATTCTCCAGCTTTTATTTTTATATGACTTGAAGAACATGGTAATCCATGACATAAATCCATTGCTTCTCCTATCGCTTTATCTTTTATTACATCTATTAAAACAAGTTCATTTACACCACTTGAATTTCCTTGATTTAATATAGAATAAGCCATACTCATTCCTACAAATCCTGTTCCTACTAATACTACTTTTCTTTTTCCTATCACAATAAACACTTCTCTTTCTTAATAATATTTTCTAGCAAAATATTATAACACTTTTATTTTTAAAAGTAAATCCATCTAATCTATAAAATTAAATGGATTTTACTAACATTTTTTATATATTTAAAATTATTATTTAGAAATTATATCACAAATTAAATTGCTTATTTCTGTTGGATTTTCTATTGACAATCCTTCTATCAATCTCGCTTGTGAATATAATACTTTAGTAAAGTTTTTAATATCTGTTTTATCTTCTAATAAATATAATTCTTTCAATTTATCTACAATTTTATGTTCTTCATTTATTTCTAATATTAATTTTGCTTTTACTTTTTGATCATTTGGCATTGCATTTATTACTTTTTCCATTTCAACTGAAATTGGTCCTTCACTTGTTAAACATACTGGATGATTTTTTAATTTATTTGTAAATCTAACTTCTTGAACTTCATTGTTTAATGCATTTTTCATTTCTTCTAGCATTTCTTTATTTTCTTTATTGGCTTTTTCCAATTTTTCTTTTTCTTCTGCGGTATCTAAATCTAATTTATCTGCACACACATTTGTGAATATTTTCTTTTCATATTCCATTATTGTTTGAATTACAAATTCATCAATATTTTCTGTTAAATATAAAATTTCATATCCTTTTTCTTTAACTGCCTCTACTTGAGGAAGTAAATCTATTTTTTCAATAGTTTCTCCACAAGCATAAAAAATTGCTTTTTGATCTTCTTTCATTCTAATTACATATTCTTTTAATGTAACTAATTTTTTATCTTTTGAAGAATAAAATAATAATAAATCTTGTAATGAATCTTTATTTAATCCAAAATCATTATATACTCCAAATTTTAATTGTAATCCAAATGCTTCAAAGAATTTTTCATATTCTTCTCTATTTTCTTTTAGCATTAAAGAAAGTTCATTATTTATTTTCTTTTCTAAACTTTTAGCTATTATTCTTAGTTGTCTGTCATGTTGTAGCATTTCTCTTGATATATTTAAAGATAAATCTTGACTATCTACTAATCCTTTAACAAATCCAAAATAATCTGGTAATAATTCTGGACATTTATCCATAATAAGAACACCATTTGAATATAATTTCAAACCTTTTTCTGTGTCTTTTCCATAATAATCATATGGTAAATGTGAAGGTATAAATAAAAGAGAATTATAACTATATTGTCCTTCCACAAAATTGTGAATTACCCTAGCTGGTTTTTCATAATCTGAAAATTTATCCATATAAAAATTATCATATTCTTCTTCTTTTATATCTTTTTTTGATTTTTTCCATAATGGGATCATACTGTTTAAAGTTTCTTCTTCCATATATTTTTCATATTCATTTTCAGATGATTCTTTTTTTCTTTGATGTTCTACATCCATTTTTATAGGATAACGAATATAATCAGAATATTTTTTTATTATTTCTTGAATTCTAAAATCTTCTAGAAAATCAGAATATTTTTCTTCTTCTGTATCTTCTTTAATATGCATAATTATTTCTGTTCCAACATTTTCTTTTTCTATTTCTTCAATTTTATATCCTTCTGCACCTTTTGATGTCCATGAGTATGCTTTTCCATCTGATAAATAAGATTTCGAGTTTACAGTTATACTATCACTAACCATAAAAGCTGAATAAAATCCTACACCGAATTGACCTATAATATCAATATTTTCTTTTTTCTCATTTTCTTCTTTAAAAGCTAATGAACCACTTTTAGCAATAGTTCCTAAGTTATTTTCTAATTCTTCTTCTGTCATACCACATCCATTATCAGAAACTTTAAGAATTCTATTTGGTTTATCTATTTCTATTTTTATAGAAAACTTATTTGGCTCTACTTTTATTTTTTTGTCTGTTAGTGAATTATAATATAATTTATCTATTGCATCACTTGCATTTGAAATAATCTCTCTTAAAAATATTTCTTTATTTGTATAAATTGAATTAATCATTAAATCTAATAATCTTTTAGACTCTGCTTTAAATTGTTTCATTTTTATCACTCCTTTTATTTATTGAGAATTATACATCTATTTTTTAGCAGCGTCAAGTATCGATTGCTAATTATATTTTTTCGATTAAATTAATATATTTAAGATTTATTAAATCCATATTTTCAAGCTCTACAGAGTTTTTATATTCTTCGATTAAAACATATACATTATTTAAATTATAAGCATTATTTTCTGAATAGTTTACATCATTCATCATTTCTTTATATTTATTTTCCAAATTTAATATTTCATTTTTACACTCTTCCCAATTTTCTTCATTTGCTAAACTATAACATGATATTATTAATTTTCTTATTTCTTTTTTATTTATTATGTTTTTATCATTTTCAAAATTATATAAGATTTTAGGAATTAGAGAATAAACGTCTTTTATCTTACTAACAAATGCTTTCTCATCTTCTTTTGATGTTGTTATTATTAAATTATTTAATTCATCACTTAAATTTATAATATCTTCATTATTTACTTTTATTTCAGCTAAATCTAGTACTATTGTGTCTAAACTATTTAATAAAGATTTTTCATCATTTTTTATATTGTTCCAATCTATTTTTTTATCTTCTCCAAAATATTCACCCTTTGCATATTTATTTAAAATTTTTAATATTGAATCTTCTACATAATTTATTTCTGCTTCAGTTTTTGTTTTCATTTTTTCATCATCTTCTTTAGTAATATTGCATCCTGATAAATTCATAATTAAACATATCATAATTAAATTATAAACAAAAAATTTTTTTATCTTTTTCATATTTTTATCCTTGCTAATTTTAGTTTAAAAGTTCATTTTCTATATTTATTAATCTATTATATTTACATACTCTTTCTGTTCTACATGGTGCTCCTGATTTTATATATCCACCATTTACTGCAACTGCTAAATCTGCTATAAATGTATCTTCTGTATCACCTGATCTATGCGAAACGATTATTTTATATCCATTTTGCTTAGCAGTTTCTATTGTGTCTAAAGTTTCTGTTAAAGTTCCTATTTGATTAGGTTTTATCAATATTGCATTTGCTACGTCATTTATTATTCCTTTTTCTAATCTTTTTTTATTAGTTACAAATAAATCATCTCCCACCAATATTATTTTTTCTCTTAATTTATTTGACATTTTTTTCCAACCATTCCAATCTTCTTCTGCTAATCCATCTTCAATTGACATAATTGGATATTTATTAGTTAAATTTTCTAAATATTCTATCATCTCATCTGTATTTTTTAATTCATTTGTTTTCCAAAACAAATATCCATTTTTTCCTTCTTTATTAGCCATTTCATACATTTCTGTACTTGCTACATCTAAAGCTAATTTAAAATCTTTTTCTGTATTGTAACCTGATTTATTTATTGCTTCTATTATATATTTAAATGCTTCTTCATCTGATTTAAAATCTGGTGCAAACCCGCCTTCATCACCAACTGATGTTTTATATCCATTAATTTTTAGTAATTTTTTTAAATTCCAATACACCTCTGCACACATTTGTATCGCTTGTTTTTCATTTTTAGCTCCTATTGGAACAATCATAAATTCCTGTATGTTTAGATTATTATCACAATGCTTTCCACCATTTAAAATATTCATCATAGGTACTGGAAGCATTTTGCTATTTATTCCTCCTATATAATTATATAAACTCATTCCTAAAGATTCTGCAGCTGCTTTACATACAGCAATAGACACACCTAAAATTGCATTAGCACCTATTTTTGATTTATTCTCTGTTCCGTCTAAATTAATTAATTCTTCGTCTATTTTTATCTGATCATATACATTCATTCCTTCTATTTTTTTAGAAATTTTTGAATTTACATTATCTACTGCTTTCAAAACACCTTTTCCTAAAAATCTATTTTGATTTTCTGTGTCTCTTATTTCAATTGCTTCGAAACTCCCTGTTGACGCACCAGAAGGAACAGTGAATTTTCCTTCAAATCCACCTTCTGTTACAACTTCTACTTGAACTGTTGGATTTCCTCTTGAATCCAATACCTCCAATGCTTTTACGCTCTCTATTCTCAAAAAATCTTTCATAAAAAACTACCTCCATTTAGAGGTAGTTTTTCCAATATTTATTATTAATATTCTTTATAATAAAAAATCTATTAAGATTATTATTCCTAATACAACGATTGTTGTTAAATCTAATGAAGAAATTATTGTGTCATCTATATTAGCTTGTTTTTCTTTACTTTCTATATTTTCACTACAATTTATTTGAGATATAAAATGTTTTATATCTTTAGTTTTTAACAAAAATGTTTCTAAACTTAAATTTTTAGCCTTATTTGAATTATTATATAAAATTCTAATTTTTGATTTTATTCCTTTTAAATTTGGACTTGCAACTAAATATATATTTTCTATATCTTTAAAATCTATCACATATTTTTTTAATATTTTTTTAATTATAATTTTATTTTCTTTTACATTTACTTTTATTTCTATAATTGAATCAATTAATGTAAATATTATATATATTAAAACACATGTAATTATTATTGGAAAAACAACTGGTGCTTTAAATTTTATTAAAGCAAATATTAATAAAACAATTATTAATGATAAAACACATATTAAAATTTTTTGATTTTTATAAAAATTATATTTTATTCCAAAATTTTTATCTGTTTTAAAACCAATAAATTTTCTACATTTTAATTCTTCATTTTTTTGTGCCAATTTAAAAATTTCTTCTCTCATTTTTATCTCCTACTTTTTTTATTATAATAACACTATTTATATATTTTTTCTACAAAAAAATAAACTTTAAGTTAAAACTTAAAGTTCATTTTTATTTATTTTTTGAAATTTAATATTTGATTATTGAAAATTTCTTCATCTTCTTCATCTTCAATTCTATTTTTTTTGCTTTTTATTAAATTAATTTTCTTTTTATCTTTTTTAACTTTTACCATAGATTGTTCTATTGCTTCTTCTACTGAAAGTGTTCTTTCATAATCTATAATATTTTTTACAGGCAATCTATACATACCTTCAAAATACATATCTTTTTTTAATGGTTTATTTATTGATATATCTTTATTATATTTTTCAATTATATTCTTATCTTTTTTGCTAAGTAATTCAATATCTTCTTTTAGGTAATTATATCTCCAAATTATATGTCTTTCATAGGAAGTATATTCTGAATCTAATAAATTAGTATAATCAAATTCAACTTTAAATTGAAAGTTTTCTATTGATATACTCACATTGCTCCAAACCCTCTTACCTACTTTTTTAAAAGATTCTCTAAGGCTTTTTATTGTATTAAATACATCTGAAATAAGTTTTGAATATTGTTCTTCTTCAATATTAAATAGATTTGGTATTTCATATCCATTTACATATTTTTTTCTTATTATTCCTTTTGGTAAATAATAAAAATACATTTCACCTACTGGTTTTTGGTTTGGAACATCAATAATAGAAGCATATAAAAATATACTTTCCCATTTTTCTGGTATTATAAAAAACAATTTCTTTTGTATTTCTGCATATAATACTTTTTCTTCTGGTAAATTTGTCATAATTTTCTCCTAAAAATTAATCTGATAATAAGCTTTCACCTGTCATTTCATCTGGTTTCTCAAGTCCCATTAAATCTAACATTGTTGGTGCTAAATCAGCTAAACGACCTTCTTTAATTTTTCTATTTCCTATACCTACTACTGCAAGCGGAACAGGGTTAGTTGTATGAGCTGTGTGTGGTTCACCTGTTTTATAATCTATCATTTGTTCTGAATTTCCATGGTCTGCTGTTATTAAAAGTACACCACTTACTTCATTTATAGCTTTTACAACTCTATCTACACATGTATCTATTGTTTCTAATGCTTTTATTGCTGCGTCTATATTACCTGTATGTCCAACCATATCTGGGTTTGCATAATTTAATATAATACAATCATATTTTTCTGATTTTATAGCTTCTACTACTTTGTCTGTTACTTCAATAGCACTCATTTCTGGTTTTAAATCATATGTTTCTACTTTTGGAGATGGAACTAAAATTCTATCTTCTCCTTCATATTGTTTTTCTTCTCCACCATTAAAGAAAAATGTTACATGTGCATATTTTTCTGTTTCTGCTATTCTTAATTGTTTTAAACCATTTTTACTTATATATTCTCCAAATGTATTTTTTATTTCTTCTTTTCTAAAAGCAACTTCTACATTTGGCATTGTTTCATCATAAGGTGTCATACAAACAAAATATAAATTCAATTTTTCAGTAGCAAATCCATCAAAATCTTTATCTACTAAACTTCTTGTTATTTCTCTTGCTCTATCTGGTCTAAAGTTAAAGAATATAACTGAATCATTATTTTTAATTGTTGTAAGTGGTTCACCGTTTTTATTTGTTATAACTGTTGGCTTTACAAATTCATCAAAAACTTCTTTTTGATACGATTCTTCTATAGCTGTTGTAGCAGAAGTATATTTTTCTCCTTCTCCTCTAACCATAGCATTATAAGCTTTTTCAACTCTTTCCCATCTTTTATCTCTGTCCATAGCAAAAAATCTACCACTCATTGTTGCTATTTTTCCAACACCTTTTTCTTGCATTTTCTTTTCTAATTCGTTAATATAATTTTCAGCAGATGCTGGAGATGTATCTCTTCCATCTAAAAAACAATGTACATATACATTTTCAAAATCTTTTCTCTTAGCAAGTTCTAATAATCCATATAAATGACGAATATGGCTGTGAACTCCACCATCTGATAATAATCCCATTATATGAAGATTTGAATTATTTTTTTTGCAATTTTCAATTGCATTTACAAATTCTGTTGTACTAAAGAAATCTCCATCTTCAATTGATTTTGTTATTTTTGCTAAGTCTTGATAAACAATTCTTCCTGCACCAATATTTGTATGTCCTACTTCTGAATTTCCCATTTGTCCTTCTGGAAGACCTACATCTAATCCACTTGTATGAATTATTGTATTTGGATTTTGTTTTAAAATTTCATTTAAATGTGGTATATTAGCTAATTTTACAGAATTTCCTTCTGTTTGTTCATTCAAACCAAAACCATCTAATATCATTAACATTGTTAGTTTGTTGCTCATTTTTTATAATCCTTTCTAATACATATTATTTGTTGTAATTTACAATTTTGCTAAATTCATCTGGTTTTAAACTTGCTCCACCAACTAATCCTCCATCAATATCTGATGTTTCAAATAATTCTTTTGCATTTGATGATTTTACACTTCCACCATATTGAATAATAACTTCTTCTGAAACTTCTTTTCCATATATTTTTTCTATTTCTGCTCTTATTTCTTTTATACTATTATTTGCATCTTCAGAAGTAGCTGTTTTACCTGTTCCTATAGCCCAAATTGGCTCATAAGCAATTATAGTATTTTTAACTTGTTCTTTTGTTAAACCTTCTAAAGCAAGTCTTGTTTGAGTTGTTATTTTTTCAGAAGTTTTTCCTGTTTCTCTTTCTTCTAAAGTTTCTCCAACACAAACTATTGGTTTTAATTCATTTTCAAATGCTGCTTTTACTTTTAAATTTACTGTTTCATCTGTTTCATTGAAATATTCTCTTCTTTCAGAATGTCCTATTATTACATATTCTACTCCAATTGATTTTAACATTTTAGCTGAAACTTCTCCAGTATATGCTCCTGATTCTTTCCAGTGCATATTTTGTGCTCCTATTTTTATATTTGTTCCTTGTGCATTTAATAAACAATAAAATAAATCTGTATATGGTACGCATAAAATAACTTCTGAATCTGTATTTTCTACCATTGGAGCAAAATTTTGTATATAATCTATAGCTTCATTTGGAAGCATATTCATTTTCCAATTTCCTGCGATAACTTTTCTTCTCATAAATACCTCCTATAAATAGTCATTTTGCTATTTAACATTTTACTTTTCTGACATTTTTTCTAAACTATTAATTTCTTGTTTTTTTCCTTGTAAAACCTTTTCAACATTTGAAAATATTCTATCATAATCTTGAGCAGTTTCATCTGTAAAAGGAAATCTGTAATTTGAATTTCTAATATCTTCTTTTAATCTTTCAAAATCAGTCCATGCTACTTTTAAAACTGCTGGATCACTTGGTTTAACAATATTTTTATCTTCTACTAAGATAGCATATACAGTAGCAAAACATCTAAGATTATTTCTTTTCTGCTTTTTAGCAAAATCCATTTTTACTTTTCCACAATAAATAAGTTCTTCTCCTAATTGTTCTTCTGTTTTACCTGTAAAAGACATTTCTTCTTTAAGTTCACGAACCATAGCTACTCTTGGAACTTCTCCAGCTCTTACATGTCCAGAACATAAATCTAATTCTCCTGGATCTATTTCATTTAGTCCTCTTAATTGTATTGCTACTTTTTTGCTTTTTTTATCTATTATAAAACAAGTCACACATTCTACCCATGGCTCTATTTCTTTACCATCTCTTGCTACTAGTTTTCCTGTCAATTTTTTATAATTATTTTTTTTCATAATACCTAACTTTTTTTTATCTTCAGTATATATTACTAATTTTTCTTCAATATTTTGACCCATGAGTTATAACTTCTCCATTTTTTTATTTATCTTGTAATGCTTCAATTCCTGGTAATTTTTTACCTTCTAAAAATTCTAAAGAAGCTCCTCCACCTGTTGAAATATGTGTGAATTTTTCTGCAAGTCCTGCTTTTTCTACTGCAGCTGCTGAATCTCCACCACCAATTATTTTAACAGCGTCAATATCTGCTAATGTTTTTGCTATGCTATTTGTTCCTATTGCAAATTGATCAAATTCAAACAATCCAACAGGTCCATTCCATATAACTGTTTTTGCATTTTGTAATTCTTTTGAATATGTTTCTATTGTTTCTTGTCCAATATCATATCCTTCCCAACCATCTGGAATTTCTGTAAATTTAACAGTTTTGCTTTCTGTATTTGGATCAAATTCTTTACCAAGCTTTGTATCTGTTGGTAACATTAATTTTACTCCTTTTTCTTTTGCTTTTTCCATTAATTCTTTTGCTAAGTCTAATTTATCTAATTCGCAAATAGAATTTCCTACATTATATCCCATTGATTTAAAGAATGTATAAGCCATTGCTCCACCAATCATTAAAACATCAACTTTTTCCAATAATGCATTTATTACTCCAATTTTATCAGAAACTTTTTTTCCACCTAAAATTGCCATAAATGGTCTTTCTGGATTTTCTAAAGCTGTTCCTAAAAAGTTTAATTCTTTTTCAATTAAAAATCCTGAAACTGCTGGTAAATAACTTGCTACACCAGTTGTTGAACTATGTGCTCTATGTGCAGTTCCAAATGCGTCATTAACAAACACTTCTGCTAAAGAAGCAAAAGCTTTTGATAATTCTTCATCATTTTTTTCTTCACCTGGTTCATATCTTACATTTTCAAGAAGCATAACTTCTCCTTCTTGTAAATTTTCTGCAAGATTTCTTGCATCTGGACCTACAACGTCTTTTGCAAGTTTTACTTCTTTACCTAATAATTTAGATAGTTCTTCTGCTACTATATTTAAAGAAAATTCTGGTTTTACTTCTCCTTTTGGTCTTCCTAAGTGAGAACATAAAATTACTTTACAATTATTTTCTAATAAATATTTTATTGTAGGTAAAGCTGCAACTATTCTTCTATTATCTGTAATTACTCTTTCCTCATTATAAGGAACATTAAAATCACATCTTACTAATACTTTTTTTCCTTTTATATCGATATCTCTAACTGTTTTTTTATTCATATTTTTTCTCCTTTATATTGATATATAATATTATAAAAAGGTCCAGTCCTAGGACCGGACCTCTATTTAGGTCTTATTTTAAATTAGTTTAATTCAGCAAAATATTTGATTGTTCTTACCATTTGGCTTGTGTAAGAATTTTCATTATCATACCAAGATACTACTTGTACTTGATATAATCCATCTTCAACTTTTGCAACCATTGTTTGTGTAGCATCAAATAAAGATCCATATGTGATTCCAATTATATCTGAAGAAACTAATGGTTCTTCTGTATATCCATAAGATTCACTTGAAGCTGCTTTCATAGCTTCATTTATAGATTCAACTGTTACTTCTTTATCTGTTTTAACTGTTGCTATTAATATTGTTGTTGATCCTGTTGGAACTGGAACTCTTTGAGCTGAACCAATTAATTTTCCATTTAATTCTGGAATAACTAATCCTATAGCTTTTGCAGCACCTGTTGAATTAGGAACGATATTTACTGCTGCAGCTCTTGCTCTTCTTAAATCTCCTTTTCTATGTGGTCCATCAAGTACCATTTGATCTCCTGTATAAGCATGAACTGTTGTCATAATTCCTGATTGAATTGGTGCATAATCATTTAATGCTTTTGCCATTGGTGCTAAACAATTTGTTGTACATGATGCTGCAGAAATTATATTGTCCTCTGCTGTTAATGTATTTTCATTTACACCATAAACGATTGTTGGTAAATCTTTTCCAGCTGGTGCTGAAATAACAACTTTTTTAGCTCCTGCTGCTATATGTGCTGAAGCTTTCTCTTTTGATGTATAGAAACCTGTACATTCTAATACAACATCAACACCTATTTCACCCCAAGGTAAATTTGCAGCATCTTTTTCTGCATATATTTTTATTGTTTTTCCATCAACTGTTATAGATCCTTCTCCTGCAACAACTGTATCTGCTTTATCATATCTTTTTTGTGCAGAATCGTATTTTAATAGATGAGCTAACATATCAGGACTTGTTAAGTCGTTTATTGCAACTATTTCATATCCTTCTGCTCCAAACATTTGTCTAAATGCAAGACGTCCAATACGTCCAAAACCATTTATAGCTACTTTTACTGACATAATATAAATTCCTCCACTTCCGATACTTTAATGTCTTTTTTAGTATCTGTTATATTTTGGTCTATTTTAACCAAAGATATTCTATAATAATTTAGATTTTTTTTCAAGTACTTTTTACAATTTTGTCACATCGTCAAAACAAAGTATATATTTAAAATTTAATTTCATATAAAAGAACAAAAGTGAACACTAAAAACATCTTAGCTTTTTAAAGTCTGCGTTTTTGTTTGTATATAAAATTTGCAATGTAAATTTCTGTGCAAAGTATTTATATTATAGGAATTTCGAATAATTTTCCTATAATAAAAAAACTTATTTAGCAAATACTAAATAAGTTTTTTATAATTATATAATTAATTAGCTTTCTTTTTTCCAAATAATGTAATTTCTTGGAATAAGAAATCATGTAATTCTGGGAATTTAATTTCTTGGAATAAAAAGTCATGAACTTCTGTTAAAACTTTTTCTTCTTTTGGAGTTAATTCTAGAACTATAGGTTTACTTAAATCTATTTCTTGAAATAAAAAGCTTTTAACTTTTCCCCAAACTCCAACTTGTGCTGGTAAATTGCTTTCTGCATTTTCATTTAAATTATATTCTCTCATTTTGTTTCCTCCTTAGTATTGAAACTATCTCTTTTCTTAATATATTTATACTATATACTAAGTTTTTAATCAATATCTTTAAAGAAAAAATATATTAAGTTTTAATTACCAAAATATTACATTAAAATTACACACTTTTCATAATTAAATGTATTTAGATTAATTCACCTATTAATTCTAAATTTTCTTCATCTACTAATTTTACATTTAAAATTTCATTTGTTATGCATTTATCAGATTTTACTTTTACCATTAAATAATTGGCTGTATGTCCTATATACATACCATTTTTTTCTTCTTCAAATAATACTTTTTCTGTTTTTCCAATATATTCTTTTTGATATTTTATTTCATTATTATTTGATAATTCTAGTAATATTTTACTTCTTTTTTCTTTTATTTCTCCTGATATTTGATTTTCCATTATTGCTGCTTTAGTACCCTTTCTAGGAGAATATTTAAAAACATGCATTTTATAAAAATTAATTTCTTTTAAATTTTCTAATGTTATATTAAATTCTTCTTCTGTCTCTCCTGGAAATCCTACTATTATATCTGTTGTTAAAATACTATCTTTATATGTATTCCTTATCATATTAGTTATATTTTTAAATTCTTCTATTTTATACCTTCTATTCATTCTCTCTAAAGTATTATTACAAGCACTTTGAAGAGATAAATGAAATTGAGGACATATTTTTTCTAATTTTTTCAACCTATCTAGAAATTCTTCTGTTATTAATAAAGGTTCAATAGAACCTAAACGTATTCTTTCTATTCCTTCTATTTCATTAATTTCTTCTAATAAATCTATTAATTTGTAGTTATTTTCAAAATCTTTTCCATATGAAGCAATATGTATTCCTGTTATAACAACTTCTTTTATTCCTTTTTTAGCTATACTAGTTATTTCATCTATAATTTCTTTGCTTTTTCTACTTCTTACTCTACCTCTTGCATATGGAATAATGCAATACGAGCAAAATCTATCACATCCATCTTGAACTTTTATAACAGCTCTTGTTTTTTCTGTATATGTTATTTTACCAAATTCTTTATATTCCTTAGAATGCATTACATCATCTAAATTTATTTTTTTATTCTCATTTATATAATTTTCAACATATTCAACAATATTAGTTTTTTCATTTGTTCCTAAAGCAAAATCAATTTCTGGTATTTTTTCAATATCTTGTTTAGCAACTTGTACATAACAACCAACTGCAACAACTATCGAATTAGGATTAATTTCTTTTGCACGTCTTAAAATTTGCCTTGATTTTCTATCAGACATATTTGTAACCGTGCAAGTATTTATTATATAAACATCTGCTTCTTCATTAAAATCTACTACTTGATATTTTGCTTCTTCAAATTTTTGAATCATTGCATTTGTTTCATATTGATTTACTTTACAACCGAAGTGTGTAAAAAGCAACTTTTTTATTTTTACAATTCATTTTATTACAACCTTTCAGTAATTTTAATTATTTGCATTTATAATTATATCTTGTATTTATCTTTTTTTCAACCATTTAAGCAATATCTAGTTTTTTAAAATTTTACTATATTTGTACAAAAAGAGCTACAAATAAAATTTATTTTATTCATAGCTCTTTTTTGTGGAGAATTTTATTTTCTATTTTTTCATTCTATCCATACTATCTAAATTATCAAGTGCTTTTCCTGTTCCTTTTGCCACACAACTAATAGCATCTTCCGCAATCATAACATTTATACCTGTTTTTTCTTGAAGAAGTCTATCTAAACCATCAAGTAAACATCCACCACCTGTCATATATATTCCTTTATCACTAATATCTGCTGCAAGTTCTGGTGGTGTTTTTTCAAGTACAGAATGGACTGCATCAACTATAAGCATTGCTGGTTCTTCTAAAGCTTCCATCATTTCACTTGAATACATTGTTATTGTTTTTGGAAGACCTGTAATTAAATCTCTTCCTCTAACATCCATTTCCATATCTTGAATTTTAGGATATACACAACCAATATTCATTTTTAATTCTTCTGCTGTTCTTTCACCTATCATTACATTATGTCTTTTTTTAATATATTTTACTATATATTCATCAAATTTATCTCCAGCAATTTTTATGGAATTACTTACTACTGAACCTCCTAAAGAAATAACTGCTATATCTGTTGTTCCACCACCTATATCTACAATCATATTTCCACATGGTTTTGATATATCTATTCCTGCTCCTATTGCTGCTGCAATTGGTTCTTCTATTAAATATACTTTTCTTGCACCAGCATTAGACGCAGCATCTATTACTGCTTTTTTTTCTACTTCTGTAACTTGTGAAGGAATACATATCATAATTCTTGGGGAAAATAAAAATCTTCCTCCTATTTTACTTATAAAATATTTCAACATTTTTTCTGTAACTGTATAATCTGAAATTACTCCATCTCTTAAAGGTCTTGTGGCAACTATATTTCCAGGTGTTCTTCCTAGCATACGTCTTGCTTCATGACCAACAGCTAAAACTTCACCTGTTATATTATTTACAGCTACAACAGATGGTTCTCTTAAAACAATTCCTTTACCTTTTACATATGCAATTACTGTTGCAGTTCCTAAATCTATACCTATATCTTGTCCAAACATTTTATAGTTTCCCTCCTAAGACTTTGTTACATTTTCATTACGATTATATTACATTTCATTTTAAATATCAACCTATTTGCAAAATTAATTTAATTATTTTGTACAAAATTCATTGTTTTTTTGATATTATGTGCTATAATAATTTTATATTTTACAAGGAGAAGTGTAAGTAATGAAAAAAATATCAGTTATTGTACCATGTTATAATGAAGAAAAAGCTTTGCCATTATTTTACAAAGAATTATCAAAAAATATTAATGAATTTCATGACGTAGATTTTGAAATAATTTTTGTAAATGATGGTTCAAGTGATAATACTATAAATGTAATAAAAGAATTAAATCAAAAAGACAGCAGAGTCAAATATGTTTCTTTTTCAAGAAACTTTGGAAAAGAATCTGCTATTTATGCTGGTTTTGAAAATGCAACTGGTGATTTTGTAACTTTAATGGATGCTGATCTTCAAGACCCACCTGCACTGCTTATGGAAATGTATAAAGCTGTTACAGAAGAAGGATATGATGCAGTTGGTACTAGAAGAGTTGACAGAAAAGGAGAACCTATTATTAGAAGTTTCTTTGCAAGACTATTTTATAAACTTATAAATAAAATGACATCTTTTCAAATGGTTGATGGAGCTAGAGACTATATCTTTCTAAAAAAAGAAGTAAAAGATGCTATATTATCTTTAAAAGAATATAATCGTTTTTCAAAAGGATTATTTAGTTTTGTTGGTTTTAAAGTTAAATGGCTAGAATATGAAAATATTCAAAGAGTTGCTGGTGAAACAAAATGGTCTTTTTGGAAACTTACAAAATATGCTTTAGAAGGAATTACTGCTTTTTCAACTACACCACTTATTATTTCTTCTGTTATAGGGTTATTATTTTGTTTAATGTCTTTTCTTTTAATACTAATTATAATTTTTAAAACTCTTATTTTAGGAGATCCTACAAGTGGTTGGCCTTCACTTGTATGTATAATATTTATGGTTAGTGGAATTCAATTATTTTCACTTGGTATAATTGGTCAATATTTATCAAAAACTTATTTAGAAGTAAAAAAACGTCCTATATATATTGTAAGAGAAAAAAATACAGATATTTAAATTGTAAGAAGAAAGAATTTATTCTTTCTTCTTTTTTAAAACACATTTTTTAATTTTAACTTATTTTTTTCTTGAATATGATTTAATAAAAATTTTATTTGTTCTATTTCTACTTTTGCCTCTTCTTCATCTCCTTCTAAATTAACATTCAAACTTTTTATTTCTTTAGTGATTTTTTCTAATTCATCATGTTCTGCAAAATATGATAACATTATTTCTTTTTCGTTCCACATATCATTTAATTTTTTTACATTATTTTCATCAACTTCTTTATTATTTAATTCTTCTCCAATTTTTGTAATAATATCTTTTATTTCATAAACAGTTTTACTCATAATTTTGTCAGTTATAAAATTAATTCCTATAACAATAATCAAAATAATTATTATTGTTATTATCTCTTTTTTTAACATTTTCATTTTAAAAATCCTTCTTTTGGCAAAATATACTATCATTTCCATTTATCACTACTACTAAAGCTTCCTCAGGCAATATACCAAATTTTCCTACCTGTTTTTTTAACCATTCATAATCTTTATCTAGTTTTTTCAAATTGTCATACATTACTTTTCCATCTATTACTAAATCATATGATATTCCTGTATATTCTGGCATAATTCCAAAATCCTCTGGTGTACAATTTCTTTTATTTGGTTTTTCTATAATGCTAAGTTGTCCACTAGTTTCTAATATTGCATATTCTACATCTTCCAAAGAAGCTACTCCTGCTACTCTTAATCTTTCTTGAAGTTCATTTATAGTAATTTTTTCTTTCATAAGCTTTTCTTGATCAATTTTTCCTCTAAATATTAATATAGTTGGTTTTCCACAAATAATTTCTCTTATTCTTATACTTTTCATATTTAAAATAGATATTATAGTATATACAAACAGCAAACCTAATATAGGAATTATTCCATATAAAATTGGAATTCCTATTTCAGACATAGGCGTACTTGCTAAATCTGCAATCATTATTGAAATTACCAATTCAAATGGTTGCATTTGTCCTATTTCTTTTTTTCCCATATATCTCATTACAACTAAAACTAATGTATATAAACATATACTTCTAACAAATATTAATATCATTCTTACCTCTTTACTATATTTTTTCAAATAAAACAAAATTTATATGAATATTTTTTGCAAAATTTATCAAAATATACTTATATATTTAATTAATTTTGAAATTCAAAATATTTAAATATATATTGAAGGAGGGTATAAAATGGATAATAATAATTTAAACGCTCAATCCAGCAATAATACTCTTGGTGTATTAGGTCAAATACTTGGTAGATTTATAGTAGCAGCTATTATTCTAGGTATTACAGCTTTCTTCACACCTGGTTTTTCTATAAATAATATTTGGTCATTAGCAATATCTGCTATAGTTTTAACAATTATGGATTATTTAATTGTTAAATTTACAGGATTACACGCTATGGCTTTTGGAAAAGGATTTGTTGGATTTGTATTAGCTGTAATTATATTATATGCAACACAATTTTTTGTTCCCGGATATTCTATTTCATGGATGGCTGCAATAATTGGAGCTCTTATTTATGGAGTAATTGATTATGTTATGCCTGGTGAACAAGGTATGTAATTTATACATTAAGTATAAAAAAACAAGTTATATATTTATAACTTGTTTTTTATTATTATTATTATTTTATTATTATCCTTCTATTTTTTTCTTTTTTTCTTTATTAATTTGTCTTTCTCTTGCTATTCCCATATAATTTGATGGCACATCATCTGTTATTGTAGATCCTGCTGCTATTAAAACATTATTACCAATTGTAACAGGAGCAACTAAATTTACATTTGAACCAATAAAAGCATTATCACCTATAATAGTTTTATGTTTATTTTTTCCATCATAATTGCATGTAATTGTTCCACAACCTACATTTCCATTTTTTCCAATTTCACAATCACCTAAATATGTTAGATGTGGTACTTTTGTATTGTCCCCAATTTTTGTCTTTTTTATTTCTACAAAATTACCAACTTTAACATTATTACCTATTTCACAGTTTTCTCTTATATATGCATTTGGTCCAAGTTCACAATTTTCTCCTATCTTTACACCACTTTTAATTGTTGTGTTTGGATGAATTACTGTATCTACTCCTATTTCTACATCATCATATATATAAGTGGAATTTGCATCCTCTATAGTAACACCATGTTTCATATGTTCTGCATTTATTCTCATTCTAAAAACTCTTGTTAAAAGTTCTAATTGTGCTCTATCATTAACTCCTAATATTTCTGTATTATCTTCAACTATAACAGCACCTGTTTTTAGACCTTTGTCATTCATTATTTTTATAACATCTGTTAAATAATATTCACCTTGCGCATTATTTGGTTTAATATAATCTAAAGAATTAACAAGTTCTTCTATATCAAAGCAATATATACCTGAATTAATTTCTTTTATTCTTTTTTGAAGTGGATCTGCATCTTTTTCTTCAACTATTTCTTTTATGTTTCCACCTTCATCACGTACAATTCTACCATATCCTGTTGGATTTTCATAAATTGCTGTAAGAAGTGTAGCATATTCTTTATTTTTTATACTTTTTGTAATTAAATTTTCCAAAGTTTCTTTTCTTATAATTGGAACATCTCCATAAAGAATAACAACTTTTCCTTTTTTTCCTTTTAAATATTCTTTTGCTTGCATAACAGCATGCCCTGTACCAAGTAAATCTTCTTGATAAGCATATTTTACAGAATCACCTAAAACTTGTTGCACTTGTTCTCTTAAATGTCCCACAACGGCTACAACTTCATCAGAACCAATTTTTTGTGCAAGCTCTGCAACCCTTTTTACTAATTCTTTATCATATATTTTATGAACTAATTTTGATTTATTAGTTTTCATTCTAGTTCCTTTTCCAGCAGCCATTATAAGAGTAATAACATATTGATTTTTATTACCAATTTTCATAATATTATCCAAACCTTTCTTTATATATATATTTATATATTTTATTTATTATGCATATATTCCTTTTTTTGAAATTATTTTAATATAATATTTCCTTTTAGTCAATATTATACTAAATTTTTGCACTTTGTTTCTGTAACTTTAATATTTTATATTTTTTAAGCCAAAAAAGTAACTGGCCACTTCTCCTTTTAAAGGATTAAATGGCCAGTACTTTCGCTTTGTGTTTCTTTGCGCTACTCTAGAAATAATAAAACAATTCCTCAACTTCCACCTCTCTGCTGAACAATTCTTCTTCATTCCAACCCATCGTATGTATAAATTCAACTTTGGTAGGAATTTCAAATAATTTTTCGAATTCTCCAGTGTCTTCATTCCAGGTCCAACGTTCAAACTTTTGGAGCAGAAACCAAACATGTGGTATTTCAAGTTGAGCATATGCTCTTACTCCAATCACCCTATTGTTTTGAACTCTGCCCTTAAAGACTCGAATAATAATTTTTTCTATAGAGTCATTTTGCAAAAGTCGCTGAACTTCTTTTTCTGGAATTATGCTTTTTACCTCCTCTTCGATGTTTTTTACTTGGTTGTGGTACAGCTCGTTAAAAAGCTTTTCCGAAAATTGGATTGAATACTTTTCGGTTTTGTTTAACTTTTTTAGTAAGCTCCGTATACCACATGGGACATTGTCCAATTGGTACATAGAAACACCTCCTATAAAAAATATTCATATATATTATACAAAGTTTTTTGAATTATGTCAACACGATTATTCCTCAATTTTACATTTTTCTCACTTTTGTTACAGCTAATCCATCTCCAACTTCTAAAATTTCTGTCTCTAAATTTTCATTTTCTGTTATTTCTTTTATGTATTCTCTTAAATGTCTTACAGCTGTTCTTTGTTTATGTTTATTATAATCACTCATAACATATCCTTTATATAGCACATTGTCTGCAAAAATAATTCCATTATTCTCTATTAATCTAATTCCTTCTTTTAAAAATACGGGATATTTACCTTTGTTTGCATCAATAAATATAACATCATAATTACCTGTAAGTGTTGGTAATATATCTACAGCATTTCCATTTATAATATTTATTCTATTTTCTACCCCTATTTTTTTTATATTTTCATTTGCTATTTTAGCTCTTTCTTCATCTAATTCTATTGTATCTATTATACAATCTTCAGATGTTACTTTTGCAAAGCAAGATGCTGAATATCCTACAGCTGTTCCAATTTCCAATATTTTTTTAGGTTTTATTTCTTTTAATTTTTTTTCAATAACTTCTAATGTATCATCCATTATAATTGGTATATGATTTTCTAAAGCATCTTTTTTTATTATTTCTAGTTCTTTTTCATTAAACATTTTTTACCTCTTTTTATTTAATTAAAAAGAGTTTCGCTACAATAATTCTCTTCATTTTCAGAAGATAAATTTTCTTACGAAACTCTCTTTAGAATTTATTTCATTGAAGCTCTTGCAGCTCTTTCTCTGTCTTTATTATTTAATATTTTCTTTCTTAATCTAATACTTTTTGGTGTTACTTCTACTAATTCATCATCTTGAATAAATTCAATTGCTTTTTCTAAGCTCATTTGAATTGGTGGAACTAAACGTAATGCATCATCAGAACCTGAAGCTCTTGTATTTGTTAAATGTTTTTCTTTACATACATTTATAGCTAAGTCTTCTCCTCTAGAGTTTAAACCAACTATCATCCCTTCATAAACTTCAACACCTGGTCCTATAAATAAATCTCCTTTATCTTGTGCATTATATAAACCATATGTTATTGATTTTCCGTTTTCAAATGCAACAATTGTTCCTCTTACTCTTGATTGAACTTCACCTTTAAATGGTTCGTAAGAATCAAATATATGATTCATTGTACCTACACCTTTTGTGTCTGTTAAAAATTCTGTTCTATAACCTATTATTCCTCTTGCTGGAATTCTAAATTCTATTTTTGTATGACCTTCTTCTGCTGGTTCCATATTAATCATTTCTGCTTTTCTTTTTCCTAATTTTTCAATAACGTTTCCAACACAGTCATCTGGAACATTTACAACTAATCTTTCGATTGGTTCACATTTTACTCCATCAATTTCTTTTATAATAACTTTTGGACGAGAAACTAAAAGTTCAAAACCTTCTCTTCTCATTGTTTCTATTAATACAGATAAATGTAATTCTCCTCTTCCTGATACTTCAAAAGAATCTGGTGATTCTGTTTCTTTAACTCTTAAACTTACATTTCTATCTAATTCTTTAAATAATCTATCTCTTATATGTCTTGATGTAATAAATTGACCTTCTTTTCCTGCAAAAGGACCATTATTAACACTAAATGTCATAGAAACTGTTGGTTCATCAATATCAACAAAAGGTATTTTTTCTGGATTATTATAATCACAAATTGTATCACCTATATTAATATTTGCCACACCTGATAAAGCTATTATATCTCCTGCTTCTGCTCTTTCTACTTCTATTCTTTTTAATCCGTCATATGTATATAATTTTGTTACTCTTGCATTTTCTGTTTTATCATTTTTGCATATTGCTACAGGCATTCCAAGTTCAATAATTCCTCTTTCTACTCTTCCTATAGCTATTCTACCAATATAATCATCATAATCTATATTAGAAACTAACATTTGCATTGTTCCGTCTAATTCACATTTTGGTGCTTCTATTGTATCAATTATTGTTTCAAATAAGCATTTTAAATCTTCTCCTGGTTTATCTAAATCAAGAGTTGCTGTTCCTTGTTTTCCTGATGCAAAAACAACTGGAAATTCTAATTGTTCATCATTTGCACCTAATTCAATAAATAAATCGATAACATCATCTACCACTTGCATTGGTCTTGCTCCTGGTCTGTCTATTTTATTTATAACAACAATTGGTTTTAAATTTAAAGCTAAAGATTTTTTTAATACTTCTCTTGTTTGTGGCATTGCTCCTTCAAAAGCATCAACTAATAAAACAACACCATCTACCATTTTCAAAACACGTTCTACTTCTCCACCAAAGTCAGCATGACCAGGTGTATCAACAATATTGATTTTTAAATCTTTATAGTGTACAGCTGTATTTTTTGAAAGTATTGTTATTCCTCTTTCTTTTTCTAAGTCATTTGAATCCATAACTCTTTCTTGTACTTGTTCATTTGCTCTAAATATACCACTTTGTCTTAGCATAGCATCTACTAAAGTTGTTTTTCCATGGTCAACGTGTGCAATAATTGCTACATTTCTAATTTTTTCGTTGTTCATTTTATTATCCCCTTTTTATTTTTTTCTTATTTAAATTAATAAAACAGTATTCTATATACTACTTTATTAATTTAAATAAGTTTACTATATTTTCTTTAATGTTTTAATAAAATAAAATATGGTTAAATGTGCAAATAATATGCAAATTTAACCATATTATTATATACTAAAGTTTCTTTTTTGTCAACTTTATAATCTATAACTAAACTTCTTTTTTTGATAACCTTATAATTTCTTGTTTTAAATCTTCACTTGCTTTATCTGCAGCTTCTTTATCTTCTGATAAATTATATTTCTCAGAAAAATCAAGTGGTTCTCCATAAACTATAGTTGTTCTATGAAAAAGTTTTGAATCTCCTTGTATTCCTATTGGTATTATTTTAGCTCCTGTTTTTAAAGCCATATATGTAGCACCATTTTTTAATTTTCCATCATTCTTTTCCATTCCATTTCTTGTTCCTTCTGGAAAAATCCCTATACATCCACCTGATTTCAATGTTTTCATTGCATCTTTCATGGCAGAAATATCTTTTGAATCTCTTTTTACATATATTGCATCAAAAATAACTCCTAAAAATGCAAAAAATGGATTTTTTCCTAATTCTTCTTTTGCCATAAATCTCATATGTCTTCCAGATGTCACAACAATTACTGGTGGATCTAAATAAGTTCTATGATTACCACAAAATAATAAAGCTCCATCTTTTGGAATATTTTCTTTTCCTACAACCTTTAGCCTATACACAATTTTACAATATGCTAAAATAGCAGATCTTACAATAACTCTTCCTATTTTTTTTAATATTTCCATTTTATTTACCTCTATATTTATTTAATTAAACATTACGTTTAGATAAAATTATTTGTTCTATTTTACTTGCAACTTCTTCAATTGTTAATTCAGTCGAATCTATATATATAGCATCTTGTGCTTGTTTTAAAGGTGCTATTTCTCTTTCTGTTTCTAATTTATGTCTTTCCTTAATATTCTCTAAAACTTGTTCATAAGTATATGTAGTTATACCTTTATCTAAATTTTGTTTATATCTTCTTTTTGCTCTTTCTTCTACAGAACAATCTAAAAATATTTTTACATCAGCATTTGGAAACACAACTGTTCCTATATCTCTTCCTTCTAATATAATATCTGATTTTTGTCCTAATTCTCTTTGTAATGGTGTCATTTTATCTCTAACTATTTTTAATGCTGCAAATTTAGCAACATTTTCATCAACTTCTTTTGATCTTATTTTTTCTGTTACGTCTTCATTATTTAAAATAACTTTTTCTTTTTCATCTTCTATTTTAAAATTTATATTAATATTTTTTAATATACTTTCTATTTTTTCTATTTCATCTATCCTTATATTGTTTTTTAAACATTCAAGTGTAACACATCTATACATTGAACCTGTATTAATATTTGCTAAATTTAATTTTTTACTAAGTAATTTTGTTATTGTGCTTTTTCCTGTACCTGCTGGTCCATCAATTGCTACTATAAAAGACATTTTATCCTCCTTTTATTTTTCATAATTTACACCTTTTACTACAATCTCCATATTAAGAACATTCATTGCTGTTAATTTTTCTATTTCTTTTATAATATTGCTTCTTAGTGTAGTCATTGTTTCATTTATATTGTAGCCAAATTCAATAATTACTTCTATGTATATATATATACCATCATCAAAGCCTTCATGTTTTTTTACAATAGTTCTTGATATTTTATACACACCTTCTATTTTTTCTGCTACATAATCAATAATTTGCTTAAAAACTGTATCTGAAATTTTAAAATTTCCTAAATAACTAAAAGTTGGTCTAATTATAGATTTTTCTGATATATATGGTGCATTTCCTTTTCCAGTAGATTTAAATATTTGAAGCGGATCTAATAAATAACCTGAAAAATCTTTTTTTATTGCAAAAGTTGGAACTGGTATTACATGTTTTCCTTGCGTTACTCTTATATTTCTTGCCATTTCCATTTCCTCTTCTGTTGCTACATCTGATATATATATAGTTTCTGATATTGGCTCAAATTTTAAATTTTCTGCAATTCTTCTTACCATTTCATCAGAAGTTCCTAATATTAAAATACTATCTGGTTTATATTTTTTTATAGCTTTTTGAATTTCTTTTTGTTTTTCTTCACTTTGAAATAATGCATTTCTTACTGTTTCTATTTTAGTAGGAGCTTTTTTGGCTGATATACCAGCAATTACTTCATTTCCACTTATAAGTAATCCATCATCTATAATAAATTTAATATTCTTTTGATTTGCAACCATTTGTGCTCTATAACTTTTTCCTGTTCCAGAAGGACCTACAAAAGCATATGTTTTCATTTTATGTGCAAACATTTTTATCTCCTTAAATCTTTATATGTTATGTATTATATCATTTATTTTTAATGTTTAAAAGTTTTTTTAGTATTTATTTTAAGGATATTATTTTTCGTATATTTTTATTTTGCTATTTCTATATCATATTCTTCTTTATTTCCTGCAAAATCTGTTACAATTATTTGATATTTTCCATTTTCTGTTAGATTATATATATCTATTGGTTTAGTTTCTGCAACTGTCTTTCCAAATAATATGTTTATTGGCAATGTATTTATATGAACATTATTTTCATCATATAAATATATATGTATTCTGTATATATAATCTTTACTTGTATATTTTCCAAATGTTAATCTATCAAATTTGATAGTTAATTGATTATTTTCTATATTATTCCCAGAAAAAAATGTTAAACTTTCATTCTCATTTTCATCTGACATTACACTATATTCATATCTTTTTATTTTTGAATCTATATTACTTAAAGTAGCTGTATAAGTAGTATCTGTTTTAACAGTTTCTATATCAGAAAAATAATTTGTTTCTATATTTTTTTCTACTTTTGCTAAAACATTACCTTCTTTATTTATAGCTTCCACTTTTATTTTGTGTTTTTCTCCTGGATTTAATCCCGTAAATAAATATGTAGATTCTTCACTTATTCCATCTAAAATATTATCTATATAATATTTAAATTTATATGTATTTTTAGGATGTTGCAATATAATAACTTTAACTTTATTGTCTGTAACATCAATTCCTAAATACTTATCTGTATCATAAAAATCATCAAATACTCTAAAATCTAACCCTGCATATTTATCTACAATTATTTCTTTTATTCCTACATTATCTGAATATTCTAATTTTAAATCTGTATTTACTATATCTCCATTATTTACACCTTTTATTTTGGGTTTTATTTTATCTATATTATTTATTGAATATTCTAAAGTTTTCTTGTTTCCAGATAAATCTTTTAATGTAATTTTATTAGTTTCATTTTGAGAAATTATTTTAGTTAAAACATTTTTTTCATTATTTATTTCAAATCCTTCAATTTCTTCAATCTGCTTGTTGGTATTTATTGTTAATATTACATCATTATTTGTCCAATATGTTTCAGAATATGATAAAACATATTCTGGTGGAAGATTATCTCTTGATAAATTTAAATTGCTTGTTTCTAATATAATATTATATTTTGCAAAAATAACATTTGAAAGAAACATTATTAAAATTATAAAAAGAATAAATATTTTCTTTATTTTAGCTATTTATATCACCTCTTTAATATATTATCTTTACCTTAAAATTCCATTTTGCAATATCTGAACTTCCTTTAGCATTCACTGAATTTAAGTTTGTGTTTTTTATTTCATAAAATCTTTGACCTGTTCTAAAACTAGTTAATAAAATTAACAATATTATTAATATTAAGATTATAATTCTTTTTATTCTTTTATTTTTCATTTCTTTATAATCTTTTATAGTATATCTTCTTTCGCTCACTATTTATGCTTCTCCTATTTTATATTGTTTTAAATTTAATTTTAATTTTAAATCAATCATTTGAGATAATTCTTCTTTTTCATCTTCCCATTCTATAACTAATTTATATTTCTTCTCTTCCTTTGTTTCTTTTTTTATTTTTAAATCTTCTGATATATTATTTTCAATTTTTATTTCTTGATTATTTGATAAATCTATAATTTTATATTTTATCGGAAAATTCAAATTTGATTCTTCTATTTCAATATTATAAATAAAATCGACTTCATTTGTTTTTAATTCGTTGTAGTTTTTTATTTCAAATTCATATTCAAGTGGAAAATCCAATTTATTTACTAACTTATTATCTTCCTTAAAACTTTCTAAAATTATAATTGGTTCTGCTATTTGTGCACCATAAATTTGAAAAAGATTTGTACTATATTTTGAATTTGAAAAATCAACAATTTGAAATAAAATTAATAATAAAAGAAATAATATTACATGTACTATTTTAATTAGTTTGCTTTTCATTTTTTGACTCCTTTTTTAAAAAATATAGTTCAGATATTATAATGTATAACATATAAATTAATAAAACTGGTTTAATTACATATAAGATAATTATTCCTAAAATTTTTGAATGATAAATTACTTTTCCATATATTCTATTCATTTCTTGAATTCCATCATCTATATTATTTTTATCCCCTTTTGCTATAAAATACTTTCCATCTATATTTATTATTCTATGTGTTACAATAAAATTCTTTTTATCTTTATATGTAACTATATCTCCAATCTCATAATTTTCTTTTTTATCTATTATTATTAACTCTTTTCCTTTTATTGTAGGTTCCATACTGCCAGTTGTAACTATTAAAAAGCTTTTATTAAATATACTTATTACCTCTTCTTTTTTTATGTATCTTAAATATGTAACATAAATTAGAATTTGAACTAATAATATAATTATTAAAATTTTTATAAATTTAATTATTTTTTTCATAAATTCCTTTCTATTTTTAAAAAAACTTTCTACTAAAAACACTTATTAAATATTCTTAGTAGAGAGTTTTTTTAACTCTCTACATCAATATATAAGGTTTCTAAATTGGATAATTAATGTTTATCATATTTTATTTATTTGGACTTTGAGTTCCTATAATTTGTAATACGAACTCATAATTTAAATTTGAACTTGTACCATTTGCTAAATCTTCTTCATCACCAATAATATTTCCATCTATATCTTTTGTTTCATAAGGCCATTCCCAAACTATTTTTATAGTTTTTGCAGTTTCACCATTTACTGTATCTATATTCCCACTTAATTCTCTCTCAGCAAGTTCTTTTAAAGTTTTGTAGCTTTCTTCTGAAGTTTCACCATCAATTATTGTTTTGTAAATTAAATTTGTTGGCATGTTTTTTTCTTCAGCAACTTTTACTTCATAATCAACTCCAACTTCTGAACCAGTAGCATCAATAACTATATCAAAACTACCACTAGTTCCTGGCGCTATTTTTCCTTTTACTAAACTTACTTTATTTGCAGTATCTAATAATGAAATTTTTTGCATAGTATCTTTACTATTATTAGCAATAAAAGACCATTTAGCTATACTTCCTATTCCACCTCCTTTTATTTCAGTATAGTATTTTGCAAAAGTGTAACCAATTGAAAATACTATTAACACTAGAGCTATAGTTAAACAGATTCCGTATAGCTCTTTTTCTTTTGGTCATAAATCACCCTCCTTCAAAAATAATAATGAAGTTAAATATTTTTTAAGCTAATTTAAAAATTAAATTCTATAAGACATAAAATAAACTTTTTATTTTTAATTTTATAAAATACTAATTAATTTTTTGAAATATTCCGATAAGATTAAATAAATATCATTTTAAGAATTTTATGGGGGCAAAATTATACTTAAAAAATATATGAATTTAAATATTCAATTGTAATTAATTTGGAAATAGATAATTTTAAGAACAAAATTATCTTTTAAAGATTTTAAATAGTTAAAAAATATTTAACTTGAGTGAGATTATAGCACGGCTTTTTTGGTTTGTAAAGCATTTTTTAAAATTTTTTTAAAAAATATATATTAAAAGAAATCTTTTAGCACTAAAAAATCCACTCATATAAAGCATTTGAGCAGATTTTAAAAATTAAAATATTTTTTTAATAACACCTATAAAAATTAACAATATTCCAGAAAAAGTTTTTAAAATACTTTCCGAAATTTTGGAAATATCACTAATATATTTTCCCAAAAACTTTCCTAAAAATAAAAAAGAAACATGTATAAACGTCATGCAAAATGGAAATAATATTATATTTACATTTTCAATACTTGCATAAATCCCCATTGAAAAAGCATCTACTGATACAGATAAAGCTAAGCAAACAGCTTCGTTAAATGATATTCTTTGCATATCAAAATTTTCTTTATATTTATAAGAAAAATTATCTTTCTTATCTAATCTATTTTTGCAAATAATATATACTCCTATTATAATTAAAATTATACTTCCAAATAATTTTAAAACTTCATTAGATAAAAAAAGTGAAATTATATTTCCAATTGTTACTCCTATAAATGTCGATATATATAAAATTAGTGAAATAATTAATTTAGCTCTAAAATCAATTTTTATATTTCTTATTCCATATGAAGTTCCTATTCCAATAGCATCTATACTAGCAGTTATTGAAAGTATAATATAATTTAAAAACATATAATCACCTCTTTTATAACATAATATGTTTATATAAAAAATACGTGATTATATGTTTTTTTAACTTTTTTGAAAAAATATACTATTTAATTCTGCACCTATTAATATTATATAAATAGATGTATATATCCAAATCATAATTAAAATAATATTTGACAAACTTCCATAAATATTATTAAAATTTCCAAAAACTTCTGCATAAAAAGAAAAAAATATTGAACATATATACCATCCAATAGAAGCTACTATTGCACCTATTGCTTGATATTTTAGTTTTATTTTTTTCTTATAAAAAAAAATCTATATAAAATCATAAATATTAAAAATAAAATAAGGATAATTATTATAAACTTTATTTTCAATAAAAACATTACTAATATATTAATTGAATAAAAATTTTTTTCTATAATTTTCTCAAAAAAACTGCCAAACACAAATAAATTTAAAGATATAATAAATAATATAATAAATAAAAAAGTATAAATAACTCCTTCTAGTCTTATAAAAAAATTATTATATATATTTGAATCTTTATATATCTTTTTAAAAAATTTATTCAATGAGAAAAATCCTTTTCCTGATGACCATAATGTTGCTATTGCAGAAAAAAAAGTAATTTTAAACGATTTTTGATTTATTTCTTCTAATATTTGAATTATTAAATCATTTGTCATTTTCGGTATAAAATCTTTAATTACTATTAATAAAACTTTTTCATCTATATAAATATATTTTAAAATACTAACTAAAAAAATTAATGCTGGAAAAAATGAAAGTATTGTAAAAAAAGCACATTCTGCTGCATATTCCGAAATACTATCTTGATTTATTTTATAATAAAATTTTTTAATATTAGTAATTATATTATTCAAATTTTCTTTAATCATTTAAAAAATATTTCTCCTATTATAATTCAATAATATTTTTTCCATTTTTTATTTATTTAATATAAAATTTATTATTTTTTATAATTTATTAATCCAATTATCTATTTCGTCTAATGAAGTAATTAATTCTCTTGTTTTATAATCTCCTGCATCATAAACAATGTTCATTCCCTCTTCAACATTTGAATTAGGACATAATTTTTTAATTTCTGTAAAAGTTCTTCCAAGCCACCCTGCATTTGTCGCAAATGGCTTTATACTTTTTCTAGATAAGTCGTTTTGAGTTAAAAATGTTCTTATTGCTGGAGCAGGTCTATACCACCATACTGGAGTTCCTAATATTATTTCATCATATTTACTTAAATCTACATTGTTTTTTTGTATTTCTGGTAAATGATTACTTGCTTCACTATTTTGTTCATCATTTACTACTGTATCATAATCTTCTGAATATGGTACTACTGTTTTTATTTCTAAAATATCACAATTTAATTTTTCTT
>CAZYST010000021.1:0-28211 GCA_964650305.1 uncultured Lachnospiraceae bacterium
AAAAAATAATTTTAACATCTTATGGGGTGACATTATCACAAGTTAATAACAATATCAAAAGTAGAAATATTTACATAATATGTAAAATATGGTATAATAATATTTAGAAACTCCCGAAAGGGTTTATATATATAAAGCAAACCAACAACCAAGATTTTGAAAGGAGATACATTATGTCAGGTTTGGAAATGTTTGTACGGATTTTGTGGCAGGTGATTTGGCCTCCTAGCGGAATTATTTTGATGGAGGAACAGTTGTTACAGTGGGGATTGGCTTTTTTCTTGGTTTACCTTGAAAAGTACGGTTATATGCTTTTGATGATTGCAGCATTGTATTTCGTCATTGCATATGTTGTATTCAGCAGAATGCTGCATATGCAGCATCATACCAGAAGATTGTTCCATTTCATCTTTACGATGATTAGTGTTATCTGTGGAGCATGGATTTTGCTTATCTTTGGAGCTTTGGTTGGAAACCATGGCAACAGAGGAGAAGATGTGGCACGCGCCACGATGACTCGCAGAACTCCAATCATTGCAGGATGGACAATCGTCAGAAACATCACTTATATTTCTCTGCATTTCAGATTTGGTAGAGGAATCTATCGGTTCTTTTATAGAGTGCTTGGTCATGTAGGCTTTCTAGCAAGAGAAGAAAATCTGAGATTTAGAGAAGCAATTGCTCGAGTCTTAGCTTTGTTTGTGATCGTTTATGGCGCATGGGATATTCCATATCTTCTTACCCATTAAGTCCAAAGAAAAAAACCTATAAAGATTGTACCATACATTCTTTATAGGTTATTTCTATTTATAAGATATTTAATTTATTATATATAAATTTCATTATAATTAATATGTATTTTAATTTTTATCTATAATATTTATAATCTATTTTCTGTAATAATATATTAATATTATTTAATTAATTTGAATTGTTTTTATATTAAATTTTATCTAATATATTTTTTATATCATTTGGCAAATCAGATTCAAAAACTAAATTTTCTTTGGTTATAGGATGAATGAAAGAAATTTTGTAACTATGTAAAGCTTGCCTTGATATTAAAGAAGATAAATTTCCATATAATGAATCACCTAATAATGGATGATTTATGTATTTTGAATGTACACGTATTTGATGTGTTCTTCCTGTTTCTAAAATAAATTTTACAATAGATAGTTTAATAAGATTTTCTTTATTTGAAGTATTTTCAAAATTAATAATTTCAAAGTTTTTTAAAAGTTCAAAATGAGTAATAGACAAATCTCCATCTGTATTTATTTCTCTTTCTATAATAGAATTACTTTTTCTAGCAATAGGTGCATTTATAGTTCCTTTTTTGATATTTAAATGACCTTCCAAAATTCCTATATATTCTTTAACAAAAATATTATTTTTCATTTGTTTTATTAAACATTCTTGAACATACATATTTTTTGAAAAAATAACAATTCCAGAAGTGTTTTTATCTAATCTATTTATAGGTCTAATTTTTCGGTGTAAATTATTTTTCTCAAAATAATATTTTACTCTATTAGATAAACTATCTGTATAATGCGAAGCAGAAGGATGAATAGGAATACCACTAGGTTTATTTAAAATTAACAAATATTCATCTTCGAAAATTATATCAATAGGTTTGTTTTCTGAAACAATATTTTCACTTTCTTCTTCAAAATCAATATCAAATTCTATAATATCACCAGGATTTATTATATTATTTATATAAACAGGATTTCCATTTAAAAATATATGATTTTGTTGTTTTAATTTTACAAGCAATCTATCAGATATTTGAAAATAATTTTTAGCTACTTCTTTTATATTATTATATATTTTTCCTGTATTTTGATATTTTAACATTATTCCTCCAAAATAAGTAAATTGTAATGTTTAAAAATTATATATTTTTTAAAATTAAAAGTCAAATTATCTTTTTTATGTAATTAAACTATAAAAAATGTATTATATTTTATAAAAATTAAAAAATAATATATAGAAATTAACATTTTTGACAAAAAAATATAAAAAATACTTTATATTTTTCGAAAAATATAATAAAATGTACAATAATTAATAAGAAGTTCATATATATTTAATATTTTAAATATATATATGAACTAAAAGAGATAAAATGAGGTATGGGAATGAAAAAAATAGTACATGTTGGAATTGATATTGGTTCAACAACAGTAAAAGCAGTTGTAATGAATGAAAAACAAGAAGTAGATTATAGTCTATATAGAAGACATTTTTCAGATACAAAGAAAACAGTATGTGATGTAATAGAAGAATTGATAAAAAAATACAATGAATATGAATTTACAGTAGCTCTTACAGGCTCTGGAGCAATGTCAACAGCAGGATTTTTAGAAGTTCCATTTATACAAGAAGTAGTAGCTTGTAAAAGAGCAGTGGAAAAATATATTCCAAATGTTGATGTAGTAATAGAACTTGGTGGTGAAGATGCAAAAATATTGTATTTTGGAAAGTCAATAGAACAAAGAATGAATGGAACATGTGCAGGTGGTACAGGTGCATTTTTAGATCAAATGGCTTCACTTTTAAATACAGATACAGCTGGTCTTAATGAACTTTCTAAAAAACATAAAACAATATATCCAATTGCTTCTAGATGTGGTGTATTTGCAAAAACAGATATTCAACCATTATTAAATGAAGGAGCAGCTAAGGAAGATATTGCTTGTTCAATTTTTCAAGCTGTTGTAAATCAAACAATAAGTGGTCTTGCTTGTGGTAGAAAAATCAGAGGTAATGTTGGATTTTTAGGTGGACCTCTTAATTATTTACCAGAACTTAGAAATAGATTTATAGAAACATTAAAATTAAAAGATGATCAAATTATAATACCAGAAGAAGCACATTTATTTGTAGCAAAAGGTGCATGCTTAGATTCTTTAGAAAATAAACCTATTTCAGTTGAAAAACTTAAAGCTAAATTAGAAGTTTTAAAAAATTCAAAAGATATGTCAGGAAATTCTTTAAAACCTTTATTTATAACAGATGCAGAATATGAAGCTTTTAAGAAAAGACATTCAGAAACAAAAGCACCAAGAAAAGATTTAAAAACTTTTAAAGGAGACTGTTTTATAGGAATTGATGCAGGATCAACAACATCAAAATTAGTGTTAACAGATATAGAAGGTAATATTTTATATGAAGCTTACCAAAGTAATGAAGGAAATCCATTACAAAGTGTTATGGAAATGATTAAAAAGCTTTATAAACAAATACCAAAAGAAGCTGTAATTAGATATAGTGGTGTAACAGGATATGGTGAACAACTTATAAAAACAGCTTTAAATGTAGATTTAGGTGAAATAGAAACAATAGCGCATTTTACAGCAGCACAAAAATTTGATCCAAAAGTTACAAGTATTGTTGACATTGGTGGTCAAGATATGAAGTACATAAAATTAAAGAAAAATGTGATAGATAATATAATGCTAAATGAAGCATGTTCGTCAGGATGTGGTTCTTTTATAGAAACATTTGCTAAAAGCTTAAATCTAAGTATAGAAGAATTTGTAGACAGTGCATTAAGATCAACAAATCCAGTAGATTTAGGTTCAAGATGTACAGTATTTATGAATTCTAAAATAAAACAAGCTCAAAAAGAGGGATATTCAGTAGGTGATATTTCTGCTGGACTTTCATATTCTGTTATAAAAAATGCTATACAAAAGGTTATGAAAATAAGAGATACTAAAAAACTTGGAGCACATATAGTAGTTCAAGGTGGTACTTTCTATAATGAAGCTGTTTTAAGAGCTTTTGAATTAATAGTTGGAAGAGAAGTTGTAAGACCAGATATATCAGGTCTTATGGGAGCATATGGTATGGCTTTACTATCAATAGAGCAATATAAGTCAAATATGGATATGGAATATAAATCTACAATTTCTAATATAGATGAAATAAACAATTTAAAAATAAAAATTACAAATACAAGATGCGCAGGATGTGAAAATCACTGTCAAAGAACAGTAAACAAATTTAGTAATGGAAAAGTATTTATTTCTGGAAATAGATGTGAAAAAGGTGCAGGTGGTTTATCAGAAGGAAATAATCAATTACCAAATTTAGTTAAGTACAAATATGAGAGAGTGTTTGGATATGAACCACTAGAAGAAAAAGACGCTCCTCGTGGTACAATTGGTATACCAAGAGTTCTTAATATGTACGAAGATTATCCTTTCTGGTTTACATTATTTACAAATTTAGGATTTAGAGTTGTATTATCAGAAAAAAGTACAAGAAAAATATATGAAAAAGGTATGGAATCAATGCCTTCAGAATCAGTTTGCTATCCAGCTAAACTTGCACATGGTCATATAATGAGTTTACTTGGTAAAGGAATTAAAACTATTTTTTATCCTTGTATGATGTATTCAAGAAAAGAATATAAAAATGCAGATAATAAATATAATTGTCCAATAGTTATTTCTTATTCAGAAGTTATAAGAAATAATATAGAAGAATTAAAAGATAAAGAAATAAAATATATGGGTCCATTTTTAACATTCGAATCTAAACCATTATTAGAAAGAATGATGGAAGAAGAATGCTTCAAAGAATACAAATTTACTAAAAAAGAATTAAGATTAGCCATAGAGAAAGCAGAAGCAGAATATATCCAATGTAAAAATGATATAAAACAAAAAGGTAAAGAAACAGTAGAATATATTGAAAAAAATAATTTAAGAGGTATTGTATTAGGTGGAAGACCATATCATGTTGATCCAGAAATTAATCATGGTATTGATACATTAATAACAAGTTTAGGTATGTGTGTTCTTACAGAAGACAGTGTATGTTATGATGAAGAAGTAAAAAGACCTTTAAGAGTTGTAGACCAATGGGTATATCATTCAAGAATATATGCAGCTGCAGAATTCGTAGGAAAACATGACCATTTAGAACTAGTACAAATAAATTCTTTTGGTTGTGGTGTAGATGCAGTAACAACAGACCAAGTAGAAGAAATTTTAACAAGCTATGAAAAAATGTATACATTAATAAAAATTGATGAAGTAAATAATTTAGGTGCAGTTAGAATAAGACTAAGATCTTTATTAGCAAGTATTAATAAAAGATTAAATCAAAAGAGCGAAAACGAAAAAGTAGGAAATTATGAATGCAATAAAGTATTATTTACAGAAGAAATGAAAAATGATTATACAATTCTTATTCCTCAAATGGCACCAATTCACTTTGAACTTTTAGTAGAAGCATTAAAAGCAAGTGGATATAAAGCAGAACTTTTAAAAGAGTGCACAGCAAAAACTATAGAAACAGGATTAAAATATGTAAATAATGATGCTTGTTATCCTTCAATTATTACAACAGGGCAAATGATCGAAGCATTAGAATCTGGAAAATATGATTTAAATAAAACAGCTCTTGTAATGTCACAAACAGGTGGAGGATGTAGAGCAACAAATTATATAGGATTTATAAGAAAAGCCTTAAAAGATGCAGGATTTGCCAATATACCAGTAATATCATTTAACTTCTCTGGTATGGAAAAAGATTCTGGATTTAAAATAACACTTCCAATGGTAAGTAAATTATTAAAAGGAATTGTTTTAGGAGATGTATTACAAAGAGTTTTATATAGAAACAGACCTTATGAAAAAAATAAAGGAGAAACAAAAGAACTATATAATAAATGGCTAGAGAGATGTAAAGAAATTGTAGTAAAATCAAATGTAAACACATTTAGAAAAACTATATATGAAATAGTAGCAGATTTTGATAAAATAGAATTAGATGAAAATATTAAGAAACCTAAAGTTGGTATAGTAGGTGAAATACTAATAAAATATCATCCTTTTGGAAATAGTTTTGTAACTAAAAAACTAGAAGAAGAGGGAGCAGAAGTTATTTTGCCAGACTTTATGGGATTTGTAAAATATGTTGCCATAAACAAAATAATACAAACAAAAATGTTAAAAATAGATAAAGGAATGGCAGGTATTTATAAACTCGCTATAAGTTTTATAGAAAATATTGAAAAAGATGTAAAAAAAGCATTCAAAAAGGCAAAAAAGGATTATTTAATGCCTACAGAAATATGGCATTTATCTGATATAGTAAAAAAAGTATTATCAACAGGAAATCAAACTGGTGAAGGATGGTTTTTAACAGCAGAAATGTTAGAATATATAGAAAATGATATACAAAATATTATATGTGTACAACCATTTGCTTGTTTGCCAAACCATGTTGTAGGCAAAGGTGTAATAAAAACTATAAGAGATATGTACCCAAAAGCAAATATTGTTCCAGTAGATTATGACCCAGGAGCTAGTGAAACAAATCAAACCAATAGAATCAAATTATTAGTAACTGTGGCAAAAGACAATCTAAAAAAAGAAGAAAAATAGAATTAAAAACAATATAAAATATATAATATAATAAAAGTACTTTTAATGTAAGAAAAAATAATATATTAAAGGTGCTTTTTTATATTGAATCCGAATTTTAAGTTACGTTCATAGTATTTTAAAAAGTATAATAATAATATAAATAAATAGTTTACAATAATAGTTGACAGAACAAAATTACCGTGGTAAAATTTATGTGCAGAATTTTACTGCTTAGATCCCATTAACAATTGATTAATTAAATGGAGGTAGATAGTATGTTGGGTGAAACAAGACGGAACAGTGGAGTTTTAGCAAAAGGGATTTGGACCCCGCTTATCAGAGAAGGTGATGATTTAGCAAGCATCGTTGTTTCTGAAGTGTTGGAACAAATTGGCAGACAAAAGGTCAAGGAAAGAGCAGTTATCGGTGTTACTGAAGCTGTTGTGGCTTATAGCCAAGGAAATTATGTTTCAAAGGAAACAATTGCAAAGGATATTGCAAACAAATTTGCTGGAGCAAAGTCTTTGGCAATCGTGGATCCTATCCAAAGCCGTAATAGGTTTTTCCAGGTTTTGGAGGCAATTGTAAGCACACCTGAATTGGAAAAAGTCTATGTAGTTCTTTCTTATCCTACGGATGAAGTTGGGAACAGATTGGTTTCTGATGCAAAAATTCGCGAAAGCGGTATTAATCCGTATATAAGAATGTTCACAGCAGAAGAGTTTTACCAGGTTTTAGGAGTGCCAGAGCATCCGTTTACAGGTCAAAATTACATTGATCTGTATACAAAATGCAATGAAAAAATCGAAGTTGTTTTATGCAACGATTTTTCACAGGTTCCTGAAATTTGTAAAGACGTTTTGATCTGTAGTATTCATCGTCGAAGTGAAACAAGAGCGGTCATCGAAGCAGCTGGTGCAGAAAGAGTTTTGGATTTGTCTCAAATCATGGATAAACCTATCGATGGTTCTGGATACAATCCTGACTTTGGAGTATACGGCAGTAATGCAAGAGCAGATGGAACTTTGAAGCTGATGCCTATTAACTGCCAGGAATTTGTGGAAGATGTTCAAAAGAGAATTTTGGACGAAACCGGAAAACTGGTTGAAGTTATGATTTATGGCGACGGAGCTTTCAAAGACCCGATTGGACAGATCTGGGAATTGGCAGATCCTACCACAACTTTGGTATATACCAAAGGCTTGGAAGGAACGCCTAAGGAAGTAAAGCTGAAATATTTTGTAAGTAAATACCCTGACAAGGGTAAAGAAGAAATTGAAGAAATTATTGCTGCTGAAAAGGCCAAAAGGCTGAAAAGTGACAATATTGCAGGTGAAGCTTCTTTAGGAACTACGCCAAGAAGAAAAATTGATTTGTTGGCTTCTATGTTTGATTTGATTTCTGGAAGTGGAGACAGACAAACACCTGTTGTGTATTGCGAGAGATATTTGTAAACACACGTCATATTATCGAAAGCACTAACTAGAGAGCTTAAAAAAGAGATGTACTTAAAGTACATCTCTTTTTCTATATAAATATAAATTAAGTAAATTAAATCGAAAAAATACAAAAATCTACAAATTATGACACAAATATATGAAAAACTATCTTTTTAACCTTTTAAAAAAGTAAAATTTATGTTATACTTATTAAGTAATACACTTATACATCAAAGTAATCTCTAAATGGGGATTTTTAAGAAGGAGGCTTGGTTTTAACTTGAGTGTAAGTGTTTTAGCTGTGAATAGTAGTTGTATCCCAAAGGAGGGCACATTATGAAAGATATCATAAAAGTTTATGAAACAGCGTATTATACAGAAGTAACTGGTTCAAAGAACTATTTAGTTTGCGAAAGACCAGATGGCAGAGTATATCGGATATTACTTGACTGCGGATATTTCCAAGAGATAAAGTATCGGTATTTAAACTATGTTGACGAAATTGATCCTCAAAAGATTGATGCGATTATAATTACACATAATCATATCGATCACACAGGATTACTTCCTAAGCTCGTAAGGCAGGGATTTAGAGGAAAGATCTATATGACCAACTTTACACAAGAGCTTATTGGTGGATTTCTAAAAGATTCTGCTGATCAACAAGAAGAAAATGCTTTTGAAATGAGAGAAAGATACCCAAATGAAGCCAAGAAATTTCAGCCTTTGTATTTTGAAGAAGATGTTGAAAAAACATTAAAACTTTGCGAAGGCATAGCTTACAGAAAAACAATTGAAATTTTTCCAGGAGTAAAACTTACTTTTTGGGAAAATGGTCATATTCTTGGAGCAGGAATTCCTTTAATTCAATTCTCTTATCCAAATATGAAACCATTAAATTTCGTGTTTACAGGAGATTTAAAGCTTACGAACTGCTTTTATCGTGTACCAATGTTTCCAAAATGGTTCCGTGAAATGGAGCTTATTATGTTTTGCGAATCCACTTATGGTAGTACGAGAAGAGAAGAAATTAAGAAATGCTTCAAAAACAACATTTTAGAGGCATTTAAGCGTAAGCAAAATATCCTAATTGGTGGTTTTGCACAAGGTCGTATGCAAGAAATTTTATACGACTTTAGGCTTATGCAAGACGAAGGTTTAATTCCAGAAGAATATAGAATTTGTATTGACGGCCCATTAGGAATTGATACTACATTTAAGTATCAATCAATTCTTAGTAGATTTAGCCCAGCACATGCAGATTTTATTCCTAAAGGAACAACGATTGTTGAACCAAAACGTAGAGAAAACATCTTAAGTGATGGAGTTCCAACGATTTTGATTACAACATCGGGAATGTTGTCAAATGGACCTGCAAGAATTTATGTTCCTATCTTTTTGGAACACAAAAATAGCTTAATCCACTTAGTAGGCTATGCTGCTGAAGGTACTTTGGCACGAAAACTTTTGGAAGCCAAAAGAGATGAGGTTGTTAAAATTGGTAATAAGATTTATCAAAAGAATGCAGTAGTTAAAACTACGCGTGAAAAAACATCCCATGCAACTCAAGATGAACTTTTAGAGTTTATTAACATGTTTACAAATATTAAATTCCTTGGAATTAATCATGGAGAAACTTCAGTAAAAGAAATTTTTAGAGATGCTGTTTTAGAAGAATGTCCACATGTTGGAAAAGTTCAGATTATGGACAGAGATCACATGGTAGGATTTTACAGGGTAGGACTCAAAAATGAATTAGATAGCAGGTTAGAAATTAAGGCTATGCCGTCTAAATTATTAAACAACAGTGTTGTTGTTTTTGGAAAGGAAAAAACTTTTTATCAAAAGAAAGATAAGAAGATGAAAATTTCCACGAAGCAAAAAAGAAAAGCTAAAACCAAAATTAAGACAAAGAAAAAAGGAAAAAAGAAAACTAGAAAATAACCAAGCAAGAGAGAACGAGGTGTACCTCGTTCTCTTTCTTAATTTAAGGAGTTTATATATAATAAAAAATATTTTTTAATAATGTTGTTATATAAACTTTTAATATATGAAAGTTAAAAGCTGTACTATTGTTGACATAAGATAAAAATCGTATTATAATTAAAGAACCAAAAAATAAGGAGGCGATTAGTATGACGTTTGAAAAATTAAAACTTTCAAGCACTACGACCGATATGTTCAATGACATCTTAGAAGAAATGCGGAATCGCAAATTTAGTTCCGTAAACTTCTCCCTACTTTTATGGGGCGTCTTAAATTCCAGCACAGAAAAATCTATTTATTGCGACTTGGAAAATTATTTGTATGGGTCTGAGGAAGTTCTTCCAGCAGAAGTAGAAGATAATATTTCTATTATGGTTGGTGGAGGAAAAACAAAAAAAGAATCTGATAAAAAAATCGAAGGAGCAGAAAAAAAGGAAATTTTGGAAATTTCTGAATCTTCTGAAGAAAAATCAGATGAAGATTTTGGAGAAGCTGAATGCATTACTGTATTTACTTTTTCAGATGCAAATGGTAAGGAAATAGAATTACCAGTAGATGAAGAAGTAGAAAAAGTCTTTGAAAAGCTTATTGAAATCGTTGAGATGCATAAACTTGCTGTGTTAGAACCTATTCATGTTACTTCTGCAATGTTTATGGTAGAAAATAAAGATTTCATTCAATTTTTTAAAGACATTGATGCAAACTATGATCATGCAAAGAAATTTTTCCAGCCGGAAAAGATTCTCGTTTGCGGAATTATTCCATTCCAACTTTCAAGTTTTTTAAGTACCTTGAATGATAAAATTGATGGAAATCTTCCTTGCGAAATTCTTTGCCGGGATGAGGAAGTTGATGCAATTTGGAATATTTGCCTGAAAAAAAACAAAAGGAACACCATTATTGTTGGTGAACCTGGTGTAGGTAAATCTGCCTTAATTGAAAAACTTACTCATGACATCAATAGTGGAAACTGTCCAAAAGAGTTTACAAATTTTAAGATTATTCTTCTTGATGTTAATGCACTTATCGCAGGAACTTCGTATAGAGGTGATGCAGAAGAAAGAATTAAAGATCTTATATGCTTTTTGGAAACAAACCATGACGTTATTCTTTTTATTGATGAAGTTCATACCATTCTTGGAGCGGGTTCTTGCTTTGAGGGTGAAATGGATTTAGCAAATGCTTTAAAACCTATTTTAGCTCGTGGAGAAACTATTGTTATTGGTGCAACCACAGAAGCAGAATATGAAAAGTATTTCAAAAAAGATGGTGCCCTTTCAAGACGTTTTGAAAAAGTCGAAGTAAAAGAACCTCTTTCTGAAAAAGTTTATCCAATGATAAAAAATAAACTTGAAAATTTATCAAAATATCATGGTGTAACTATTTCAGAAGAACTCGTAAGTTACAGCATTTTAATTGCTAATTGCTTTGCTTTTGAGAAAAAGAATCCAGATAAAACATTAGATCTTATCGATAGAGCAATGGTATCTGCAAAGAGAGATGGGAAAACTTACGTTGACAAAGAATCGGTTCTTAAAAATTTTGGAATCCAGTTCAAAATGTGGAACAAAATGAGCACTGACACTAAAAAGGAAATTGCTTACCATGAAGCAGGACATTATATTGTTGGTAAAGCTTCTGGTAGACTTTCACGTTATGTTTGGCAAGCTGTTTCTATTATGCCAGCCGAAGATTATTTAGGAGTAACTGTCTACGAAGTAGATAGTGAAATTATTCCTTATTGCAATCCAGATTATTATATCGATGATATTGCATTTTCTTTGGGAGGCAGAGTTGCAGAAAATATGTTTAGACCAGATTATACTTCTGGTGCAAGTGAAGATCTTCAAAGCGCAACAAAAGATGCTTTTTATCTAGTTACTAAATTAGGTATGGGAAATGATTCAATCAAAAACAGAGTGTATCTTAACGCCTGTGATTTTCCAATGTTTTCTGAAAAATCTATGGATGTTATAAATGATGAGGTAAACAAAGTCATTGAAAAAGCATTCAATAGAGCAAAAGAAATTCTTGAAGAAAACAAAGATATCTTAGTTGCTATTGTTCAGGCACTTTTGGAAAATAGAATTATGAGTGAAATTGAACTCGACAAAATTTGGAAGAAAGTTGAAAAAGACAGAAATAAAAAAATAATTTGAATCGCACACATATTTAGGATATTGAAATCTAACCTAAAAAAGAAGCTGACCAGATTGAATCTGGTCAGTTTCTTTTAGCGTTGAAAAAATAATTAAAATGTGGTATAATAAATAAGTACCTATAAATTGAAAGGCCAGTTTTTTTAAGGAGGAAGAATGTATGTGTAATAACAGACAGTACAGTGAAGCAGAAAGAAGAGAAATTGATCGGATGGGTATCTTTGCAGTAGGTGTTTTAAAAGGAGAATCTCTGGAAGATATTGCAAGCAAAAATGGCACAACAGTTGATGATGTAAAGAAAACATTGGAAAACATCCATAAAATCAATCCGCCATTACACAAACAGGTTGAAGAAAAATTAAACGGCCATTAAACTGGAAAATGAAATCGGGAAAGTAAAATACTTTCCCGATATTTCTTTTTATAAAACAATAATACTGCAAAGAATAATTTAAAAAATTATATTTAAAACAAACACGACATATAAATTTTGCAAATTAACATAAAATATGATATAATATATAACTGCGAAAGCTAAAAAAATTTTGTATGGGCAAGTGCCCAGAAAGTGAGGGAAAATTTATGAGTATTGGCAAAGTTTTACGGTTAGGTGTTTCGCTTCTGATTGCGGTTATTACTGGTTTTTTGGTTAATTATCTAGCAATGCCTGCAATGACGATTCATTCTAGTGGGTTCTGGTGGTTTGTTCTACTTGAACTTGTAACATTTTCGCTAACCTATTTCATTGGCACATTTATTGCAGATGATTTAGATGAAGCTCCTGTTATAAGTGGTGGAATCGTAGCAATACTAGTAATTTGGTTGATTGTTTTTATAATCACAGCAATTACTGGTTCTAAAATGCTAAACGCTTATGATTATCAGAAAATTGCAAACATTGAAAATAATACTTCTTTTGAAGAAGATTTTCTAGAAGCAAATGAGGAAAATCTGATTATTGTAGACGTAGCAACAGCGAAAAAATTGGGTGACAGAACTCTTGGTACAATTTCACATTCGTCTTGGTATGAGGTTGATAGCGAATATAATCTTATTCTCATTAATAATGAAGAATATAGAATTTCTCCTATCAATTATGGTGGTTTCTTTAAGTACAACAAAGCAAAAAATAGTGGAATTCCAGGTTACGTTCTTGTAAATGCAAAAACACAAGAAAGTGAATTGGTAGTTTTAGATGAGCCAATTAAATATTCTCCGTCTGCATTTTGGGGATATGATTTGACTCGTAACATCCATAAAGAATTTCCTAAATATATACTCGCAAAATCTTTCTTTGAAGTAGATGATGAAGGCAATCCTTACTGGATTACTGGTGTTATCAAATCGACTATTGGAGTAAGAGGTGGGCAAATAATTAGTTCTGTGATTATTACAGATGCAGTTGTAGGTAATAATGTAGAATATTCAATGGATGAGATACCTGAATGGGTTGACCACGTGTTAAGTGTTGATTACTTAATGGAACAAGCAAAATGGGCTTATGGCTATACAGAAGGATTTTTTAATTTTTCTAATACGAATGTTTTCAGAACAGCGTATTCTTATAAAAGCAATAGGTCTAGTGATTCTGATAATGATGCTGATAAATATACACCTTTTGAAGGATATAACAGTATCGCTGCAAAAGACGGAACAATTTGGTTCTATACTGGTATTACACCTGCTAACAGAGCAGAAACAAATGTTGGATTTTTGCTTATTAGCCCTAGAACAGGTGAAATGAAGTATTATGAAGCAAGTGGTGCTGAAGAATCTTCTGCTCAAATTGCAGCTGAAGGCTTAGTAAGTAATATGAAGTACTCTGCATCTTTCCCAACCATTATAAACATTGAAGGTGAAGAAACCTACTTTATGACATTGAAAGATGGTGGAGGATTAGTTCAGAGATATGCGTTATGTAATATGAAAAATTATTCAAAATGTGTATGTGCTTCTACTATTGAGGAAGCAATTAGACTGTATAAGGTTGAAATGAATTTCACAAGTGAAGAAATTAAAAATGATACCAATTTTTCAACAAATGATAATAGCAACCAGCAAAACAACGAAGAAAATCATGAGTACAAAGAGAAAACTGGCAAAGTAACATTTGTTAGTGAAGCTCAAATTGATGGCTATACTTATTACTATTTTGTGATTGATGAGGATGAAGAGCTAATTTTCATTTCTTCTATCGAAAACAGTAATAAGCAACCTTTAAAACTTAAGATTGGAGCTGAAGTTACTATAAAATACTATGAATCTAATAAAGAAGATGGTATTGGTATTGTAACTAAAATCCAATTTGCTAAAAGTTAAACTCATAAACGAAGTGCCAAGTTATACTTGGCACTTCATCTTTTTGCAAATAGGTTAGAAAAATTATGTGTAAATTAAAAATAACTTAGATTAAATTAGATATGAAAAAATAAATGTCACATAAGAATTGAGAATAAATTGTTGAAGTAAGCAAAAATATATATTATAATTTTTATATAAATTTAAATACAAATTTAAGGAGTATTTATGGAACGAATATGTATAATTGGAGGAAGTGGAACAGGTAAAACTACACTTGCTAAGAATTTAGGCAAAGAGCTAAATATACCTGTATATCATATAGATGGAATTCATCACTTAAAAAATTGGGAAATTAGAGATAAAGAAGAAAGAGATAAAATAATATTAGAAAAAATATTAGAAGATAAATGGGTTATAGATGGAACATATCGTTCAACACTAAACCAACGCTTCGAAAGAGCAGATTACATTATATATTTGGATTACTCGACTTTGGCTCAATTAAAAGGAGTACTTACTAGATATATAAAAAATAAAGGAAAAGAAAAAGAAGAAATACCAGGTTGTAAAGAAAAATTAAGTTTTGAATTTTTAAAATTTGTTATAAACTGGAGAAAAAATAAAAGAAATGAAATTATTGAAAAAATAAGCAAAGTAGATAGTGAAAAAATACTTATATTTAAAAATAGAAAGCAATTAAATAAATGGTATAAAGAAGTATTTAATAAAAAAATAAAAATTTAAAAAAATACTTACATTTTTAAAAAAATAATGTTAAAATAATACGTAGTAAAAATAATCAATGAGTAACAGAAATGTGTAAATCCAATTGAAATTGGTTTTACACATTATTTTTTTGCTCAAAAATAAAAGGAGTGTAAAAATGGAAGAAATTCAAAAAAACAAAATGGCAGATATGCCAATGAAAAAATTATTTATTAAAATGGGTTTTCCCATGATTATTTCTATGGTGCTACAAGCATTATATAATGTAATTGATAGCATATTTGTAGCAAATATGGGAGAAAAAGGAGCAATAGCAAATCAAGCATTAACAATAGCTTTTCCAATTCAAATTTTAATTATAGCGATTGGTGTTGGAACAGGTATAGGAATAAATGCTTTATTGTCAAAAAGTTTAGGAGAAAAAAATCAAGAAAAAGTAAATAAAATAGCAGGAAATGGAATATTTTTAAGTATTTGTATATTTATAATATTTTGCATATTTGGTTTATTTGGATCTAAATGGTTTATTTCATTATTTGAAAGTGAAAATAATGAAGTAATAGATATGGGAACAACATATTTAAAAATTTGTACATGTTTTTCTTTAGGTTCAATTGGTTTCACAGTTTATGAAAGATTTTTACAAGCTACTGGAAAAACTATGTTTTCAACTATTGCACAAATATCAGGTGCAGTATCAAATATAATTTTAGATTACATATTTATATTTCCTCTTGAAATGGGAGTTACTGGAGCAGCTTGGGCAACAATTATAGGACAATTTATATCTTTATTTATCGCTATGTATTTTCATTACACAAAAAATAAAGAAATAAATGGAAAATTAGAATATATAAAGCCTGATATAAATTTAATAAAAGGAATATATAAAATTGGAATTTCAGCAGCAATTATGCAAGCTTTACTTTCAGTTATGATGGCTGGGATGAATGCGATACTTGGAGTAGCAAAAGCAGATACTACAATTCTTGTTGGTTCATTTGGAATTTATTATAAAATACAACAAATTGCTTTATTTTCTGCTTTTGGTTTGTCAAATACTATAATTTCAATATTATCTTTTAATTATGGAATGAAAAATAAAGAAAGAGCAAAAGATTGTGTAAAATATGGAATTGTAGATACGATTTTTGTTACATTTATTTTAACAATTGTTTTTGAAATCTTTGCTAGACCTTTATCAAGTTTATTTGCATTAGCAGGAGGAACAACGAAGGAAATAATTGAAGTGTGTACAGTAGCATTAAGAATAGCGAGTGTTGGATATATCTTTATGGGATTTTCTGTTGCTGTACAAGGAGTTTTACAATCATTAGGATATGCAGTAAAACCATTAATAATATCTTTATTAAGATTAGTTGTTTTTGTATTTCCAATAGCTTATTTATTTACATTGTCAGATGATGATGTAATAAATTTAGTTTGGTATACATTTCCGATAGCAGAAATATTAACTTTTATAATTTCTATTTTTATTTTAAGAAAAACTTATAAAGAAAAAATAAATACATTATAAAATATAAATAATTGGTTCTAATTTCTTTACTAATATAGAATATTATTAAAAATAATTGTATAATAAATTCGTTAAATAGTTTAAACAGAGGAACGATGAAATGAAAAAAAATGAAAGATTAGATTTAATAAGAAACGATTTAAAAAACTCTAATAAAATTTTGAATGCATTATGTGATGAAAATAGGCAAAATATATTAATTGTTTTACTAGAAAATTGTTCAACTGGTGGAATTAGAGTTGATGATATTGCTAAAGAAGTAAATTTATCAAGGCCAGCTGTATCACATCATTTAAAAGTATTATTAGATAATGGTATTGTATCTATAGAACATTGTGGCACAAAGAATTATTATCATATTACAGGTACTGAAAAAATATTAAGTCTAAAATCATTAATTCAAAATGTTGAACTATATGTAGAAGAAAGAAAAGAGGAATTAAAATGAAAAATTTAATTGTTTATTATTCTTATGAAGGAAATACAGATGAATTAGTAAAAGGCATGAAAAATGTAATAGAAGCAGATGTTTTAGAATTAAAACCTAAAAAAGAAAAAAAGACCACAAGCTTATTTAGATTTGTTTGGGGTGGAATGCAAGTTTATATGACAAAAAAACCTGAACTAGAAGAATATAAAATTGATTTATCAGAATATGATAATATTATTATATGTTCTCCATGTTGGTTTGGTACTTTTGCACCACCAATAAATACTTTCTTATCTGAAAATAAAATTACAAATAAAAATATATATCTTTTTGTTTGTAATGGTGGAAATATGAGAAATACATGGAAAAATTATGAAGAAATATTAAAAGGAAATACTATTGTTTCTAAATTAGATTTAGTTTATCCAATAAAAAATGGAATAGAAGAAGCAAAAAAGAAAACTAATAATTGGATTAAAGAAAATTTAAAATAAAATTACAAAAATAAAAGTGGTAAAATATTAAACATTCCTATGAATATATCGATAAATTAGTAGATATTGGAATGGAATAATACTATAAAATATAGTGTAAAATTTACAAGGTATAATGAATACCTTGTTTTTTTTAGGAAAAAATGTTATAAAAATATATATTAGAATAATTAAGGGAGAAATATATGTTTAAGCTAGTTTCAGAATTCAAGCCAACTGGTGACCAACCACAAGCAATAGATTACTTGGTAAAAGGAATAAATGAAGGTAAAAAATTCCAAACGCTTCTTGGAGTTACAGGTTCAGGAAAAACTTTTACTATGGCAAATATAATTGAAAAAGTGCAAAAGCCAACACTTATTTTGGCACATAATAAAACTCTAGCAGGACAATTATATTCTGAATTTAAAGAATTTTTTCCAAATAATAGAGTTGAGTATTTTGTATCATATTATGATTATTATCAACCAGAAGCATATATAGCCTCTTCTGACACATATATAGAAAAAGATGCATCTATTAATGATGAAATTGATAAATTAAGGCATTCTGCTACTGCATCTCTTTTTGAAACAAGGGATGTAATTATTGTTGCATCTGTATCTTGTATATATGGTTTAGGAGATCCAATCGATTATGAAAATATGATAGTTTCATTACGTCCTGGAATGGAAAAAAGTAGAAATGAAATAATGAAAAAACTAGTAAATATGCAATATAGCAGAAACGAAATGGATTTTAAAAGAGGAAATTTTAGAGCAAAAGGAGATATTTTAGAAATTTATCCTTCAAACCAAGAAGAAAGTGCTATTAGGGTAGAATTTTGGGGAGATGAAATTGAAAAAATATCTGAAATAAATCCTCTTACAGGAAAAACAATAGCTACAAGGGAACATGTAATGATATATCCAAATTCTCATTATGTTACAAGTAAAGATAAATTAGAAAAAGCTTTAATAACAATAGATGAAGAATTAGAAGAAAGAGTAAAATATTTTAAAGAAAACAAAAAATTAATAGAAGCACAAAGAATAGAAGAAAGAACAAATTTTGATATAGAAATGTTAAAAGAGACAGGTTTTTGCCAAGGAATAGAAAACTATTCTAGACATATTAGTGGTAGAGAACCAGGAAGTGCACCATATACATTATTTGATTATTTTCCAGATGATTTTTTGCTTTTAATAGATGAATCACATGCTACAATACCACAAGTAAGGGCAATGTATAATGGCGATAGAGCAAGAAAAGAATCTTTAGTAAATTATGGCTTTAGACTTCCATCTGCATTTGATAATAGACCTTTAAAATTTGAAGAATTTGAAAATAGAATTAATCAATGTGTATTTGTTAGTGCTACACCTGCAGATTATGAAAAAACGCACGCAAAAGAAAATGTTGTAGAACAAATTATTAGACCAACTGGATTGTTAGATCCAAAAATAGAAGTAAAACCTACAGAAAATCAAATAGATGATTTGATGAATCAAATAGATAAACAAGTTGAAAAAGGAGAAAGAGTTTTAGTTACAACATTAACTAAAAAAATGGCAGAAGATTTAACTGCATATTTAAGAAATGCAGGAATAAAAGTTAGATATATGCATTCTGATATAAAAGCATTAGAAAGAATGGAAATAATTAGAGATTTAAGAATAGGAGAATTTGATGTTTTAGTAGGAATTAACTTATTAAGAGAAGGTTTAGACATTCCAGAAGTTTCCTTAGTTGCAATATTAGATGCTGATAAAGAAGGATTTTTACGTTCAGAACGTTCATTAATTCAAACAATAGGACGTGCGGCAAGAAATACAGAAGGAAGAGTTATAATGTATGCAGATGAACTAACAGATTCTATGGAAAGAGCAATATCTGAAACAAATAGAAGAAGAAAAATACAAGAACAATATAATGTTGAACATAATATAACACCAAAAACAATTAAAAAATCTGTAAGAGATACAATAAAAGCAACAATAGTAGAAGGAATTGAAAGCGAATATAATATAGGAAAAGATGAAACAGTAGAAGACATAATAAATAAATTAACAGATGAGATGTTAAAACATGCTAGAAATATGGAATTTGAAAAAGCAGCAGAATTGCGAGATAAAATTAAAGAATTAGAAAACATGAAGGATTAAAACAAAATGCACTGTTTTTAATGTATTATGAAAAATGATATGTTAAATATAAGTGCATTTATTTTTTAAATAAAAAATATTTTATAAGTATTATATTGTATTATTTATATATAAAAAATATGTAAAAAATGTTGCAAATACTTGCCAATATAGAGTTTTTTTGGTATAATTTTATATAGTATGTTATGTAAACGAGAGTATATATTAAAAGTTATATTGATATTATAAAATAAAATATATTAATAAAACTTCTAAAAATACTGGAAGGAGAATTTTATGCAAAGACAAGTAAAAACTCTTGAAGAGGTTGCACAAGAGATTAATGAAGAGAGAATAGGAGAAAAGCAGAAATTTGATAAAGATACAGGATACTTCGTATCTAATTTTAGAGCAGGAAAAGGTTTTGAACTTTCTGATACAAAAATTAGAATACAAATGACTTTTAGAGGAACAAATCAACCAAACTCTTTTGGCTATTTTAAATCTAAAAGAGGATATAATAGTAAATTTAAAAATAATAAAGAATTTGCAAATCATTATGGAGAATATATTTCTTCTATAATATTAAAACAACTTGGAAAAAATGCTTGTAAAGTAGATTTGGGAATAGCAAATATATATCACCCATATAATGGTAAACAAATGGATTTAGAAGGTTGTTTAAGTCATTTTCAATTATCAGCAGAAGAAATAATGCATCCTGCAAATGTTATAATAGAAGGATTTAAAGAAGCTTCACCTAAAAAATATAGAGAACTTTCTAAAAGAGGAAAAAGTGATTCAACAGAGAATTTTACAAATATAGAACTTGTTTTGGAAGCTTTTGAACATAGATTCAAAACCGCAGGTCAACCGGGAAAAATACCAAATGCAAGAAAACAAATTTTTGATATGTGTGCATTTGATTTAATATATGCTAATAGAGATAGACATGATGAAAATTTTGGAATAAGAATAAACCAATATACTAATGATGTGGATGTATATCCATTATTTGATAATGAACAAATATTAGGTTTTCAAGAAGATAAAAAAGATGTAATAAGATATTTATCAGATGAAAAAGCTTTTCAAAAATACAAAGAAAGTACATTAACATCTTGTATAGGAATTCCAGGAAAAATTCAAAAAATTAAACCAACAGAACTTTTAGAATATTTATTAGAAAAATATCCAAATGAGATATTAAGTTCTATTCAAGAGATAAGACAATATAAATTATCAGATTTAGAAGAACTGATGGATGCATGTGATGGATTATCTGAAGAACACAAACAATTTGCTAAAAAAATATATTTAGATAGAGAAAGAGATTTAAATGAAGTTATAGACCAATATAAGAATAAAAAAGAAAAAGATAGGGATTTAGATGTTAAATAAAAACAAAAGATGATGGAGGAAAACTAAATGGAATATTTATATTTAAAATGGGTTGATTATGAAACAAATAAAAAATATTTAATAGGTGCACTTTTTAGAGATAAAGAAAAAAATAAATATTATTTTAAATTAAGTAAATCACATATAGAAAAAGCTATTAGTGAAAAAGTTATATCAAAGTCAATATTACCTTTTTCAGATTATGATAAAATTTATGAAAGTGATGAAATATTTGCAATTTTTAAAATAAGACTTCCAAAATTAGAAAGATATTCTGAAGAAGAATTAAAATATTTATTAGATGATTTAGAAATGAGAGAATACGATGAATTTGAATATTTAAGAAAAACAAAAGGTGAATTAATGACAGACCATTTTATAGTAGAAGAGGAGAAATAAAATGTTTATGTTTAGAAATATTGATAATTTCATACCAAGTAATTTTGAAAGAATGGGTATGTTAAAAGGAAAAAGATGGTATATAAATACTGAAGAAGATAAAGATATCAATACTGCAGGTTTATTTAAACCACAAAGAAAAGAATTTGGAAACAAAAAAGTATTTTGTGGGAACCATTATGGAGAAGTGGTAGGATATTTTTTGGCTATAAATGCTGGTACAGATGTTTGCAGAGCAGAACTTGCTCATTTAAGTAAATATTTTGAAAATATTCATAAATTAAGAAATTCTGCAAGAGCAGAAGAAAAAAATGGATGTATAACATATAGCAAATTAAGAGCAAATCAAGAATTAGAACATGGTAGAGTAATTGTTGATATTTTTATGATGGATAATCATGAAAAATATAGAGAACTTGCTAAGAATGAAAGAGAATCAGATAAGAGTGACAATATTGAAGTTATTTTAAACGCTATAGAACATAGAATTAGAACTTTTTATAAATCAAGTGATTATTCACAAGAAGAGATAGATAAAAAAGTAAATGAAAATAAGCATAAAGCTATAGAAATGATGGTATATGATTGCTTATATGGAAACAATGATAGACATGATGAAAACTGGGCAATGGTAAGAGATAGATCAGGAAATGAATTAGAATTATATCCTTTATATGATAATGAGAGAGTTTTAGGATTATATGAAAATCAAGAATATATAGAAGATGTATTAGGTATTAATAATACTAAAAGAACATTTTCAGAAGAAGAAATTAAACAAAGAGTAGAAAAAGCTTCAGAAGAAGGATTATTTTCAAGAATGAGAGTACCTGGAGAAGAAAAAAGATATTCAAATTACAAAGATGTTTTAGAATATTTGATGAAAAATCATAAAGAATATACAGTAGAGATATTAGAAAGACATTTAGATAAAAATACTCCTCATATTGTACAAATGTATCTATTATCTTGCGATGGATTACCAAAACCATATTTAGAATTTCAAAAGATTATGTATAAATCAAGATATGAATATGCTGAAAAAATATATGAACAAAATAAAATAATAGAATTTGATACAAATTCTAAAAAACAAAATATAGATAGAGACGAAAGAGAAATTGGATAATATAAGCATAAAAGAAGAGGCTATTTAAAATTTGGGAAATATTTTTCAAAAGATAGGAGGCTTTAGTGATAGATAAAAAGATACTTTTTTTTACAGATTTAGAAGGAACTATTTTAAGGGATTCTGATGGAAAATTTGATGAATTAGATTTTTATGATTTAGTAACTGAATTAGAAGAATTGGGAAAATTAACGCATTCATCAACAGAAATTAGATTAGTTTCACCAATTGGATTTAAAAGAATGGATAGAGTTGTAGATCAAATGGATACTGTAATTATGAGATATTTTAGAGGAAAAATTTCGAATGTAAGACTAGTTGAAGCTGCTGCTTCACCATTTGATATGAAAGACGATTTTTTAGCAAGTCACAGACATTTGTCTAAAAAAATTATACCACTTCCTAAAGTTTCTTTTAGTTCAGATATAGCTAGAGATGCAAAAAGAAAATATTTAAAGTATGTATTAGATTCATACAAAGATGATAAAAGTGTATTATTAACTATATATGCAGGAAATGATAGAAATGATTTAGATGCTATGGGAATAATAAAAAGAAGAAAAGATGGATTTACATTATGCCCAGAAAATAGTATAGAACAAGTAAAAGCAATATCTGATTTTGTGTCAGATAAATCAGATATTGAAGGTATAATAGAAGGATTATCAAAAATTAATGAAAATATAAGAAAAAGAAATGTTAACAAAGATAAAGAAATAGAATTTAATTAATTTTTTGGAGGAAAAATGAAAAGTAAAGAAATAGTATTTTTTTCAGATTTAGAAGGAACTTTATTAAGAGAAGATGGACAATTTGATGAAGAAAATTTTTATAAATTTGGACAAGAACTTCAAAAATTGGCAGATGAAACAAAAGCTGATATAAGTATAGTGATTGTATCTCCTGTTGGCCCTACATATTTAACTCAAATTATGAAAAAAATGGATAAAAGTTTATATTTAATTGAAACGAGAAATTCAAATAAAGAAAATAATGTAGAAATAAAAGCAGCGGCTGGAGATTTTAGAGACATGTCTTTTGATATTAATGAAAGAATAGATAGAAGAATAGATGAATTAAGTGGAGTACGTTCAATTGGTGGAGCTTTAGGAAATGATGCAAAATTAAATTATGTTTCAAAATACATTCAAACAAAGGAAGAACATGCAAGTATGGAAAGTAAACCTTTTTATATATATGCTGGAAATGGTGAAAATGATATAGGTTCAATGAAGTTTGTAAATAAATTAAAAAATGGATTAACAATTACACCAGTAGATGCTACACCAAATGCAAAAAAAGTAGCAAAAATAAAATCAAATTTATCTGGAATAGTTGGAATAGCAGATTGCATAAAACAGATTAGAACAGCTAGATTAGAAAAAGAAAATGAATTTTTAGATAAGAATCAAAAATAAGAATTGAAAATAAATATAATAAAAAATACACACCAAAATTTAAGTTTTAGTGTGTATTTTTTTATTTTGCTTTTTCTATTGTAATTAATTCACTAGGTGAACAACTAAGATACTCACAAAATTCTTCTATATATTTAAAGGAGATAGAAGTCGTTTCCCCGCGAATAAGCCTATTAATATTTCTAGATGTAATATTCATTTTTTGGCATAACCAATATTTTGTCTTTCCATTTTTTTTAAGCAATTCTTCAATATTGAATTTTACCAAAAAAATCACCTCTTTCTTATTATTTCCTTATAGGCATTTTAATATAATAATTTTTTTAAAATAAGATACTTGCATTACCTATATTACTGTGATAAAATGTTTACAATATGGGTAATGCAAGTAGGTTATATACTGCTAAAAATAGAAATATACATATGAAAAGGAGCTTTTTATGAGTAACAAAGGAATAACATTAATATCTTTAGTTATTACAATAATAGTAATGATAATATTGGCAGGTGTTAGTATTAGTGGAATATTAAATGCAGGAACTGTTGACATCACAAAAGAAATTGCATTTAAAACAGAAGCAAAAGACATTAAAGATGCATGGGAAAGTAAAATAATAGGTATGGATTCAACTTTTTTAGAATATGCAGATCTTAGAGATATACTAAGTGATTTAAATGCTGATGAAGATTTACTAAGCAAATTAGAAATTCAAAATGGTGAATTAGTATATAAAAATGATATGTGTACACAAGAAGAAAAACAATGGTTAGAAGGTGTAGGAATTTTTGGTGGTGTATCAATTTTAGCAAATGTAAAAACATATATAAACATAGTAGGTACAGAAATAGAAAATCAAACTAAAGAACAAGCAATGGATGTAATGTTTGTATTAGATGTTTCAGGTAGTATGGAAAATAAAGATAATAATGTCAAAAGATCACAAAAAATGACTAATACATTAAATACTGTTGTAAAGCAAATTATGGATGCTAATCCAGAAAATAGAATTGGAATAATTCAATTTTCAAGTAGTGCAGGAACATTTATTCCATTAGATCACTATACTTCTGTTTCTAGTGATGGTACTTTTTTCTATTATTATAATGGATATATTAGGACATATAAATCAAGCAGATATTCAACTAATTCCTTGATGAAAAATTCAAGCGGAACATTAATGTCTAAAAGTATTGAAGTAACAGGAGGAACTTATACACAAGCAGGAGTTTTTGAAGCATATAAAACCTTAAATTCTAGAGCTAATAAAGCTAATTTACCAGCTATAATATTAATAACAGATGGATTACCTACATATTATAGTAATTTTAAAAATGGAAGCTTAGGAACTAAAACGGGAAATGGAAATGCAACTACAGAACATCATGGGAAAAATAATATATATTTATCTGCTTGGATAAAAAAACAAATACCAGATATAAGAATGTACAATATTGGAATTTCAGATTTTTCTAATGCAGATGAATCTTTTATGAAAGTAGTCTTAAATCCATCTGATGAAACAATAGAAGAAGCTAAAAAAATGAAAAAGAGTGGTTCGAATATTTCAGCAAATGTATTGCAAAATTTAATCACAGAATTGCAAAATAAAATAAATAATGATAAATCAACAAATTATTATTATGCAAATGGATTTGCAATAGGAGCATTATCAGAAAGTCAATTAAAAGATTGGTTTAAAAGTGTTATAGATGATATAACATACAATTTGCAAAAAGGTGATTTAAGTGTTGGAAGTGATAATAATATTACAGGAGTATATCAGATAGATTCTGATAATTTAACATATACAACTAAGATAGGTGCAAATGGAAGAACAGAAGATGGAACAGATATAGAAGGTACATATGATTTTAAATTAGCGGAAGATGATCAAATAAAAATTACAGTATCAGCTGCTGCTTTTTCTAAATCAAACTCAAATTCAGAATCTTCAATGTTAAAAGGTTCTGAATTTACAACACCAAGTAAAAGTTTTTCTATTCAAGATATAAAAGATGGAATAGAACCAAATATATATTATTTAGATGGAACAATTAAATGGAACGTAAGAAGTGAATATAAAGGTCAAGGTGGACTTGTTGATGAAGCTTTAAGTGGAGTATCTTTACCAAATGATAGTTATGTAGCAGAGATTACAGAAATAAGAATAGAATTGCCTGTTATAACAACTAATTTTACTCCAAAATCAGAATAATGAATTAATTCTTTAAACATATAGATTTCCTCATAATATAACCATTAAATTACATATGTAGTTTAATGGTTTTTTTATAATAGGAAAATTTTCTAAATTTACTATTATAAATACTTTACACAAAAATTTGCACTGCAAATTTTGAACACGAATAAAATACTGGACTTAAAAGCTAAGATGTTTTTAATGTTTGCTTTTGTTAAATATAAAACAATATCTATAAATTTTAATTTAAATTAGCTTTTAGAGAGCTAATTTGCTAGACTTTTAAATCTCTATATGATATAATTATTCCGTTTTTATAGGATAATAAATTTATTTGAAATGAATAATAATATACACAATATAATGTAAGCTCATATTTTAATAAGGGGGAAATAATGAACGACAATATTGTAATAAAAGGTGCAAAAGAACACAATTTAAAAAATATAAATATAACAATACCAAAAAATAAAATGGTTGTTGTTACAGGTCTTTCTGGATCTGGAAAATCATCTTTAGCATTTGATACAATTTATGCAGAAGGTCAAAGAAGATATGTAGAAAGTTTATCTTCTTATGCTAGACAATTTTTAGGATTAATGGAAAAGCCAGATGTAGAAAGTATAGATGGATTATCTCCTGCAATATCAATAGATCAAAAAACTACTTCAAAAAATCCTCGTTCTACAGTAGGAACTGTTACAGAAATATATGATTTTATACGTTTATTATATGCTAGAATAGGAGTTCCATATTGCCCTAAATGTGGCAAAAAAATAGAAAAACAGACTATTGATCAAATTGTTGATTCTGTACTTACCTTACAAGAAGGTTCAAGAATACAAATATTAGCACCAATTATAAGAGGTAAAAAAGGTGAATATACAAAACTTTTAGAAGATATGCAAAAAGAAGGTTTTGTTAGAGTACGAATTGATGGAGAAAATTATGAATTATCAGATGATATAGAATTAGATAGAAATAAAAAGCATAATATAGATCTTATTGTTGACAGATTAATTATAAAAAATGAAATAAGAAATAGACTTGCTGAGTCTATAGAAATAGCAATGAAACACGCAAATAGCTTAGTAAAAGTTGATATAATCGGAAAAGAAGAAAAATTATATAGTGGGAATTATGCGTGTCCAGACTGCAATATAAGTTTTGAAGAATTAACTCCAAGAATGTTTTCTTTCAATAATCCTTTTGGAGCATGTCCAGAATGTGGTGGAATAGGATTTTTAATGAAAATGGATGAAGATTTAATAATTCCTGACAAATCTAAAACATTATATGATGGAGTGAAAGCTTTTGGAGCAAGTACTTTAAAAAAAGGTGACACTATGGCTAGAATGTATTTTGAAAGTATTGCAAGGCATTATAATGTTGATATGTCAAAAACTATTAAAAAGCTTCCTCGTGAGTTTTTAGATAAAATTCTATATGGAACAGGAGAAGAAAAAATAGATTTTGAATATGCCTCTTCTGCAGGAATAAGAAAATTTACACAGCCATTTGAAGGAGTAATACCAACACTAGAAAGAAGATATAGAGAAACAAAATCAGAAGGAATGCGTAATTTTTATGAAATGTATATGAGTAATAGACCATGTACAGCTTGTAATGGAGCAAGATTAAAGCCAGAAGTATTATCTATAAAAGTTGGAGAAAAAAATATAAATGAATTAACAGATATGCCAATAAACAAAATTAAAGATTATTTATCTTCAATAGAACTTAATAAAAAAGATAGAATGATAGCAGATGCTATTTTTAGGGAATTAAACAAAAGATTACAATTCCTAATAGATGTAGGTCTTGAATATTTAACATTATCTCGTTCTGCTGGAACATTATCAGGAGGAGAAGAACAAAGAATTAGACTTGCAACACAAATATGTTCTGGATTATCAGGTGTTTTATATATATTGGATGAACCAAGTATAGGTTTACATCAAAGAGATAATGAAAAATTATTAGAAACATTAAAAAAACTTCGTGATTTAGGAAATACACTTATAGTAGTAGAAAATGATGAAGATACAATGTATTCAGCAGACCAAATAATTGATA
>CAZYST010000022.1:0-27689 GCA_964650305.1 uncultured Lachnospiraceae bacterium
AACATCCATGCCTCGTCAACTAAAACTCTTTTTTTAGCAGCTTTTGTTTTATCTTCACTATTTTTCTTAACATATTTTTCCCAAATCCAAGAAAGCATTATTTGTTGTGCAAGTGGTCTTGCAAATCTTTCTTCTAGTTGAGAAATATCTATATTTATAAATGGTAAACCTTCTAATAATTCAAAAGTTGATTGTCCGTCAAAATATGCCATTTGTCCATTAAATTTTCTAACATATTGTTTCATAACCTTTACAAGATAACTATAATGGAATCTATAATCTGGGTTTTCATTTTCCTCTGCTTTTCTACAAATTCTTGCATACCATGATCCTATAGTAGGCATATCCTTTTTTGTTCTTCCTAAATAATTTTGTGATAAATCAAAGTTTGCATTGTTTTCTCTTTTATATAAACTTTCTACATTGTTTGTTATACCTAATGCTGCATATTCTTCTGCAACAGACTCTGAAATAATTTGTTTTGTAAGCTCATTAACTTCTGTACTCTTTGTTGCACCTCTTGCCATTGTAAGTAAACCATTTGTAACGTCTTCTACTTTATTTTCTACACTTAATACAGTTCTCTCTTTTCCTGTTATTTCGTCTTTTACATTTTCTGGCTCTATATCAAATACGTTTATAACTGTTTTTGAGTTTGGACTTAATACTACATTTACACCACCTAAAGCTTCTGCAACTATTCCGTACTCACCTTCAGCATCTATCGCTAAACTTTCTATTCCCATCAATACCGCTGATCTTGCTGTTATAGTTTTTATTGTAACAGATTTACCAGCACCAGATTTACCAAATATAACCATATTGTAATTTGTTAATTTCGGACTAAAATTATCATATAGTATTGGTAATCCTGTTTGTTTATTAAATCCCAAAGGTATACCATTTTCATGTCCAACTTCTGATGTAAAGAATGGAAATACTGTTGACATAGCACGTCTATCAAATGTATGTGATTTATTCATTTTATTATCACAATATGGCATATTACTTCTAAAAGCTTCTGCTTGAAGTGCCCATGTTGGCTTTACATCTATAAGAACTTTTGACATTTCACTAGATAATAATTCTGTATATCTTTCTAATTCATCCATACTATAAGCAAATAGTGTAGCTATAATAGTTGAATCAAATAACTTATTAAAACCAGCTGCTATAGCATCACGAAGTTCTTCTGCTTCCATTCTCTTTTGAGCTATAATTCTTTCTCTGTTTATATCTCCTCTATCTAGGGCTACAATTCTTTCAGACTCTAATTCATTTATTGTTCTGTTTAAATCTGTTTGTGAAGTAGCTTCACTTACGGGATTAATAAATACAGAAACATTCAAATCTCCAAAAGTATACATTCCTCTTAAAAATTCTGGAAAAGTACACATTCTAGGTAGGTTTGCAACAATCATACTTCTCGCATATCTTGTTCTTGTTGATGCTATTTCTATGTGGTTTGTATAACTAGCATCTATTCCACCTGGTGCTATTAAATCTTTTATTTTCTTTTCATTCTTTTTAAAAACACTCTTTGTCTCTTCTGCAGCAATTTCTAATTCATTATTTGCAGGCTCTTGTTTTTTACTTTTAAACATTGCATTTCCTCCCTTTTTCTTTAGTCCTCTATTTTTCTTCTTTTAACAATTTTTTTCTTTTGAACAACAGGTGCTGAATTTCCTTCTGTTTTTTCTTTTTTAGGAGTCTCTTTTTCTTTGTTTACTTCGTTTTTAGCTAATTGATAAATTCTAGGATCTAATTGATCTTCATAAGTATCTAATAATTCATTAGCCTTTTGATTTATTCTTTGTTCTTTTGAAAGTTGAGAATCTAAATCTTCTATTTGTTTTAATTTATCTGCTTTTAATATACTATCTGTTGCTAAATCTATTGCAGCTATATTTATTTCTCTATCTAATTTTTCTTGTTTTTTCTTTAATACATCTTTACCTGTACTATATAAAGCATCATATTGAGAATCTAAAGCTTTAGAAAGTTGTAATACTTCTGCTTCATCTCTGTTATATGCAATATATAAAAGTTCTGCTAATTCTTCAGAATCTAATATTTTACTAGATATTTGTGATGTAGCTAATGCACTAGCTATATTTTGACATCTTGTATATAATTCTGAGAAACACATATTATATATTTCTTCTTTAGAATATTTTTCTATTCCACCACCAATTTCTGCAGAATAATAAGATACTACTACATATGTTCTCTGTTGTAATACATTTTTATTTGAACTTAATTTTTCTACATAATCCGTAATGTTTATTCCATATTCTAATATATTTATTTTTCTTCTTTTCTCAAACTCTAGTTTTTCTTTTAATGCATTATTTCCACTTACTTGAGCTTGTGCTATTTTTGCATCAATTTTTTCGATATCTAATGTTAATGCTTCTACTCTTTGTTTGTATTCTGTAATTATATCTCTTAAATTTAATGTTCTACTTTGTATATATAATTGTATAGGAAATCTAAGTGTATTTAAAAATTGTACGAATCCTTCTTCAACTGATATTTTTTCTTGTTCTGACATAAGATCATAATTTACACCATTACATTGTAATATCATAACATATTGTGAATTATTTTTTCTTACAATCATGTTATCTACAATTTCATCAAATTCCATAAAATCTAATATAGATTCTCTTGTTAATTCACCTGTAAATCTTCCATAATCTTCTATTTTCTTTTTTTCTTTAGATGTACTATCTTCTAAAACATCATCACTATCTTTTTCTTTTTTTACTGTTTTAGGTTTAGTTAAGTATAAATATACAAATATTAAACCTATCATTACTCCTATAATTGCAATTATTAACAATTGAAGCATTGGTATCATTGTTTCCATTTATTTTTCCTCCTTTGTGTAAGTATACATTTTTCTATTCTTTTTGAATTTTATATATCTAATAATTATTTCTCCTATTGGTTCTCCACCAATTTTTTTAGTTATCGGAATGTATACTATTGTAGGTATTTTTAAAGCACCTACTGCAAAACCAATAAATGCAAACACTGCCATAACTACTATTCCAACCATAGTTAAATTCATTGCTTTAAATAAGAGAAAAAATAAAGCTCCAATCGTTCCTCCTATTGCTGTTGTAATAAGTGATTTTACTGTAAAAATATATAATATTCTTGATTCACCTCTATAATTACGAGGTATATTATAAGTTCCCATTTATTTTCCTCCTTTGTGCATTAATCAAAACTTTGTACAATTGTTACTGCTAGTTTCCAGATATAATACGCTCCAAACACAACAATACCTGAAACAACTAAACCTATTAATTGTTGTTTTAATTTTGCTTGTCCTTCTGGACTTGCTGTTAAATATTTTATTCCTAAAAATGTTGTAACAGCTATCATAACACCCATACCAATTGTTGTAAGTATTTGACCTAATGGTACAAATTCTTCTGCAATTTCTTTTGGATCAACATTTGTACTATTATTTTTACCTGTATTTACAAAGTTTCTCGCTTGCCCCATCATCTCACTTAATGAAGTAGCTGCTAAACTTTTTATAGGAATTAAACTTATGATTAGCATTAATACCATAATTATTAATATTAATTTTCTATTTACAATTTTTCCCATACTTTATTCCTTTCTTTTCTTCATTTGAACACAATATCTCTATTATATTAATTATACTTTTTTTTAAAGTTTTTTTCAACATTTTTTGCTAAAGATTAGCTATTTTTAATAGAATTGTAATAAAAAAATCACTTTTTTTATTTTATTTCATTTTTTTACATTTTTTTAATATTTTTTTAATATTTTTAAACTATATAAAATGCAAAAAAGTAGACAATTTTAATAATTGTCTACTTTGAATTTTATTTTAAAACATTTTGTGCAAAATCATATATTGCGGACATAAGTGTTACAGCTCCAAACAATAATATGCATCCAATAATTATTGGTATTACTTGTTTTTTTACATCTGCTTTTTCACCTGGAGAAGCCATTATATATTTTAATCCCATCATTGTAATTGTAATAAGTGCTATACCCGTTCCTGCAACTTGCAATAAACCAATTATTGTATTTATTACGCCTTGTACTTTTTCATCTTCTGCTGGAGTATTTACACCTTCCATTACACTAAACATCTCATTTACTGCATATGTTTGATAAAAAAAAGATATAACATTTACAAATAGTAATATTATCAAACACACTATTAAAAATTTCGATACTTTTTTCATAGTTTCCTCCTACTCTCCGCTTTTTCCTAAACTATTCACTATTACATCTTGTAAAATTCCTAAAATTCCTGAAGCACCAAACATAATTAATGCTCCTATTACATAAATATTAGCTGATTTCTTTATATCTGCCCTATCTGCTGCTGAAGCAATTGTATATTTTATACCTAATATTAAAATCATAACTACAGCTATACCAGCACCAGCAATTCTTATTACTTGAAGTATTGCTCCAACAATTGTAGCAACTTTTGTTGCTCCTATTGGTGCCCCACCCTTTGGCCTTCCGTTAAAACTTTCTAATACAGATTGTCCAAAAACTGATGAATAACATGATATGCTAGCTACAAACATAAGCATTATTAATAAAATTATAGTTACTTTTTTTATTTTTTTCATATTTTATCCTTCCTTTTTTACTATCATTCCTGCTAATTCTACTAATACTTCAATTATTACTGATGATCCGAATAATATCAATGCTGCAATAACAAAAGCAACAGCATGTTTTTTGATATCTGCTCTATCTCCTGCTGATGATGTCATATATCTTATTGATATAACAACTAGCATTATTATTAAGATACCACTTGCTGCAATTCTTAAAACTGAAACTATCGCTCCTATTACATCTTTTGTAAGAGTTGTAACTTGATCCGGAGCTTCTTTTCCTTCAAAAGCATTTATATCAAAATTATCTCCTGCAAATGACATATAAAATAAACTAAATATAAACATAATGCTAAGTAAAATAATAAATATCTTTTTGACTTTATTTAGCATAAAATCCTCCTTAATATTTCTTTAAATAATTAATTACATCTTTATATTACTTGAAAATTCTGCTATTATACCAATTATTTGTGTTGATGCAAATAATATTACAGCACCTACTATATAAACAACAGCATGTTTTTTGATATCTGCTTTATCTCCTGGAGCTGCCATCATATATTTAATTGCAAGTACTACAAGCATAATAACTGCTACACCAGTACCAACGATTTTTATTATTACCGCCATTGCTCCTACAATATTTTTTGTTGCTTCATTTGCACTATCATTTCCTGTTGCACTTTCAAATTCACTAATTGAACTTTTCCAGTCAAAACCAGTTGTTCCTCCACCAGCTGCAGGCGTTTCACCTGCGAATGAAACATTTAAAAAACTTGAGCTAAAACTTATTATTAATATCATTATCAAATTTATTATTAAAATTTTAGATAATTTATTCATAAAATCCTCCATAAAATACAATAATTTTCCTATTATATTAATTATATACTTAAAAAAAACTTTTTTCAACTATTTTCATAAAAAGGCAAAAAAAAAGAGTACATATGCACTCTTTTTATTTTTATTATTCTGCTGCTTGAACATTTTTTGCGAAATTTTTTATAATTCCTAATATACCTGAAGCTGCGAATAATACTACAGCACCAACTACGTAAACAACAGCATGTTTTTTGATATCTGCTTTGTCTCCAGGAGCTGCTGATATGTATTTGATAGCTAAAACTACAAGCATAATAACTGCAACACCAGTACCAACAACTTGTACTATTGTTAAGATTGCACCAATTATGTTGTTAACACTTTGAGCTGCTCCAGAATCATCTTTTGCATCTTTTGTTACTGTATCTATTCCTACTGAATTAAATTTATAATCAGCAAATACAGATTGTGATAATGATGCTACTAATACTACAGCTAATAATGCTACTACTAACATTTTTGCTATGTTTTTTGTCATAATAAAATCCTCCTTTATTTACACTTATATTTATTATACATCTTTTTTCCACATTTTTCAATATAATTATATAAGTTTTCTTCTTAGATAATATAATTTTAGCATATCTATATTTTTTTGTAAATAGATTTTTTTATTTTAATGTAGACCATTCTTCTTCTTTAAATCCTAAAAATATTCTATTTGGTGTTATTAAAATTGGTCTTTTTATTAGCATACCATTACTTGCTAATAATCTAATTTTATCTTCTTCTGAACATTCTTTTAATTCTTCTTTTAAATTCATACTTCTATATAACATACCACTAGAATTAAAAAATTTATTTAATGGTAATTCACTTCTAGATATCCATTCTGATATTTCATCAAAAGTAGGTGTATCTGTTACTATATGTCTTGATACATATTTTATATTATTTTCTTCTAAAAATTTTTTTGCCTTTTGGCATGTTGAACATTTGGGGTATTCTATTAATACATTTTCCATACTAGTATCTCCATTATTAATTTGCTATATTATATCACATTATTTTGTTAATTAATAGTACATTTTTATATTTACTTAAAATTTATTAATTTGTGAATATTTTTGTTTATACCGCATAATTTAATATAAGAAAGACTAAAATAATTACATTAAGAATAAGTAAAATAAATAGAATTAAAATTTAAAGTCCAAAAGTGTTGACAAAGCGAATAATATATATTATAATAGTTTTCGTTAGACATCGCGGAGTGGAGCAGTTGGCAGCTCGTTGGGCTCATAACCCAAAGGTCGTAAGTTCGAGTCTTACCTCCGCAACCAAAAAACACCGAAATTTCAATGAGTTTCGGTGTTTTTATTATGTTTTAAAATTATTCAAAATTATTCAAAAGTGAGTAATATCAAGTTTTTTACTATTCAAACCTATTTCATTATTTTTTGTTATCTTATTTTATTTTATTCTATTTGCAACTTTCTATAACTATCTTTTCCTTTCCAATATTCACTACAATCAATTTTATGTATAAGTTTTCCACTTTTTGTATCCAATTTGTGTATAACTGGAATATATACTAAGTGCAAATGGGGAGTTAATTTATCTAAATGTACATTTGCAGAAACAATAAAATCTTCACCAAGATTATTATATTCACAAACAAAGTCATACGCACAGTTAAAATATTCTTGTATTTCAAGAAAAGTGTTTTTTAATATTTATACAGAATTTCTGCACTATTCCTTGAGTTTTCCCAAAGTGTATAATATATTAGAAAAGCATTTTGACTTTATCGAATGCCTGCTAGAACTTTAAATAGAACAGTATATTTGGATTCTAGTAGTGAGTGATGGGTGTTTCTTCAGAAAGGATCATACAAAATGAAAAATATTAAGAAACGCTTTATCTCTGTTGCTTGTGCAGCATTAACTATTATCTCATGCATTTTCACATCTATGCCTGCTTATGCAGCATCCAATAATAGCGATATCAATGATGATACATCACTTGAAGCTATGGTTGACGCCGTAAAAGCAGAAGAAAATGTTGTTGATGTACAGTATGTTACTGTTAATGCAAAATCAGGAAGTCCTGTTGCTTCAAGTGGAGTAGAATTCACCTACGATGCAACTGTTAATGTTACTGTACCAGCTGGACGCACAGCAAAAACATTACGTGTTATAGGAACAAGAAATGGAAATGCTTCAACAGGTGCTACTGCACAGATCAAATCATCTCAGTGGTTCAGTTCCTGGAAGTCATTTAATCTTGACGGTGCATACCATGATTTCGGTATTTGGAGTGTTACCAATAAGACTTGCACTTACACTGTAAGAGTCAAAGATTTTGGAAGTAACTATACTGGACAGTCCTATAGAGTTGCAGTTATTCTTTTGAACTAAACTATATAGTGATTTGCAATTAGTAACTAAATAAATTAATACCCATCACTCAAAACACCACGTTAAAATGTTAACGTGGTGTTTCAATTAATTTAATAAATAATATAATTTGTACTATTTTTATCATAATTTTCTAATTCTGAAATAATACTTTCTTTTGTTTTATTATAAGTTTCAGCTCTATTATAAGAAACTGTATTTTCTTTTATAGAAAGATTCTCTACACTACTTAATTTATCGTATTCTTCTTTTGCTTTTTCTTCAGAATTAAATGTATATACTATCCTAATTGAAATACAATTATCATTTTCGAAAGTATAAACATTTGTTATTTTTATATTTTCTTCACTATTATTAATATTCGATATAATATGTGTATAATTTTTTAGATTATGTCCATTTGTAGAATCTCCACCAAATATAAATCCACCCATATATTTATTTACTAAAACACCTATTAAAATAATTAATAAAATACAAAAAACAATTATTATTATTTTAAAATTAATTTTTTTCATATATATACTCCTCTTCTAATATATTTTATAGTTATGATAATATTATTAAGTGAAAAAAATTTTTAATATTTTTTCATATTATGTTCAAATTTGAGAATAAAATAAATATAACTTTAATAACCTATTTTATTATTCTTTCTTTTTTTCCCACATTATTCTAACATATTTTAACGATAATGTTGATAGTGTAAAACCTATTACTGGAACAAGAGAACTTAGCAAGATATTATCAAAGTATCTAATTATGTAAGAATATGCAACGACAACTATGTATGTTAATATGCATATACAACTCTTCCTAATCCAACTTGTTTCCCATGCTTTATCTAGTTCCACTCTTTTATTTCTTTCTTGTATTTTTTTAATTTCTTCTTCTAAATTCATTATAATCAACTACTTTCTATTTATAATCTTTTACTCTACTTAAAAAATAAAATATTGCTATTTACATTTATACCATAAAAAAGCATTTTTCTCAATAGAACTCTTAGAATTTTTGACATTTTTATTGACACATTTACATAAAAAGATGATATATAATGGCAAAATAAGCATATTCTCTGGTCATCTATTTTGCAGGGATTGTGGAAAACATAATTATTTTATACACACCTCTTCTTTTATACTTTCATATTTTTTCTCTCCAATTCCTGAAACGTTTTTTAAGTCTTCTATATTTTTAAATTTTCCATTTTCTTCTCTATATTTCACTATTCTTGTTGCAAGTGATGGTCCTACTCCACTTATTTTTTGTAATTCAGTTTCACTTGCATTATTCACATTTATTTTTGAAGAATTATTGTCTAAATTCACAATTATATTTTCACCACTTTCTGCTTGTATCTCTACAAAATTTTGATCATCTACACTTGGTATATATAATTTTTGTCCATCTTCTAAAACATATGCTAAATTCACTTTTGTAAGATCTGCTTTTTCTGTTATTCCTCCTGCTTCTTCAATTGCATCTGCTATTCTATCTCCTTCATTAATTTCTATTATTCCTTGCATTTGTACTTCACCTGAAATATGTATTTTAATTTTATTAATTTCACTTATTTTTTCATTAATATTATTATCAAAATTTTCTTCAACTAAATTATCTATATAAATATTACTTTTTGATTTATATGATATTAAATATATAATTGTTATTCCACAGAAAATTACTATTAATATTATGTATTTTTTGTTCAATATTTTTCTCCTTTTATTGTATTTATTTAGGTTTTTAAGTTACCTATAACTTTAATCTTAATTATTAATTTTATATTATTATTTTTAAATTTTGTTGTATTTTGTTTACTTTTGATATATGATGTTAAAAATTATAAATTCGTTTTAGGGAGTTTTTAAATTTATGAAAAAGACAAAAATTTTATCCTGCATATTAGTGTTTTTAACAGTTGTATGCTTTTTTTGTACTTGTTACGCTAAAGAACCTAATATAGATTCTGGAGCCGCTTTACTTGTTGAAACAAACACTGGAAGAATTTTATATGAAAAAAATGCTTATAAAAAAATGTACCCTGCAAGTACAACTAAAATTTTAACTGCAATATTAATTCTTGAAAATTGTAATTTAGATGATATTGCAACAGTAAGTCCAAATGCTTTAGAACTTATTCCTACCGGATACGTAACTGCACCTTTGCAACCTGGTGAAGAAATGTCTGTAAAAGATTTACTTTATGCTTTAATGGTAAAATCAGCAAATGACGCAGCTGTTGTTCTTGCTGAACACGTATCTGGTTCTATTGAAGAATTTTCAGAACTTATGAATAATAAAGCAAAAGAACTTGGATGTAAAAATACTCATTTTGTAAATCCTAATGGTATCCATAATAGTGAGCATTATACTACAGCATATGATTTGTATCTTATGGCTAATTATAGTATGAAAAATGAAATTTTTAGAAAATTAGTATCAACCACATCATACACTTTACCTGCAACTAATCAATATCCTAATGCTGATAGAACTTTTACTACTACTAATGAAATTCTTAAAGTAAATAACAATAATAGAGCAGATAATTATTATTATAAATATGCTATTGGAATAAAAACTGGTTATACAAAACAAGCAAGAAATTGCTTAGTATCTGCTGCTGTTAGAGATAATCTTTCATTTATTTCTGTAATTTTAGATGGTGGAACAACAGATGATGGCCTAAGCGAAAGATATCTTGATACAATAAATTTATTTAATTATGCTTATGATAATTTTACATTGACTAAATTAAAAGATGCAAATAATGTGGTTAAAACTATTGAAATTGATAATGCTTCAAAGGAAACAAAAAATTTAGATTTACTTATAAAGGATAGTATTACCGTTATAAATAATAAAGAAACAAATACTGATGAAATATTACCTGAAATAAATTTAATTTCTGATTTAAAAGCACCTATAAAAAAAGGCGATTCTGTTGGAACTATTAAATATACTGTTGATAACATAGAATATACATCCGAATTATTGGCTGGTTCTGATTGTGAAGAAAAAGAAGATTATAGTACATTAGTTTTAACATTTGGAATTATTTTATTAATTATTAGTTTTATGATACTTCCAAAAAAGAAAAGAAAGAAAAAATCTAAAAAGAAAATTAGAAGAAGATATTAGATATTATAAAAGCTTGATTTATAAAAATCAAGCTTTTTAATTTTTTATTTATTTTTTAATGTATTTGTTTTATTAGATGTAGTATTTGCTTTTTGACTAGTTGAATTATTTACTTTATTTTGAGCTGTAGTATTTGTAGTATTATTCACTACATTTCCATTTATTTCCTCTTCTTCAATTCCATTTATATAATTATACAATTCTTCCATTAAAGCTGTAGTTTCTTTTTTATTGTGGAAGAAAAACCAAATTCCATTAGGATTATCAGATACTCCTGGTAATTGTTTACTATCTATGTCTTGAATATTAAAATTAACTGCCCATGGAACATATGGTAATATTTCATCTAAAGATAAATTTGTTTGTACATTATCAAAAATTGCTTTTATCATTTCTCTTAATTTAGTAACATTTTTAATTTGAATTGCTTGTTTAGCTGTTTCTGTAATAAATTCTCTTTGTGTTCGCATTCTACCATAATCATCAGCTCCATAAGACGCTGGATAAGTTGTACCATTATTATTTTTTCTAAATCTTAATAATTGCTCCGCCTTTTCACCATCAATAGTTTGTAAACCTTCTTTTAAGTGTATGTGTAAATTTTGAGTTTTATCATCATAATCCATATCTATTGGAACATAAAATTCTACACCGCCTATTGCATCTACCATGTTTATTAAAGCATTATTATTTATTACAACATAATTTTTAACCTCTATTCCTGTTAGATTTGAAACTGCTTCCATTGTTTTTTCTGGTGAAGTATTATATAAAGCATTTATTTTTTCATATCCGCTCTTAGCTGTTGCTTTATTTTTTCCAACAAATGTATCTCTTGGTATTGAAAGCATAGTTGCTTTTTGCTCTTTTGGATTATATCCACATAATATTATTGTATCTGTAAGTTTAGATTCTAAGTCTTCACTGATTCCTAAAACTAATACATAAATAGTATCTAAATCTTGTAGTTTTTCTATATCTTGTCCCAAAGTCGCTGCTAAAAATCCTTGCAGACCTCCCCCATTTCTGTGAACTTTTATTCCAAATGTTATTCCCATAAATATAATTATTAGCAATACTAAAATTAGAATAATTTTGCCAAAACCAAATTTCTTTTTGGTTTTGGCTTTAGTATTTGCTTTTACATCTCTTTTTGCTACTCTATTCAATTTTTCATTCTCCTAGTCTTATTTAAATATTATCTTTAATATTATATTATTGTTATATAATTTACTTGCAAGCATTGAATCATTAATTGCTCTTATTATTCCCAATTCTGAAATTATTGGTGATATTAATGAAAATATAGCTAATATAAAATATGCAACTAAAAATCCTTTTATAATACCATATATCAATCCACCAGATTTATTAAACATTTTTATAATTGGTAAATTTGCAATTAATTCTGCTGCAAATTTTATAAATAATAATAAAAATCTAGATATTATAAATAATGCTAAAAATGTTCCAACTCTTATCATTATAACAGCTAAACTTTCTGAAACATATTTAATTGCATTTTCTTCAGATTTCTTTAAAGCTTCTTCCACAAAAGAATTTATTAGTTCCACTACATTTGAAGATACATTTGTTTCACTTGGTTCTAACAAATTTCCATCTTCTAAAGTTGTTCCCGTTAAGTTTTTTTCTATTGCCATTGCTAATTTTTCATCTAATTGAGTATTATTCATTATCGAATTTGATACTGGTTTATATAAAACAAATACAATTAAAAGTGAAATTATAAATGTTAATATTTTAAAAACAACAGACACTAAACCTTTTCTATATCCCCAAAATGCATTTGAAATAATAATTGATATTAAAACCAAATCTGCTAAAATTCCACCTAAGGCTACCCAATTAATTACTGCCATATTTTCCTCCTATAAATCTATAATTTCTATTTTATTTTTATAAACAATTCCAGCTATTAAATCACCTAAAACAACTTGTTTTGATTGTTTATTTGAAACATATTTTTTTATAAGCCATCCATCTGAATTTATTATTTCTACTTCATTTCCAAAACATATTGCTATTTTATTTCCACTAACAATAATTGTTTTTGGAACATCATTTTTTAATATATACAATTTTTCTGCTTTAGAATTTGTATCTTTTATATCCATCTTATATTCATATGAAAACAAACCTGAAGATTGTTTGTTTACAATTGCAATATTAGAATCTAAATTTATCTCTGCAAAAATATCATCATTTGTAATATCATATAATTTAGTATTATCTTTAGTTGTTACTTTTTGTATATAATCATTAAACAAACATATTACTTCATCTTTACCTTGATAATTTACATCAATTATTATATCACTAGTTTCAGATTCATATGTATATTCTGTTGAATTTTTAGGATCTGTTTGTGCTTTTTCTATTGAAATAATTTTTACAAAAGATTTTACTATTGTACCAGAATAATTTACTTCACCTATTGCTAAATATTTATTATTATTTGATATATCAACACAAACTGCATAATCTTTTGATACATAAGATCTAAATAATTCTATACCTTCTGCATTAAAAACTACCACAACAGACTTATATGTTGTGTTTCTTATTACAATACTTACATATCCATTTTTATTTACAGATACCCTTGAAATTTCTCCTTCAATATCATTTTCCCAAATAATATTTTGCCCAGAAATTAAATATATTTTTTTACCATTTTTTTCTGCAAGTACCATATATTTATTATTTGAATCAATTAACGGTACTGATATATTTACATCTAGTTCAGAGTCTACTTTACCATCTTTGGTATATGAACTTAATAAATTTTTGGATAAAACTGTAATATATTTATCATAAGCATAAATATATTCATTTGAATCTGACTTTAATTCTATAGTATTTACATTTACTTCTGATAATTCCTTTTTTAAAATATTTGAATCAATGTAACTTCTAAAATTCGCATCCGTTAAATATCTAGCAGTTATAAATACTATTAAAATAACAAGTATAAATATAATACAAACTTTAAAAACAGATTTATTCTTTCTTGTTTCTTTCACTATATCCACCTATTAATACTATTTCTATAATATATTATCAATTAAATAGCATTTTTGCAAGTAAAATAAAAAATATATTAAGTTAAAAAATTATTAATATTTTTTATATTTAAATATAATTTTATTATTTTATAAATATTTCAATTATATTTTATTGACAAATTTGATTAGTGAATTTATAATATATTGGTAGTGATGCACTCGTAGCTTAGCTGGATAGAGCGTTCGGCTACGAACCGGAAGGTCGGGGGTTCGAATCCCTCCGGGTGCACCAAAAGACTCATAAAAATGGGTCTTTTTCTTTTTTATACCCAAACCATCAAACATAGCAATATCAGCATTTTTCCCTGTTCAAACATTTCTTAATTTCTCTTAACTTTACTTTCTTATGTTCCCTTATTATATGTTAAATTAGCAAATTATGATCCTGGCAATCTAAACAGCTACTATCAATGGGAAGTTAAACGTCCTGGTCGCAGCAATTTTGAATCAATTGAACTAATAGCAAAGCCCGCACAAAAATGTGCAAGCTTTTGTTTTTTATTATTCAATTTCTTTTACATTTTTTAACAAATTTTCCTTCATAAAGATTTCTTTATTAAAATCATTAAACTTAATCTCATATTCCTCCAAAATGTTCTCTCCCAGTCCTCTTGCAACAATTAATAAAGTATTTGTATCTATGTAAGCATATTCTTCGTTTACTTTTATTTTATAACACATTCTATTATTATATTCTTTCAAATTAATTCGAGCCTTTAACGCTAGTCTAATTTGTCCTAAAATAGAATTTTCATTGTTAACCCAATTTGTAAAATAAGAATAAAATATATTATAAAAATTTTCATTATCAAAAGTTTTTTGAATATCAATATTACTAATATTAAAAAATCTATATTTTTTTATTTTAAATTTTTCTAATTTTTACAACTTTTTAATATTTTCTTAAATTTCTTTTATTAAAATTATTTTCTACATTCAGTTGATGTAACTTTACTAAGATTAATATTATATTATTATAAAAAATACTAATAGAGGTGAATATATTGGGTGCTAGAAAATTAAACAATAAATTAAATATTATATCAGAAAATCTTGTTAAATATCGTAAAATGCGTAATCTTTCTCAACCAGATTTATGTAGAGAATTAGCATTACTTGGTGTTACTTTATATATAAATGATATTTACAAAATTGAATATGGAAAAAGAACTGTTAAAGATTATGAACTTTTTGCTTTTTCAAAAGTTTTAAATGTAAGTTTAGAACAATTATTTGAAGACACTGAAAAAAATTTTAATTAAGTATATAAAAAGCCACTTTATTGAATCTAATCAAAAGTGGCTTTTTTATTATTTTCCAAATACTGCAATATAATCTTTTTTAAACTTTTCTATTCCTATATCTGTAAGAGGATGTTTTAATGATTGCTCTATTACTTTAAATGGAACTGTTGCAATGTCTGCTCCTGCTATAGCACAATCTACAATATGAATTGGATTTCTTACACTTGCACATATTATTTCTGTATCTATATTTTGAATATTAAAAATTTCTGAAATTGTTCTAATTAAATCTATTCCTGGAGTTGATATATCATCTAATCTTCCTAAAAATGGTGAAACATATGTTGCTCCTGCTCTTGCAGCAAATAAAGCTTGTGTTGCATTAAATATAAGCGTTACATTTGTTTTTATTCCTTCTTGTGATAAAACCTTTACAGCTTTTAAACCTTCACTTGTCATTGGAATTTTTACTACCATATTAGGATGAATTTTAGCAATTTCTCTACCTTCTTTTATCATATCTTCTGCTTTAATTGTTGTTGCTTTTACTTCCCCACTTATTGGCCCATCTACAATTGAAGCAATTTCCTTTATAACTTCTTTAAAATCTCTACCTTCTTTTGCTATTAATGATGGATTAGTTGTCACTCCACAAATAATACCCATGTCATTAGCTTTTTTTATCTCTTCTACATTAGCCGTATCAATAAAAAATTTCATATTATTACCTCCTAATTTTTGTGATACATATACTAAAACATAAAAATATGAAAAAAATATATTTTTTATGTGAATTCTAAGTATGATATATAGCAAAAGGCAACAGGAAATTCCTGTTGCCTTTTTGGATAACAATTACTTGCTAAGTGCCATTATCAAAAGTTCTTCAAATCTTTCAGTTGCCTCTTGATCTTTGGTGTTGTCAACTGTATAAATTTCAACACCATGATTTTTAAAAACTTTTAAAGCTGGATATGTTTCCTCGTGATAAACTTTCAAACGTTCTTTTACAGTTTCTTCTTTATCATCTTCTCTTTTTATCAACTCTCCAGAACATTTGTCACAAATTCCTGCTTTCTTTGGAGCATGATATTCGTTAAGTGTATAACTAGCTCCACATTCAGAACACACTATCCTGTCTTTTGCACGTTCAATTACAATGTCATCTGGTACTTCCAATTCAATGACAATATCAGGAATAATTCCAGCATTTAACATTGCTTCTGCTTGTGCAACAGTCCGAGGATATCCATCTGTAATAACTGGATTTTTTTCCATTTTAAGACTATTAATAACAATTTCATTAATAATCTCATCAGGCACCAGTTGTCCAGATTTCATGTAAGCTTCTGCTTTTTTTCCAAGCTCTGTTTGTTTTTTTCTTTCTGTTCTTAACATATCACCTACTGATAATACATCGAACAAATGACCATTCGAGGCTTCAAATTTTCCAATCCGAGTCCCTTTTCCTGCACCTGGTTTACTAAATACTACAACTATGCTTTCCATTTAGTTACCTCCTAATCATCATAAAGTCTTTTTCTCAAAAAGCTTATACATTTTAGCACAAAACATAATTTTTTTCAAGTTTTTACATTTAATACCATTTTTAGAAAATTTTAAAGCGTCTCCTTCTAAGAGACGCTTTAAAATTTTAGTTCATCTATTTAACTAGTTATATTCCAAAGCCATTTAAATGAACTTAAATCAAAATGTTACATAACAATTTTGATGACCGCTGACTTGCCTGTATCAAGGATTCTAATAAATACTCCTGTTTTTACAAAAGCATTTCTCTCAGATCCTGGATTAATTTTAAGGGGTTCTTCAATAAAAAATTCTACCTCTTCTTTAGTATCAGCAAGTTTTTTCCAATCCGGCCAGGCATTTACCTGCATCTGAAATTTTTCTTCTAAACCTCTTGAAGTGCAATATTCTATTGCCCGATTTCTTTCTTCTGAAAGTTGCTTTGAGGTCATGTCTGGATACAGATAATGAGTTGCAGTTGCTAAATATTCGTTTAAGCTTTTCATAAAATGCCCCTTTCTTTGGCGCTATGTTTTTTGTTACATCATTATTATAACATATAGTTAACATAAATTCAAGCAAATCTTCTTCTACAACTAATTTAAAGATTTTATTATAAAATTAATTTTCAAAAGAATTTAATAATCTTTCATTTAGGAATTTTAAATCTTCATGTAAATTAATAGCTTTTTCTTCTAATTTTTCTTGTGTATATCTATTATTTCTTGTTAAAGCATCTTCAACTGTATAATTTACTATATCTGCTGTTGTATTATCTAAAGACATTTCAAGTAAATTCTTAAATAATAGACTTGGACCATGTTCTTTGTAATTTGTTTTTACAACTTTTTGTAGTTCTAATATACTATCTTCTGCATAATCAATATTTGATGTAGCTTTAAAGCCATGTGCTTCAATAGTATCATCTACCTCTAAAATATATTTTTTAAAAACTTTTTCTATTGTCTTATCAATATCAGCAATCTCTAAATTAGATAAATCGTTATTCATATTTATTCCTCCTTAATATGCACCCATTTTATATATGAAAAATGTAAAAAAAATGCTTTTATTGTGAACTTTTTGTGTGATTTACTTATACATACTTGAAATAATTTTTTAATTATTATATATTTTTTAATCTTATTTTATTTGAAAGGAAAAAAGATATGAATAATTATTTTGAAAATTTACCTTTAAAAATCCAACAATATTTCAAAATATTGTCACCAGAATTTCCATAATTTTTAAATAGCTACATTTACACATTAGAAATGCAAAAACAATCTGGTATAAGTGTTACTTGTGGTACTATATACTCTAAAATATTTAATCAAATGTGGTTTTCAAGTTTAGACCATAGTGTAGCAGTAGCTTTAATAATTTGGAATTTTACAAAAGATAAAAAGCAAACACTTTCTGGATTATTTTATGATATTGCAACTCCAGTATTTAAACATTCTATCGATTTTATGAATAAAGATTATGAAAAACAAGAATCAACGGAAGAATTAACTTTTAAAATTATTAGTGAATCTAAAGAAATAATGAATTTATTAAATAAAGATAAAATAAATGTAACTGAAGTATCAGATTATCATATATATCCTATTACAGATAATGATACACCAAAACTTTCAAGTGATAGATTAGAATATACTCTTTCTAATGCTTTAGGTTCAACAGAAAAACTTTGGGATTTAAATGATATTAAAGAAATATATAATGATATTATTATTGTAAAAAATGAAGAAAATATTGATGAACTTGCTTTTCAACATTTAAATATTGCAGAAAAATTTGTTCATACAATGAGCATATTATCTAGAATATATAGAAGAGAAAAAACAGTATTTTCAATGCAATTTTTAGCAGATATACTACAAAAAAATGTATTCCAAAAATTTAATTACACTAGATGATTTATACAAATATTCTGAAAAAGAAATTATAGAAAAGATTAAAGATTGTAATACTGATAATATTTCTACATGTTTTAAAATTTGGGAAAATGCTATAAAAATTAACACTACTGATATTAAGCCACAAAATAAATATTTTGTTAGTATAGAAAAAATGAAAATACGATTTATAAACCCATTAGTGTAAAATGAGAGTTTATGTTCAAGAATATATGATATATCTAAAAATGCAAGGTTAGATATTGAAGAAACTTTAGATTATAAAACTTCAAAATATACATATTTAGATTTTAATTTTTAATAAAGATATTTAAATACTTTTTACAATATGATATAATATTATTACTTTATATCAAAGAGGTTTTAAATGGAACAAAAAGAATCAAAAAAAATTAATTTATCAGAATTTTTCATTATAATAACTATACTTATTATAGCTATTCTGATTTTTTCAATAATTAAACTTCATAATGAAAGTTTAATTTTAGAAGAAGCTATGGATAATTTAAATTTTCAAATATCTGATTTAGAAAATCAAATTAATACTCTTGAAAAAAATAACTCAAATATAGAAAATACAACTACTTCAATTTATCAAATTTTAGGTAGCTTCTACCAAAAAGATGCCAGTGGAGATGAACCTTTTTATACATTTTCTGAAAATAATGCTGTTAGTTTTGGTTCTTTATCAATGTGCTACGGCACATATACCATAACAGATAATACAATAAAGATTAACTTTACTAGTGCAATTGATCCAGATGGAAATAAAATAGCTGTAACAGATTGTATTTCATCTGAATTTGCAGAATTAACAATAATTGATAATAACACTTTAAAAGACAATTCTAACAATTTTATTTATCAAAATATATGAGATAAAAATATATAAAATATTTTGAAATTGCAGAAGATGACTGCTATAAAATTAAAAGATGAATTTGAAAACGAATATTATGCAAGTTACTATGGAAATGAATTAGAAAGTTATTATTAAAACTTAATTTATAACATCTCTTTAAATAAAATATATATAAATAAAATGTGAAACATTTTTAGCAAAAATAATTAATATTGTTTCACATTTTTTTATATAATTAAAGTTAAAAATAAATCTATCATTCTATATTAAGATTTTTAGTTATTTCTATAAAAAATTCTTTTGACCATAAGTTTAATGAATCTTTATCTTCTATAAAGGCAATAACATCTTCTTTAGCATCATTATAATTTATTTCATTAAATTTATTTGTTAACATTTCTTTTAAAACATTAATATCAAAATTATCGTTTCTTTTTAATACATTTGAATCAATTAATTTTTCTTTTACTAATTCAAGATTAACAGAGATATTTTTTGATAAATAAAAAATGTAATCATATAAATCTCTACCTTTTGTTCTATAATTCCAATTTCTGCATAATATAGCATGGATTTTACCTGCAAATAATGAAGCTTCATCATATAATTTTACTTGATGTGGTGATGGTAATAATTTATATTTTAAATCATATTTTGCACCACTTGGTGGATTAATATCAATTTCAAATTTTATTTTTATATTTTTTAAAGATGTTGTATTTTGCATATTTTCGTTTGGAAAAAAAATTAATATATGTTCTTTAGTATCTCCTTTTAAGAACGCAGACATTATGTTTGAATCTTTAGTTTTTTCTTTTTCTATGATAGATAATTTTAATCCATAAGCTTGTACTTCTTTTTCAATAAAATGGAAATATTTACTTAAATCAAAATCTTTATTAGGCTTTAAAAGTGCAAAATCTAAATCCTCAGAGAATCTATTTAATCCATAAAAAATTCTAAGTGCTGTTCCACCATAAAATGCAGCCTTGTTGAAGAATCCACCTCTACTTAAACCACAAATAACGATTTCTTGAATAATTTCTTTCATGGCATTTGTTTCATCAATAGAATTTTTAATTTCATATTTATCTAACATATTTTTTAGAACACTATTCATTATTTAAATTCCTCCTCATATATCTGTATAATAAATCAACATTTGTAGAATGATAAGAATTAGATATTTCCTTTAAATCATTTATATTAAATTTTGTAAGTTCATCTATATCAATTCTTAAGTCATTGTATAATACATTTTCTAATTCACTCATATTTTTAATTGGACTTAATGTATATAATTTATCACATAATGCTTTTTCTGGTGTGGCAATTTGGTAAATATATTCATTTTCCTCAATAAGATTTATTCCTAAAGGATAAACATTTGATGGTACATCTCTATATAAAAATACTCCGAATTGATTTTCATACATTTTTTTCTTCTTTTTATCACAAGTAGCATTTGTAAAAGCTGTTACTTTTTCAGGAATTAAACCATAATATGATAATGCAAAATCAAATGACAAATAAGACGGTCCATAAATACTCCCTGCTAGAAGATATCCGTTTATAGTTGAATCTGTTTCATATAAACCGTTTATTATTTTTATTAAATTTCCATTTTTTACTTCTCTACATATTTTTGTGTCCTTATTCGAATATTCTTGTAATGTTAACTTTATAATATCATTAGATAATATCATATTATCACCTCTTTTTATCATTATACGATAATTTGTGGAGAAAATCAAGTGTATATTGCTATTTATTATGATATGCAAAAATATAAAAAAATATGCATTTATTATATAATATTATATAATATTCTATTAAAAACTTTGGAATATAGGAAAAAATAATTATCTGCTTTTTGGTTGTATTTATTGACTATTTTTTTGAATAGTATTATATTTAAAATAGTTAATGCGACTTAACTATCTGGAGGGTATAATGGATAAATATTTAAATGCAAATATTGTATTTTCAAAATTTAGTAGAGTTTATATGAAATTAAAGAAAGATTTACCTATAAGACCAAGTGAAATGGGATTTTTAAATATTATTACTAAAAAAACTGGTCCTTTTACACCTGTTATGATAGCAGAAATGCTAGAAGTTACTAAAGCTATGGTTGCTAATCATGTGTCAGTTTTAGAAAAAAATGGATATATTACAAAAGAATATTCTGAAACTGATAAAAGAAGTTTCTTTGTTGTTCCTACTGACAAAGCAAAAAAGTTGGTTGCAGAAACAGAAGCTAAATTAAATAAAAAACTTAGTAATTTAGAAAATAAATTAGGAACAGATAGATTTGAAGAACTAGTAAAAATTTTAGAAGAAGCAAAAGGAATACTAGAAGAATAAAGGAGAACAAAATGAAAAGAAATGATCCAACATGGAACCCATGGCATGGATGTAGAAAAATTAGTGAAGGTTGTAAAAATTGTTTCATGTATTATTTAGATGAACAAAGAGGACAAGATGGAAGTAAAATTTCTAAAAATAAAACTGATTGGAATTTGCCTTTAAAAAAAGATAGAGAGGGTAAGTATAAAATAAAATCAGGTGAATTTGTAAGAGTATGTATGTCTTCAGATTTCTTTTTGGAAGATGCAGATGAATGGAGAGATGAAGCTTGGGATATTATGAAAAAAAGACCTGATGTTACTTTTTCTTTATTAACTAAACGTGCTAGTAGAATAAAAGATTGTTTACCATCTGATTGGGGCGATGGTTGGGATAATATTACTTTTGCTGTGTCTTGTGAAAATCAAGTAAGAGCTGACGAAAGGATACCATATTTATTAGATATCCCCGCAAAACATATATGGGTTAGTTTAAAACCTTTTATTGGAGAAATGGATTTAGATAAATATCTTAAAAAAGGAAAAATAGAAACCGTATTATGTGGTGGAGAAAACTATGCAGGTGAAAGGCCACTTCATTATGAATGGGTAGAAAAAATATATAAGCAATGTTTAAAATATGATGTTGAATTTATATTTGGACAAACAGGAAATGTGTTTGTTAAAGATGGAAAAGAATACCATATAAAAGATTATAAAACACAAATAGAACAAGCATTAGCTTCTGGTCTTCAAAATAGAAAAAATCAAAAAATAATTGAAGAGCAAGAGCTAGAAAGAGAACTCGAATTGGAGTTTAAAAATATATTAGATAAAAATGAACAATTAACATTATTTGAAAAAGGAAAGGTAAAAATGACAAGAAATGACATTATTAAATTTGTAAGAAAACAAAGAACATCTATTATTTCATCAGTAGATGAAGAAGGGTATCCTTGGTCACGTGCCTTAATTCAACCAAGACACATTGATGGAAACGACATATACTTTGCTACTTATACATCATCAAATAAAGTAAAACATTATCGCAATAATGAAAAAGCTAGTATTTACTTTTTTGAAAAAGGAAAGAATTTCCAAGGTGCAATGATAAAAGGAAAAATGGAAGTTTTAACAGACCAAAAAACAAAAGAAAGATTTTGGATGCCTTTCTATACAAGATTTTATAAAAAAGGTGTTACAGATTCAGAATATTGTATTTTAAAATTCACTTGTAGTGAAGCACAATGGTTTAGTAATTTTAAAGTTGAAACAGTAAAAATGTAATAAATAATAATTTGAAGAGGTGAATAATATGCAAAATGAACAAGTTGATAAAGCAGTGCCATGGAATCCATGGCATGGATGTAAAAAAGTAAGTCCAGGATGTAAAAATTGCTTTGTATATAAAATGGATAAAAGATATGGTAGAGATACTACAAAAATAGAAAAAGGAAAAACTACTTATGAACTAAAAGATAAAGACTGCCCTCCTAATTCAGTAGTTAAATTATGTTTTTCTTCAGATTTCTTTATTGAAGAAGCAGATTCGTGGAGAGAAGGCTGTTGGGATTTTATTAGAAGAAGAACTGATTGCGTTTTTGTTATGACTACGAAAAGACCAGAAAGAATTAAAGATTGTGTTCCTGCTGATTGGGGCGAAGGATGGGAACATGTATATATCAGCATTTCAATCGAAAATCAAGAACTGGCAGATTTTAGACTTAAACATTTTTTAGAAGCACCAGTAAAACATAGCGAAGTATTTTGTTCACCATTGATTGGACCAATCACTTTAGGAAAATATTTAGATACTGGATTAATCAAGGCTGTTAATGTAGGAGGAGAAATGGCTCCTACAAAAGATGTTAGACCTATAGAATATGAATGGGTTAAGAATTTATATTTAGAAGCAAAAGAAAGAAATATTGAATTTTATTTTCATCAATGTGGTTCTATGTTTTTAAAAGATGGAGAAAATATTGGAAAATGGAATTTAAAAGAGCAAATTAAACGTGCAGAAGAAATACAACATGAACTTGAAGAAACTTATAAATAATTAATATAATGGAAGTGATGTAAATGAAAACAGTAATTATAACAGGAGCAAATTCTGGATTAGGATTTGAAACAACTAAGAAAATTGCTAAAAATAAAGAATATGAAATTATACTTGCTTGTAGAAATAGAGAAAGAGCAGAAAAGGCAAGAGAAGATATTGTAAATGAAACTCAAAATGAAAATGTAAAAGTTATGATACTAGATACATCTTCATTAAGTTCTGTTAGAAATTTTGTAGATGAATTTAAAAGGTTAAATATTAAATTAGATTCTTTAGTATGTAATGCTGGAATATCAGGAATGAATAGTAGAACAACAGAAGACGGTTTTGAACTTGTTTTTGCAACTAATTATTTAGGACATTTTTTACTTACAAATTTGTTATTGCCATATATGGTAGAAAATGCAAAGATATTTAATGTATCAAGTGATATGCATAATCCTCCAAGTGGAATTGAATGGAAGGATGTTGAAAAATTAGCTCATCCAAAAGAAGATGTTAGAAGCAAATATTCTTATTCAAAATTATTTAATATTTATTTTACTTATGAATTAGATAAAAGATTAAGAAGAATAAACTCTAAAATTTCAGTTAATGCCTTTAATCCGGGATATATGTCTGCGACTAATTTTATTAAAGGAAATGGAAATAGATTAAGTGATACAATAGTTAAAATGATGGGAAGAATGGGAGATTTAGATATGTCTTCTACAGCTTTGACTGAATTAATTGTAAATAGCGATTTTAATAATATTACTGGAAAATATTTTGATAGAAGTACTAAATATATCGATTCTTCAGAGCTTTCTTATAATGAAGAACATAGATTAGAATTATGGAATAAAAGTGTTGAATATACAAATTTGACTGAAGACGAAACTATAAATGGAATTATCGGAGAGTAGAGATGAGAAAAATGATTAATATATTTATAATAGTGATTTTATTGATAGTTATATTTTGCATTATAAAAAATATTTTTTTTTCTGATAAAAATATAGCTGTTATAGATAAAGAAAAAATTATTTCAAAAAGTCAAACGCTTGAATGTACAGTGTTTGATGGAACTGAAATAAAAGGAACAGCTGAAATTTCAATTGAAAATGGAAAGCTTTCTAATGAGATAATTTTTAAAGAAAATGAAAATTCAGATAGTAATTATTTTTTAATGCCAGGCTTAATTGATTCTCATACACACATAAGTAGTGAAGAGCAAATACAAGAGATGATAAACAATGGTGTAACAACTACTTATGATGTTGCAATTTCAAAAGGAAGTTATAATAATTTTAATTTGTGGACAGCAATAACAACCGTAATGCCAGGAATATCTAATGGAAGAAATACTGTTAATAGTCTAATTTCACAAGGTGTAGATTATATAAAAGTTATGGTAGACATGCCTGCAATAATGGGCGGAGGATTAATTGAAAAAAATATTCTTCAAGATATGGTAAATACTGCTCATGAAAATAATTTGAAAATTGCAGCACATGTTACCACAATAGATGCAGTAGAACTTGCAGTAGAAACTGGAGTAGATATTTTAATACATGTACCAATAGGAGAAGAATTTTCAGAAGAACTTGCTAAAGAAATTGCTGATAAAAAAATTGCAGTTATACCAACACTTGTTATGATGCAAGCATTTGCTAATTCAAATTTATATGGTTTTAAAGAAAGTGATTATAAAGATGCAGAAAACGCAGTTAAATTACTAAATTCTTATGGTGTACCAATTCTTGTTGGTACAGATGCTAATAGTTCATTTTTTGTACCTAAAGTTGAACATGGAAGTTCACTTCATAAAGAAATGGAGCTTTTAGTAAAAGCTGGCTTGACACCACTTGAAGTATTACAAGGTGCAACAAACAAAGCAGTAGATGCATTTAGATTAGAGGAAAAATCCGAAGAACAAATCTATAAATCAATAATGGTATTAATTGAAGGAAGACCAGATCAAAATATAACTGATACTACTAAAATTAGACAAATTTGGATTGATGGAGAACCTGTTTTTAATTCTCAAGAAGAAAGTAATCCAGTAAATGAAAATGTTGTAGAAGGAGATAACAATATGGATAATGAAGAATTAATTTTTATTCCAGAACATCCATCAGGGTGGAAGACAATGCAAATTGAAACAAAAGATAGTCCTACATTAGAACAAAGTGAACCTGTTGATTCTCTTGAATTATATAATTTGTTTTCTAGTGATTTTGATAATACATTAGAAAAATATGTAGATAAAAGATTTGAAGTAACCGGAATTGTAACTAAAGTTGGACCAGATATTCATAATAAGCCATCAATAGAGATTTCTAATGAAGTAAATGGCAGATGTCATGTTTTATGTGTTTTTCCATCAACAGATATATATAATGAAGTATCAGTTGGAGATACTGTTATTTGCAAAGGAAATTATTTAGTGATGAGTAACTGGTATGGTATAGTAATGAAGAAATGTGAAATAGTAACTAAATAATAAATTACAATTTTACGATTAGATTTATAACTCCTCTTTAAATAGAAAAGAGGAGTTATTTTTATACAAAAATACTCCCATACCGATATTTTTTTCAAAATTTGTTGTACCCCTTAATCATTAATGGAGTCAAAATGTAATTTACCGATTTTTGTATCTATATAGCAACTTTTAATAGGTAGTTCTTTAAAAAATATTTCTAATCTGTCTTGCGATACAAGTATATTATCTATTAAACATTTAATATCCTTATCTTTTAAATCATAATTAATAACATTTAATTGTTGTTCTATCATATCATCTATTAACGATTCTTCGATTTTGCTATCATTGGTGCATTTATCTTTTCCATATTTTAAACGATAGTTGCATCTATAATTTATATTGTTTCTTTCTGTTCTTCCTTTAAATGAATGATTGCATTCTACACATTTTATCAATCCTGCATACTTGCTCATATAAACACCTCTGTATCTATTTTATAATATCTACAAATAATTTTAAATAGTTTTGAATAATCTTGAATAATTATGAAAAAAAGTATACAAAATGTATACAAAAAAGTCTTCAAAAAAAGTCAGTTTTTGCTTGATAAATATATAGTTACAGAGAAATGAGTTTTTTGTATACACCAAAATTGCAAGGTATACAAAAAAGTATACAAAAAACTTAATTTTGAATAATTTTGTATGATTTTGAATAGTCAATAGAAATTTTGTATAAAAACAATAACGGCTCGAAAATAGCTTTAAATAGGCTTAAATTAACATGAATGATTTTGAATGCAAAAAAATAAGAGAGTCTTAAAACTCTCTTAGATGGTCGAGGTGACAGGGATCGAACCTGCGACCTCATGGTCCCAAACCACGCGCTCTACCAACTGAGCCACACCTCGATATTTATAAAACTCTTCTTTTAAAGAAGAGTTTTGGTGAACCAGAGACGATTCGAACGTCCGACCCACGCCTTAGAAGGGCGTTGCTCTATCCAGCTGAGCTACTGGTCCATACGACATTAATAATATTAACACATATAAATTATTTTGTCAACACATTTATTTCATTTTTTATTATTTTCTTGTTGTTGTGTCAATGATGTGAAACAAGAAAATAAAAAAATATAATTAAATT
>CAZYST010000023.1:0-25856 GCA_964650305.1 uncultured Lachnospiraceae bacterium
TATGGTGTAAAAAATGGATTTGATTTACCAGATAAAGATTGTCCAAAATGTGGTCATAAATTAGATAAAGATGGAATGGATATTCCTTTTGAAACATTTTTGGGATTTAATGGAGATAAAGAACCAGATATTGACTTAAACTTTTCTGGAGAATATCAAGCAAAAGCACATAAATATACAGAAGTAATATTTGGAAAAGGGACAACTTTTAAAGCAGGAACAGTAGGTACAATAGCAGATAAAACAGCATATGGTTATGTAAAAAATTATTATGAAGATAGACATATTCCTGTAAGTAGTGCAGAAATATCAAGAGTTTCGGTAGGATGTACAGGAATAAAAAGAACTACAGGTCAGCATCCTGGTGGTATTATAGTAGTTCCAAAAGGAAGAGAAATATATGAATTTTGTCCTGTACAACATCCAGCAGATGATCCAAATTCAGATATAATAACAACACATTTTGATTATCACTCAATAGATCAAAACTTATTAAAATTAGATATATTAGGTCATGATGATCCAACAATGATTAGAATGTTATATGATTTAACAGGTATTGATCCTACAAAAGTTCCTTTAGATGATAAAGAAACAATGAGTATATTTAGCTCTACTGAAGCTTTAGGTGTTACACCTGAACAAATAAATTCACCAGTTGGAAGTTTTGGTATCCCTGAATTTGGAACAAAATTTGTAAGAGGAATGCTTGTAGATACAAAACCAACAACTTTTGCTGAACTTATAAGTATTTCTGGATTATCGCATGGTACTGATGTATGGCTAAATAATGCTCAAGAATTAATAAATAATGGTACTGTTACATTAAGTGAAGCAATAGGTTGTAGAGACGATATTATGGTTTATTTGATGAAAATGGGATTAGAGCCAAACCACGCTTTTAAAATAATGGAAACTGTTCGTAAAGGTAAAGCTTTAAAAGATCCAGAAAAATGGGCTGAATATGTAGGAATAATGAAAGAACATAATGTTCCAGATTGGTATATAAAATCTTGTGAAAAAATTAAATACATGTTCCCTAAAGCCCATGCTGCAGCATATGTTACAAATGCTTTTAGAATAGCTTGGTTTAAAGTTCATAAACCAATAGCATATTATACTGCATATTTTTCAATAAGAGCTGATGAATTTGATAGTGAATGTATGATTTATGGAAAAGAAAAAGTAAAAAATAAAATGAGAGAAATAGAACTTGCAGGAAATGGTGCTACAACAAAAGATAAAAATATGTATGCAATATTAGAATTAGTATTAGAAATGTATGAAAGAGGAATAAATTTTTTACCAATTGATTTGTACAAATCACATAGTACAAAATTTTTAATAGAAGATGATGGAATAAGGCCACCATTAAATAGTATTCCAGGTCTTGGAAATATTGCTGCAGAAGGTATTTATAATGCAGCGCAAGAAGAACCTTTTGAATGTATTGATGATATGCAAATGAGATCTAAAATAGGAAAATCTGTAACAGAATTATTAGATAGATTTGGTTGTTTGAAAGGAATGACTAAATCAAATCAAATGAGTTTATTTGTATAAAGAAAGTGAAATTATGGAAGAAATTTTAAATATTATAGGATTAAGAAATATAATTTTATATTTAATAATTATAAATTTAATAGGTTTTTTAACAATGTTAATAGATAAATATAAAGCCAAAAAAGGATTTTGGAGAACACCAGAAAAGACGATTTTTATAATTACATTATTAGGCGGTGGAATAGGTACAATTTCAGGAATGTATTTATTTAGACATAAAACTAAAAAGATGAAATTTACAATAGGATTACCAACAATTCTTATTTCAGAAATAGTATTAATTATATATTTTATATATTTTTATTAAAAATAAAAGTACAATTATTATTTAAAATAATTGTACTTTTTTACTTAAGAAAAATGATACATAAATGTTACAAAAAAATGAAGTTTAATTATTGTTTAATAGATATTCATATGATATAATCTTAAAAAATATAGGATGTTTAAATATGAAAAAGGATGTAGAAATGAAAAGGAGGAAAAGTTTGTGATTGAAAAATTATTATTCAATTTATTAGCGTTTTCCTTATTTATAATAATATTTTTCAAAATTATTAGGAAAAATGATGCAAATTATATAATATTATTAGTTTTAGAAGCTTTTGGAATTTTAATAAGTTTTATATCAATAAAACTTGATTTAGAAGAAACAATGTTTTGGAGTTCATTAAGATATGTTTTAGCAGTAATTATACCACTAATTATAATAATTTTAGAATTTAGAGGTATAAATTTTTCAGAATTAGTAAGTGTATGTTTGGCTAAAATATGTGTTTTATTTGGTGATACAAAGCTTGCAAAAACAATACTTGTAAAATTAGTAACAAAATATCCATATAGTTATTTAGGTCATAAATTGCTTGCAGAAATTTATGAAAAAGAAGGCGGAATGAGAAGAGCAATAGATGAATATGTAACAGCTGTAGATATAAAGAAAAATGATTATAAATCTTATTTTAAAATTGCAGATTTATTAAGGGATCTTGGAAAAAAAGATGAAGCAATTGAAATGCTAAATAATTTAGTTAAAAATAAACCAGATTGTTATGAAGCTTCTGTTTTATTAGGTGAATTATTGTGTGAACAAGAAAGATTTAAAGAAGCTGCAAATGTATATCAAGAAGCTTTAAAATTTAGACCAGCAGATTTTGATTTATATTACAATTTAGGAATAGTTTATACAAGATTAAGTGATTTTCAAATGGCAAAAGAAATGTATGAGCGAGCAGCTGAAATTAATCATAGATTATATGGTGCTCATTATAATTTAGGACAAATTGCATTTATACAAGGTGATCTTGAAACAGCCGAAAAATATTTTGAAAATAGCTTATATGGAGAACTAGAAGCAATGTCATATTATCAATTAGCTAAAATATATGCATTTAAAGGTGAAAAAGATAAAGCTATTAATTTTTTAAATAAAGCAATTGAATTAGAACCAGCACTTTTAAAAAAAGCTGCACATGAAAAGTATTTTGAAAAAATCAAACAATATATTACAGTTTCTGTAAAAATGGACAAAGAAGAACAAATAGAAGAAGATTTTGAAGAAGAAAAAGAAGAAAAGAAGAATATTTTAAAAGAACAAGAAAAAATTGCAAGAGAATATTTAGAAGAAGTTACAAAAGTTGTTGAAGATATGAGTGAAAATGCATCAAAACAAAAAATTGAAGAAAAAGTTAATAAGATATTTGAAAAAGAAAAACAAAAACAAGAAAATATTGATGGCAAAGAGAAGATAGAAGAAAATAAGGAAGAAGAAAAAATTGAAGAAAAAAGTGATAGACATAAAGAGATAGGAACAAATTAGTATAAAATTACAAATGAAAAAATATAATATACATATAATTTATTATAGAAAGGAAAAGTGATAAATTTGGAAAAATCAATAGGAGTAGTAGGTGGAGACTTACGCATAATTAAATTAATAGAAATGCTTATAAAAGATGGATACAAAGTATATACTTATGCTTTAGAAAATTCAGAAGAACTTTTAAGTATTGATGGAATAGAAATGTGTCCAACATTAGACGAAGCTATTAAAAATTCAAAAGTAGTTATTGGACCAATACCTTTATCAAGTGATAGAAAAAATATTTCTACACCATTTGGAAGAAATAAAATTACAATAGAAGATTTTGTTACTGCATTAAAAGGAAAATATTTAATTGCTGGAAATATTAACATAAAAGAAGAATTAGAAAAAAATGATATACAATATACAGATTTATTAAGAAGAGAAGAATTTACTGTATTAAATACTATTGCTACTGCAGAAGGAACTATACAAATTGCAATGGAAGAAACACAAAGAACAGTTCATGGCTCAAATGTTTTAGTAATGGGATTTGGTAGAATAGGTAAAGTTCTTGCAAAAATGTTAGATGGAATTGGTGCAAATGTATATTGTGAAGCTAGAAAAAATGAAGATATTGCATGGATAAAAGCATATGGATATAACCCTATACATTTAAATAATTTAAATGAAAATTTAAATAAATTTGATATTATAATTAATACAATACCTTTTCAAATATTAGATGAAGAAAGATTAGAACTTTTGAAAAATGATGTAGTAATTATAGATTTAGCATCAAATCCTGGTGGCGTAGATAGAAAAGCTGCAAGGGAAAAAGGTTTAAAAGTAATATGGGCATTATCTTTACCTGGAAAAGTAGCACCTTTAACTTCAGCAGAGTTTATAAAAGAAACATTATATCATGTTTTAAAAGAGTTACAATAATTTAGGTGGAGGAAAAAATGACAATAATACAAGCGATAATTTTAGGTATAGTGCAAGGGTTAACAGAGCTTTTACCTGTTTCTAGTTCAGCTCATTTAAATGTATTACCATGGATATTTAATTGGACTAGTAACCCGAAATTTGTAGAAGATTTTAATGGATCTTTTGACGTAGCACTTCATTTTGGAACATTAATAGCAATTGGATTATTTTTTATAAAAGATTGGTTAAAACTTATAAAATCAGGATTTAATCAAGTAGTAAAAAAAGAAAATACAGCTGAAGGAAAAATGTTTTGGTATTTAGTTATAGCTACAATACCAGCAGGTATTTTAGCATTAATATTAGATAAAGTTTCAGAATTAATAATAAATGGCAATTTTAAACTTGAAATGGGACTAATAGCTGTAGCATTAATTGTTATGGGAATTATATTAGCAATAGTAGATAAAAAATCTGAAAATAAGTACAAATATGAAGACATTACTTTAAAACAAGCTTTATTAATAGGAATATCACAAGCGTTAGCAGCAGCATTTCCAGGTGTTTCACGTTCTGGAATAACAATGACTGTTGCAAGAAGTTTAAAAATAGATAGAGAAAGTGCTGCAAAATTTTCGTTTTTGCTTTCAACTCCAATAGTTGCAGCAGCTGTTTTAGTAGATATAACAGAATTTGCACTAACATCAATATCTTTTTGGTTGGGTGTATTATCTAGTTTTATAGTAGGAATAATAGTTGTAAAATTTTTAATGGATTATCTAAAAAAAGGTAGTTTTAAAATTTTTGCAATATATAGAGTAATTTTAGGAATATTAATATTAGGTTTAATATTTATAAAGTAAAACAAAGGAGGAAAAGTTTTAAATGGCTAAAGGAAAACGTTATTCAGATGAAGGATTAGGTTTTGATGAAATACCTTGGGAAAAAATAGGAATAGTTATTTTAGTAGTAATTGTAGTAATAGGTATATGTTTTGGTGTATATTATGGAATAAATACATACAATAAAAATAAACAAGAAAAAAAGGAAAATGAAAATATTATTCAAGAAGATACAACTATGCCAGAGAAAATTGCAGGATATGATATATTAGGAAGAGTTGTTATTGATGATGTGAATATAGATAAATATATATTAAATTCTTCAGAAGAAAAAGCACTTCAAAATGGTGTATGCAAATTGTATGGAAATGATTTAAATTCAGAAGGAAATTTTGTTATAGTAGGACATAATTATGAAGATGTGTTTAAAAAAATAGAAGAACTAGAAGTTGGGGACGAATTTTATACAGAAAATAGAAAATTAGAAAAAACTAATTATAAGATTACTGAGATAATTGCTGTTGAACCTACTGATTTATCTATATTATTACCAAAAGAAAATAAAACAGAAATTACTTTAGTAACTTGCCAAACAGGTGCAACAACAAGATTAGTCGTAAAAGCAGAAAAAGTAGATTCAAATAGCAGTGAAGTAGTTTCAGAAGATTCACAAAATATTGTAGAAGAATAAAAGCAAAAGAAAAGCAAAGGATTGGTATATAATATGAACAAAACAATATCACAAATTTTTTTAATAATATTAATAATGATGATAGGAATAGTATTTGCAGGAATAGAGCAAACATATGCTGCGACAGTTCCTCAAGTATCTAGTCATACTGTATCAGTTGGTCAAACTGTTACAGTTACAATTACAATGCCAGATGGAACTGTTGGATATGATGGCTCAATAACATTTGACTCTTCAAAATTAAAATATATAAAAAATTCTAATGAAGGCGAAGCAAATGGAAATGTAATATCAGTTTCAGATGCTAATTCAAATTTTAATCAAGTTAGTAATTTAACAGTTGAGTTTCAAGTTATAGCAGAAGGTGAATCAGTTGTTTCTTCAAATTTACGTTGTGTAGATAAAGATAATAATCTTTTACATTCAGGAACTAATGCTGGAACTATAAAAACTTCTACTACAGGAACAACAAATAATTCAAATACACCACAAGAACCAAAATTTACATCAGTAAATGAAACTGTTTATACAAAAGAAGTTTGCAATGTAAGAGAAAGTTATTCAACTTCTAGTAAAAAAGTTACAAAATTAGATAAAGGAACAGAATTAAAAAGAATTGCTACAGGAGATAACGGATGGTCAAAAATAGAATATAATGGTAAAACAGTTTATATTTCTAGTCAATATTTAACAACAGATAAACCTGCTGATCCAACATTTAAAGATGTAGATGAAAAAATGTATGCAATTCAAGATTGTAATATAAGAAAGAGTTGGTCTACAACTAGTGAAAAAGCAGGATATCTAAAAAAAGCAGATGAGGTAAAAAGAACAGGTATAGGAGATAATGGTTGGTCAAGAATAGAATATAATGGACAAGTAGCATATGTTGCAACAAGATTGATTTCAGCTGAAGAACCAAAAGAAGATGAAGTAAATAACATTATAGAGAACAATACTGTAGAAAATAACAATATTATAGATGAGAATACAACTGTTAATCCAGAACTTGGAAAATTACAAAACGAAATTGGTGTTATTCCAGAAGTTGGAAATAATTTTGCAAGTTATGCTTATGCATTAGTTTCATTAAGTACTTTAGCATTTGTACTTTATATAAATTATAAGTCAAGAAATATAGAAAATAATTAAAAAGGATGTTATAAAAATGGCAGAGATATTAGATGGAAAAGAATTAGCCAAAAAAATTAGAAAAAATTTAAAAAAAGAAGTAATAGAATTAAAAGAAAAAGGAATAAATCCTAAACTTGCAGTAATAATGGTTGGAGATAATAGCGCTTCACAAGTTTATGTAAGAAATAAATCTAAAGCATGTGAAAAAACTGGAATAGAATTTGAAGAATTTTTATTTGATGAAAAAACTTCTGAAGAAGAATTACTAAATACAATTGAAAAATTAAATAATGACGAAAATATACATGGAATATTACTTCAAAGTCCAGTGCCTAAACATATAGATATAAACAAAGCCTTTAGAACTATATCACCAGAAAAGGATGTTGATGGATTTAATCCAGTAAATGTAGGAAATTTATCGATTGGAGAAGATTGTTTTATTTCTTGTACTCCATATGGAATAATAAAAATATTAGAAGAATATAATATTGAAACAGAAGGAAAAGAAGCAGTAATATTAGGTAGAAGCAATATTGTTGGAAAGCCAATGATACAATGTCTATTAAATAAAAATTGTACAGTAACAGTATGTCATTCAAGAACTAAAGAAATTGAAAAAATAATTAAAAGAGCAGATATATTGATTGCTGCAATAGGTAAACCTAAATTCGTAAAAAAAGAAATGATAAAAGAAGGCACAGTTGTAATAGATGTGGGAATTAATAGATTAGAAGATGGAACAATAGTAGGAGATGTGGATTTTGATGAAATTGAAAAAATAGCATCTTATATAACACCTGTTCCTGGTGGAGTCGGTCCTATGACAATAGCAATGTTATTAACTAATCTAGTTAAAGCTGCAAAAAATAAAATATAAATTTAGAGGGGCATAGAATTTCTATGTCCTTTTGTTATATAAAGGAGTGGTAATATAGAAAAAATATATAAAATTTGGTTTTCATTGTTAAAAATTAGTAGAAATGAAAAAATAAATTTATTAAAAAAATATAGTGAAATAGAATTATGGAATATTGAAAAAATAAAAAATAATATTAGTGAAAAAAACATGAAAGAAATGTCGAATATTTTAAATAAAAAACAAGCTGAAAAAATGTATAAAATTATGACTTTAAATAATATAGAAATAATAAAATACACTGAAATAAATTATCCAAATTCATTAAAAAATATAAGTAATTTTCCAATATATTTGTATATTAAAGGGAATATTGAAAATTTATTTTATAATAATTCTACAATAGGAATAGTTGGTGCAAGAAATGCAAGTGAATATGGAAAAAATATGGCAAGAAAATTTGCATATGAATTAAGCAAAAAAAATATATGTATAATAAGTGGACTGGCAATTGGAATAGATAAGCAAGCACATTTAGGTGTTTTAGATAATGAATATGGTAAAACAATAGCTGTGCTTGCAACATCACTTTTAGAAAAAGAAATATATCCTTTAGAAAATTTGAAAGTATTCCAAAGGATATTAGAACAAAATGGAACAATAATATCAGAATATCCAATAGGAAGTAAGTTGGAAAAATATAAATTTATAGAAAGAAATAGAATTGTAAGTGGATTAGCTGATAAAATAATAGTAATAGAAGCAAGTGAAAAAAGCGGAAGTCTAATAACAGCTGACTTTGCTTTAGAACAAGGAAAAGAAGTTTTTGTAATTCCAGGAAATATAAATTTAAAAAATTTTGTAGGAAGTAATAATTTAATAAAAGAAGGAGCGTATCTTTTAAATAATATTAATGACTTATTTCATTAATAAATTATTAAAAATTCGTATAAATACTTTATCTTTTTAGTAAAATGTAATATAATGATAGCTGTATAATTAGATGTTATCATAGGAGGAAATATGAGTAGCAAAGAAAAAAGTCAAGAAACACAAAAAGTAAAAAAGACAAAAATTAATAATAATAATAAAAATAATGGGGAAAAGAAAACAAAATTTAAGCATAGACATCCTAAAATTGCATTAACAATAAAAATTATAATTATAGCGATTATAGTTTTAGCAATAATTGCAGGGGGAATAGTTGCAGGAGCTTTTTTTGGATTATTAGGTAATGAATTAAAAATAAATGAATCAGATTTAGTTATCAAATACCAAAATTCAACAGTTTATGATAAAGATGGAAATGTTATAGCTACATTAAGTGGAGGCACTAAAAGAAAAATAGTTAAGCTTTCAGAAATGGCAGAATATTTACCTAAAGCATATATAGCAATAGAAGATGAAAGATTTGAAACACATATAGGTGTTGATCTTAAAAGAACTGCTGCAGCAACTGTTAATTTTATTTTAAAAGGTGGAAAATCTTCTTTTGGTGGTAGTACTATAACTCAACAGCTTATAAAGAACATAACAGAAGATAAAGAAAATACATCGATAGCAGGTGTTATAAGAAAAGTAAAAGAAATGTCAAAAGCAATACAAGTTGAACGTTATTTATCAAAAGACCAAATATTAGAATTATATTTAAACCAAATATTTGTTGGTGGAGATGATATAAATGGTGTAGCATTAGGTGCAATATATTTCTTTGATAAAGATGTAAAAGATTTATCAATTGCAGAATGTGCATATATGGCAGGAATTAATCACGTTCCTAATGCATATAAGCCATTTGAAGATTTTTCAGATAAAGAAAATCCTGAAGAAGAAAAACAAAAAATGACTGAAAAAATAAATAAAAGAACAAAAACAGTTATAAGTAAAATGTTAGAATTAGGATATATAAGTGAAGAACAAGCAAATGAAGCAAATACAGAAGTAGATAATGGATTAAAATTCCAAAAAGGAGATGGAGCTTCTGTTACAACAGATTTATCATATCATACAGAAGCTGCTATAGAACAAATTTTAAAACAAATAAAAGAAGAAACAGATATGAGTGATAGTATGGCGGAAATGTATTTGTTTAGTAGTGGATTAAATATATATACAACACAAGATACATCTATTCAAACAGTATTAGAAAGTGAAATATCAGATAAAAAATATGTAACAAAATCAACATACACATATAAAGACAAAAAAACAAATGAAACAGTTAAAGAAACACAATATTCATTACCTACAATGGTAATAATAGATCATAATAATGGTGAAGTTGTTGCTTCAGCAACAGCAGTAGGATCTGCAGAAGAAAGAAATACAAGAACAAAAATAGGATATTTTAATTATCCAACAGAAATAAAGAAACAAACAGGTTCATCAATGAAACCAATCTCTGTTATAGCACCAGGCTTAGAGACAGGAACTATTACAGGTGCAACTTTATATGATGACAGTCCAACAACATTTGGAGGAAATTATAAACCAAAAAATTATTATAAAGGTTATAAAGGAATAATTAATGTAAGAACAGCGATTAGATTATCTTCAAATATTCCTCATGTAAAAATGTTAGCAGATATGGGATTACAGAATTCAATTGATTTTTGTAAATCAGTAGGCCTTCCAGAATTTAAGGAAGAAGGATTATCATTGGCATTAGGTGGTTTATCTGAAGGTGTTTCAATGTATGAAATGGCAGGAGCATATTCTGCAATTGCAAATGATGGTGTTTATATAAAACCAACATTCTATACAAAAGTAACAGATTCAGATGGAAATGTTTTATATGAAGCAGATAAAACAGAAAATCGTGTTATGAGCGAACAAAATGCATATATAGAAAAAAGTATTTTAATGGAACCAGTTACAGGTGGTAGTGGTGCAACAGCTACTTATTGTGCAATTAATGGAATGGATGTTGCAGCAAAAACAGGTACTACAAATGGTGATTATGATAGATGGCTTTGTGGATTTACGCAATATTATACAGCAGCTACTTGGTATGGATATAAAAATAATGCAGCAGTTTCATACACAGGAAATCCTGCAGGAAAAATTTGGGATGCTGTTATGACAGAAATTCATAAAGATTTAGAAAAAAAGAAATTTGAAGAACCGGAAGGAATAATTAAAGCATCAATTTGTAGAGTATCTGGAAAGAAAGCAAAAGATGGATGTACAGATATTTATACAGATATATTTACAAAAGATAATTTACCTGGTGAATGTGATGGACATTCAAAAGCCGTAGTATGTAGAGATAGTGGATTATTGCCAACAGAATATTGTCCACAATCTTCTTGGGAAGAAAGAACGTTTGCATATCAACCAGAAAAAGAAAGAAATCAAACAAAATGGACTACAGTTCATGAAAATGCAGAAGGAGCAGCAGTAAATACAGTTCCAACTGAAAGATGTAACATTCATACTCAACCACAACAACAATCATGTTCACATTCATTTACAGATTGGAAAGCACAAGACAGTAATCCTGCAGTACAAGAAAGGCGATGTACATTATGTCAAACAGTAGAATATAGAAATACACCAAATTATACATCACCAACAGAACATACTCATAGTTGGACAGAAAAAGTAACAAAAGCAGCAACATGCAAAGAAGAAGGTATTAAAACTTTAACATGTAGTTGCGGTGCTAAAAAAGAAGAAAAAATAGCTAAAACAGGTCATAAAGAAGGTCCAGCAGATAGTAATGGAAAAACAGTATGTACTGTATGTGGAGCAACAATAAAAGAAGGAACAAAACCACATACACATTCATATAAAGAAACAATAATAAAAAATTCAACATGTAAAGAAGCAGGTAAAAAGAAATTAGAATGTGATTGTGGAGATGTAAAAGAAGAAGATCTTCCTTTAGGTGCACATTCATCAGGAGAGCCGGATCCTGTAACAGGAGAAGTTTTCTGCACTGTATGTAGAGCAAAATTATAATAAAATAATAAATATTTAGGCAGAAAAGTATTCTGCCTAAATAAATAATAAAGAAAAGAGGTAACAAATGGGTATAAAATTTTTTAATACATTAACAAGAAAAAAAGAAGAATTTAAGCCAATAGATGAAAAGGAAATAAAAATGTACTCTTGTGGACCAACAGTATATTATTATGCTCATATAGGTAATTTAAGAGCATATCTTTTTATGGATAATTTAAGAAGAGTTTTAAAGTATAATGGATATGATTTAAAACATGTAATGAATATAACTGATGTTGGGCATCTTGTATCTGATGCAGATGAAGGCGAAGATAAGATGTTAAAAGCAGCCAGAAGAGAAAATAAAGATCCATTTGAAATAGCAAATTTTTATATGCAAGAATTTTTAAAAGATATAGATAAATTAAATATAGATAGACCTGAGATTATAGCAAGAGCAACAGAACATATTGATGTTATGGAAGAATATGTAAAAAAGATTATTGATAATGGCTATACATATCAAACAGAAGATACTGTATATTTTGATACATCAAAATTAGATAAATATGGAGTTTTATCTAATAGAAATGTTGAAGAACAAAAAGCTGGTGCAAGAGTTGAATTTGATTCAAATAAGAAAAATATTTCTGATTTTGCTTTATGGATTAAAGCTCCAGAAAATCATATAATGAAATGGGATAGCTTTTTTGGAAAATCTTATCCAGGATGGCATTTAGAATGTTCTGCAATGGGATATAAATATTTAGGAGAACATTTTGATATTCATACAGGAGGAATTGATCATATACCAATTCATCATGAAAACGAAATAGCACAAAGCAAAGGTTTTTGTGGTAAAATACCAGCTAATTTTTGGATGCATGTTGAATTTTTACAAATTAATGGTGGAAAAATGTCAAAAAGTTTAAATAATTTATATACATTAAAAGATTTACAAGAAAAAGGGTATGAACCATTAGTATATAGAATGTTTAATTTTACATCAAATTACAGAAATCAAATTAATTTTACTTTTGAAGCAATGGATGCAGCAAAAACAGCTTTAAATAGATTAAGAGAAGGATATTTAAAACATAAAGAAGGAAATGAAGAAATTTCAAAAGAAGAAATCGAAGAATATAAAAAAAGATTTTTAGAAGCAATAAACGACGATCTAAATATGCCAATTGCTATGAGTGTTGTTTGGGATATAGTAAAAAATCCTAAAAAATCAAAAGATTTAGCAAAATTACTTTTAAAATTTGATGAAGTATTAGGATTAGATTTATCTAATTATGAAAAAAAGCAAAATGATATTCCAGAGGAAATTCAAAAATTAGTAGAAGAAAGAAATGAAGCTAGAAAAAATAAAAATTGGGTTGAATCAGATAGAATTAGAGATATTTTAATAAATAAAGGTTATAATGTAAAAGATAGTAAAGAAGGTACTATTATAGAAAAATAAATTTGGAGGAAACAAAAGTTGAAAATTTTAGAAGAAAAAGATGTGTTAGAATATAAAAAATTCTTAGAAGGGCATGAAAGATGTAATTTCCAACAATCTTTAGAATGGGGAAATGTAAAAACAAACTGGAAAAAAGAAGTTATACTATCAGAGAATAAAGATGGAAAAATAATAGGAAGTCTTTGTGTATGGATAAGGAAAATTCCAATTTTTGGAAATATAATGTATTCTGCAAGAGGTCCAGTTTGTGATATTCATAATGAAGAAGTTTTAAAAGATTTAACAGAAGGAGCAAATTTATTAGCTAAAAAATATAATGCATTTGTACTTAGAATAGAACCTGATATATTAAAAACAGATGAGAAATTTAGAGAAATAATTCAAAAATTAAATTATAAAATAAAAGATGATAGTAAAGATTTTAAAGATGAGATACAACCAAGATTTGTTTTTAGATTAAACATAAAAAATAAAACAGAAGATGAAATATTTAATAATTTTCAATCAAAAACAAGATATAATGTACGTTTAGCAACTAAAAAAGGTGTTGTAATAAAAGAGGGAACAAAAGAAGATTTAAAAGATTTTCATAATATAATGATTGAAACAGGAAAAAGAGATGATTTTATAATAAGATCATTATCATATTTTGAAAAAATGTATGATGAATTAGCACCAAATCATATGAAATTATTAATGGCATATCATGAGAATAAACCAATTGCTGGAATAATTCCAATAATGTATGGAAATAAAGTATGGTATTTATATGGAGCAAGTAGTAATAGTCATAGAAATCTTATGCCAAATTATTTATTACAATGGACAATGATAAAAGAAGCAATTCAAAGAAAAGCTGATGTATATGATTTTAGAGGGGTATCAGGAGTTGTTGATGAAACACATCCTCAATATGGATTATATAGATTTAAAAAAGGATTTAATGCTGAATTTACTGAATTTATAGGTGAAGTATATATGCCATATAAACCATTAGTATACAAAACTTATAAATTTGCAGAAAAAACTTTTAGAGGAATAAGAAAATTAAAAAAGAAAATATTAGGTAAATAAATGAAAAAAATAGAAGTAAATAGAAAAGATTTAAAAAATAATATAAATATTATAAAAAAAATTGCATACACACGTGGAAAAGATGATAATGGAGAAAATTTAAAAATAATTGGCGTTGTAAAAGGAAATGGAATGGGATTAGATATAATAAAATATTCTAAATTCTTAATAAACAACGGTATTGAGATTTTAGCAGTATCTACAGTTGAAGAAGCTATGATATTAAGAAAAGCTAAAATATCAAATGAAATTATTTTGCTTTCACCAACTAATATAAAAGAAGAATTAGAGTCGTTAATAAAAAATGATATAACTATTGCTATTGATAACTTAGAACAAATAAGTATTATAAATTCAATATGTAAAAAAGAAAATTTAAAAGTAAAAGCACATTTAAAAATAGATACAGGTTTTGGAAGATATGGATTTTTATATACAGATATTGAAAATATTTTAAAAGTATTTGAAAATTTAAAATATATAGAAATAAATGGAACTTTTACACATTTTTCAAAAGCAATGGATGATAAATGGACAAACATACAATTTAATAGATTTATGAAAATTGTTGAACAAATAAAACAAAATAATTATAATCCAGGTATGTTACATGCTTGTGCATCAACAGCATTTTTAAAATACAAAATAATGCATTTGAATGCTGTAAGAATTGGTTCAGCTTTTCAAGGTAGAACTCTTATAAAGTGTCAAGGCCTTAAGAAAATTGGAAATTTTGTTACTAGTATAACTGAAATAAAAACACTTCCAAAAGGATATAATATAGGATATAGTAATACATATAAAACAAAAAAAGAAACAAAAATAGCTTTAATACCAGTTGGATACAATGATGGTTTAAATAAAAATAAATTAAGAGATAATTTTACTTTAAAAGAAAATATTTTATCGGTATGTATTGAATTAAAAAAGATTTTCAAAGATAATAATATAAAAGCAACAATTAATGGAAAAAAATATAATATATTAGGTAGAATAGGAATGTGTTATTCTGTTATTGATATAACTGGAAATGATGAAATAAAAGTAGGAGATAAAGTATATTTAGACATATCTCCATTACAAACAAATGAAGCAATTAGAAGGGAGTATATTTAAAGTGGAAGAAACAAGTAAAAAGATGGGATTTTTTACAAGATTAAAATATTCAATATTCAAATTAGAAAATTATACTGCTTTTTTAGGTGAAAGGCTTTTCACAGCAATAAAATATTTTTTAATGTTAATATTATTAGTAAGTGTAGTTATAGTATCAACGCAAAGTATAATATTTTATAAAATGTTAAATAAGGGATATAATTTTTATGTAAATGAATTACCAGATTTTAAATATCAAGATTCAAAATTACATTTTAGTCAAGATGTAGAAGCATATGATGATGAATATAACTTTTGTTTTTTTGCAAATACTGATGAAAATATTTCAGAAGATAAAATAAAAGAATATGAAGATAAGATATATGATTCAGAAAGTGGAATAATTATTTTAAACAATAAAATAAAATATATAGTATCTGGAAATGAAATTGAATACGATTTATCTGAAATTGCTAGTCAATTTGGAATTGATTTTATAGATAAAAATACTTTATTAGAAGAATATAATAATTATGGAAACACATCTGTAATTACAATGTATTTTATAATAGGGTTATTAGAATTATATCTTGGAAACTTAATACAAATAGGATTAGATGTAATATTATTAACAATATTTGGAATAATTGCAGCAAGAATTTCAGGAATAAAGATTTCAATGAAACCTATGTCTAAAATTTCTTTACATGCAATTACATTACCAGTAATAATAACTGGAATATATACTTCTGTATATTTAATAACAGGTTTTGTTATTAAGTATTATAATTTAATGTATTTACTAATAGCATATGTATATATAGTAGCTGCTATAATGATTTTAAAAACAGATCTCATTAAACAACAAGAGGAACTTATAAAAATTGAAGAAGTAAGAAAAGAAGTAAAAAAAGAAATTGAAGAAGAAAATTTAGAAAAAGAAGAAAAGAAAAAAGAAAAAGAAGAAAAAAATAAAGAAGAGGAAAAAGAGGAAGGCATAAACGGAGAACCTGATGGTTCAGAAATATAAGGAGTAGTGAAAATGAAAAAAGAAAAAAATAAAAAAAAAGAAAAATTTAAACTTATTTTTATGATAATTACACTTATTGTTCTTATAGCTTTAATTACTGTAATGTTCTTTTTAAATAAAAAAGATACTGATGATAAAAAAATGGCTTATAATGAATTAATAACACAAATAAATGAACAAAAAGTAGAAAAAATAAAAATGACTAATGGAAGCAACCAAATAAGCATTATTCTAAAAGGAAATGAAGAAGAAAAAGAAAGAACAAAAACAGCTTTAATACCAAATGTACAAGCTTTTGTTGAATTGGTTCAAGAAAAAATAGACAAAAAAGAAATAGATGTAAAATTAGAACAAGAGCAAGTAAATGCTTTTCTTAGAATTTCAGATACTTTATTTTCTTTATTGCCTACAATATTACTTGTAATTTTAATGATAATGATTTTTAAAATGCAAGGTCTTGGCGGAGATAGTGGAAAAGTATATGGTGTAGAAGATAGCAATAAATCTGATGTTAGATTTTCAGATATAGCAGGTTTAGATGAAGAAAAAAGTGAATTAATAGAAATAGTAGATTTCTTAAAAAAACCAAAAACATATTTAGAAATGGGAGCCAAAATACCAAAAGGTATTTTATTATATGGTAAACCAGGAACAGGTAAAACTTTAATAGCTAAAGCAATTGCTGGAGAAGCAGGAGTACCATTTATTTCAATGAGTGGTTCTGAATTTATAGAAATGTTTGCAGGACTTGGTGCTTCAAGAGTTAGAAAATTATTCGAAAAAGCCAAAAAAATGGCACCATGTATAATTTTTATAGATGAAATAGATGCAATTGGTTCAAGAAGAACAAGTAATAGTGGAGCAGAAACAGAAAATAATCAGACTTTAAATCAATTATTAGTTGAAATGGATGGATTTGAAACAAATGAAACAATAATTGTATTAGCTGCAACAAATAGACCAGAAATGTTAGATAAAGCTTTACTTCGTCCAGGAAGATTTGATAGACAAATAACAATACCAGCTCCAGATTTAAATGGAAGAGAAGAAATATTAAAACTTCATAGTAAAAATAAAAAATTTGCAGATGATGTAGACTTTAAAAGTATAGCAGGAGATACAGCAGGTTTTACAGGAGCAGAACTTGCAAATGTATTAAATGAAGCTGCAATTATTGCTACTAGAGAAGGACATAAAGCAATTGAAAATATAGATATTGAAAATGCAGTAAAGAAAATAACAGTAGGATTAGAAAAACATAATAGAGTAGTTTCTGAAAAAGATAAAAAGCTTACAGCATATCATGAAGCAGGTCATGCTGTTGTAAGTAAATTTTTAGAAACACAAACAGATGTAAAAGAAGTATCAATAATACCACGAGGATTAGCTGGTGGCTATACAATGTATAAAACAAATGAAGATAAATTTTATATATCAAGAACTGAACTTTTAGAAAAAATGATTGCATTAATGGGTGGAAGAGCAGCAGAGAAAATAGTTTTAAATGAAATATCTACAGGTGCAAGTAATGATATAGAAGTAGCAACAGGAATAGCAAAAGATATGTTAACAGTATATGGAATGTCTGATTCATTAGGACCAATTTCATTAAAAGTTGATGATCCATATGAATTACAAATATTTGGAGACAAATTAATAGGAGAAGTTGGAAATCAAATTCAAGTTTTAGTAGATAATGCTTATGTAAGTGCACAAAAAATATTAATTGAGAATATAGATATTCTTCATGTTGTAGCAAAAACATTAATAGAAAAAGAAAAAATAACAAGTGAAGAATTTGAGGAATTTTTCAAATAAAATTTTGGGGGATATAAATACATTGAAAGAAAAAAAGGAAAACTTATTAGTTATTGTAAAATTTGTTATTATAGTATTTGCAATATCATTATATGCATGTAAGCAATATTTAAATAATGTTTTATTATATGCACATGATATAGGATATCATTTAAATAGAATTACAGAAATTAGTAATGCTATAAATCTAAGAGAATTTCCAGTAATAATTCATTCTAATTTAGTAAATTCAATGGGATATGCAAACTCAATTTTTTATCCAGAATTGTTTTTGATTTTTCCAGCTATATTAATAAATATTTTAAAAATATCAACATTAAATGCTTATAAAATATTTCTTGTTGTAGTAACATTTTTTACATTTGTTTCAATGTATATATCTACTAAAGGTATATTCAAAAAAAAGGAAATAGCATGGATATCATCAATTTTATATGTATTTTCATTATATAGATTAGTAGATATATATGTTAGAGGAGCAGTAGGTGAAGTGCTTTCATTTGTATTTTTTCCTTTAATAATATATGGTCTTTATGAAATAATTTTTGATAGCAATAAAAAATGGTATATTATATCAATAGGCCTTTGGGGACTTGCAAATTCACATGTACTATCTTTTCTAATTTCATTGCCAATAATAATTTTAATATGTATATTAAATATAGACAAAATACTAAAAAATAAAAAAGTACTTTTTAATTTAATAAAAGCAGCAATTCTAGCTATTGTATTATGTATAGGATTTTTTGGACCAATGTTAGAACAAAAAATGAATGATACTTTTAATGTAGATAAAAAAATTGTAATAAATGATGATAGATTAGAAAGAAGAGCTACAAGTTTATCACAAGTATTTGAAACTACAATAAAATCAGGTGATTCTGTTGATGCAAAAGTGTCTTTGAATGGATTGTCACAAGGAATAGGGGTAATTTTATTAATATTATCTGGATTAATATTTTTTAGAAAGATTACATATAAAGAAAATAGATTTGAAATACAATTATATATATTAAGTTTATTTGTATATATTTTTTCAACATCACTTATGCCTTGGGAAAAATTGTCAATATTTTCAATAATACAATTTCCATTTAGATTAAATATTATTTCAACAGTAGGATTATGTCTTATTTCAGCAATATCTTTTTATGATATCGTAGAACAAAAAAGAGATTTTTGTATTTTGTTATGTATTATGATACTTGTAATTTCCGGATTTAATTTAGACATGGTAAATATAAATGTAAAACCAGAAGAGGTTACAAAATATGAAGATTTAGTAGATTATATAGGTGGACAAATTGGTTTAGGAGAATATTTACCTATAAATACAGATATAAATGATTTACAATTATATAATATTAATGATACAAGTAATTTAATTGAATTTGAAAGAATTGGCTCAAAAATAACATTTAATTATGAAAGAAAAGATTTAAAAATGGAAATTAACATTCCATTTATATATTATAAAGGTTATAAAGCTTGGATAGAAGATGATGATGGAAATAAAACAGATTTAATTGTAGAAAAAGGAAATAATGGACATGTATTAATAAAAGGAGACAGCAATTATGCAGGAAAGATAACAGTTGAATATAAACATACAATAATTCAAATTATAAGTTATACATTATCTACAATTACTTTAATTGCTACAATTATATATAGTATAAAAATAAAATATTTAAAAGATAATTTAAAAAATAAATAAAATATAAAAACAAATTGTTATACAACAATTTGTTTTTATATTTTTGAAGATAAATTTAATTTTATTTGCTTACCATTTAAATATTCTAAAATTCCTGAATGAGAAGTAAAATTAAATTTTAGAATATAACTAAATAAAAATTGATTTTTTAAATTAAACTTCTTATTTATTTCATTTAATCCATATTTTCCATCACCAATAATTGGATATCCATAATAAGATAAATGAGCTCTAATTTGATGAGTTTTTCCAGTGTGAAGAGTAATATCTAAAGTTGTAGTATTTTCTTTTAAATTTCTACTTAAAACTTTATATTCAGTAATAATTTTAGAATAATTTTTTTTAGGAATATTTGAAATAAGAGAAATATTTTTTTTAGAGTCTTTAAAAAGATAATCTTGTAAAATATCAGAATCTTTTTTTATAATTCCATATACTTTAGCTATATAATGTTTTTCAATTTCTCTATCTTGAAATTTTTTAAATAATATATTTAAAGCGTCTTCGTTTTTTGCATATAAAACTAATCCTTTTGTATTTCTGTCTAATCTATGACATGGGTTTATGTTATTTCCAAATTTGTTTTTTAAAATTGAAGTTAAATTTTCTTCCATTAGATCATTTTCAGTAACAGAGATACCTTCAGGTTTATTTACAACTAATATATTATCATCTTCATAAACAATATCAATTTCAAAATTATTTTTATTTCCTATTAAAAGTTCATCTACTATATATATTGATATTTCATCACCTGTATGAACTAAAACATTTTCAGATACTTTAATATTATTTATTCTAATATCTTTTTTTCTAAGTGCTTTATAAAGATTATTAGGAGATAAATTTTTAAAAGTATCTAGTATAAAAGTATTTAGTTTTTTATTATTATATTTTTCATTAACTACTATTTTTTTCATACAACTATTATAATAAATTTTTGCTAAAATTTCAAGAAAAACTAATATACATATTATTATAATATCTTGACATATTAGTTTGAAAATAATAAGATAAAAAAGAATTTGAAAAGGAAGTGAAATTATGTTTAAAAAATTAAAATTAAGTGAAAAAGCAAAGAATAATATAAAATTTATTTTAATAATGCTAGCATTAACTATTTTTGCAAGTTACCCATATCTACCAGAAGGAACAGTTTTTGCACATGATTTGTGTTATCATTTAGCAAGAATAATGTCTACAAGTGATGAATTATCAAATGGAATTTTTCCTGTATTCATACATTCAGAATTATTAGATGGATTTGGATATGGTAATCCATTATTTTATCCAGAATTGTTTTTGTATATAGCTATATTTTTCATAAAATTAGGAATGGGAGTATTGTTTTCTTATAAATTAATGTTAATGATTATAACATTTGCCACATTTATTATTACTTTTTATTCAGCATATACAATTTCAAAAAGTAGAAAAATATCATGGATAACAACACTTCTATATACAATGTCTTTATATAGATTTGTAGATGTTTATGCAAGAGGAGCATTAGGAGAAATTTTAAGTTTTACATTTTTACCACTTATATTAGCTGGATTTTATGATATTGTATGGGGCGAAAATAAAAAATGGTATTTAATATGTTTTGCTGTATTTGGAATAATGAATTCACATATATTATCATTTGCTATGTCTGTTATCTTAATAATAATTTTATGCATAATAAACTGTTGTAAGATTTTAAAAGATAAAAATAAAATGATAAATATATTTTTAGCAGGCTGTATATCAATACTTTTAATTAGTAGTTATATGTTTACATATATTGAACAAAAAGCAAGTGATAAATTAAATGTAGATGTGCATCAAAATAGTGCAGATAGCTTAAAAGATAATGCATCTGGAATTCAAGAAGCATTTTGGAATGAACTTAAGAATACAGATGATTATACAACAAGATCAATAGGATTATTACTATTAATATTACCAATAAGTTTATTTATGATAAAAAATAAAAAAGATAAAAAAGAATATAATTTCTTTTTTCAACTATATATATTAGGTATGGCAGTATGGGGAATATCTTTAAATTTATTTCCTTGGGAAAAATGTGGTTTTTTAAATATAATACAATTTCCATATAGATTAAATATGATTTCAACATTATTATTAAGTTTTGTTTCAGGATATGGAATTATAAATGCTTTTGAAAATAAAGAAGATGTGTTTAAAATATTAGTTTTAATAATTGTATTTGTAGCAGGAAAACATTTATCAGAAGTAAAGATTAATGCACATGCAATTAACTTTGAAATATTAATGAGTGGACCTTTAGTTGCAAATGGGGAATATAAACCAATAGGATTTTCAAATGAAGACAAAGAAGTATATAATTTGAATTCACCAGAAGAAAAAATACATTATGAGAAAAAAGGATCTAAAATTACATTTAATTATGAAAACGGTGAAGAAAAATTAGAACTACATATACCACTAACATATTATAAAGGATATGTAGCAAATTTAGAAAAAGAAAATGGAGAAATTATAAATTTAAAAGTAAAGAAAGATGAAGGAAATGCACATTTAACTATTTATAATGAAGAAATTGTAACAGGAAAAATAACAGTTGAATATAAAATGACAATTATTCAAAAAATTGGATATATAATTTCTATTATTACATTTATAGCATTAGTACAATATATTATATTAGTAAATAAAAAGGAAAATAATGAATTACCAGTAAATAGAAAAGGAAAAGTAAAACAAAAAGAATTAATTACTAAATAAAATAATTAGTCACAAAGTCAAAAAAATGTATAAAATTATATTTTTTGTAAATACTTGAAAGTTTAAGTCGATTATGATAAAATATTTTTGCCTGTGGAGAATTTCACAATAAGGCAATAATTTTGAATAACTATTATTAGGAGGTAAATATGATTTATTCACAAGAAGTAGAAAATATGTGCAAAGTAGCAAAAGGAGCAAATCATGGACCAGCGCCAATTCCTGAAGAAGGAAAATGGGTTAAATCAAAAGAAATAAAAGATATTTCTGGATTAACACATGGTATTGGTTGGTGTGCACCTCAACAAGGAGCATGTAAATTAACATTAAATATTAAAGAAGGAATAATCCAAGAAGCTTTAGTTGAAACAATAGGATGTTCAGGAATGACACATTCAGCTGCTATGGCTTCAGAAATATTAATAGGAAAAACAATATTAGAAGCACTAAACACAGACTTAGTTTGTGATGCTATAAATACAGCTATGAGAGAATTATTCTTACAAATAGTATATGGTAGAAGTCAATCAGCTTTCTCAGAAGGTGGTTTAACAATAGGAGCAGGACTTGAAGATTTAGGAAAAGGACATAGGAGCCAAGTAGGAACAAGTTATAGTACATTAGTAAAAGGACCAAGATACTTAGAACTTGCTGAAGGATATATAACAGAAATCGGATTAGATAAAAATGATGAAATTATAGGATATAAATTTGTTAACTTAGGAAAAATGATGGAAAACATCAAAAAAGGAATCGAACCAATGGAAGCTATTGAAAAAGCTTCAGGAAAATATGGTAGATTTGACGAAGCTGTTAAGAAAATAGATCCAAGAAAAGAATAGAAACAAATTATAAATAACAGTAAAGTTAATAGTATAAATAAATTATACAATTAGCAAAAAAGATAAATAATAATAGAATGAAATTAAAAATCGTTATTTTAAATGATTGAAAGGAGATAAAAAATGGCTTTATTTGAAAGTTATGAAAGAAGAATTGACCAAGTTAATAAATGTTTAAATGACAATGGAATTTCTTCATTAGAAGAGGCAAAGAAAATTTGTGATGACAAAGGTGTAGATGTTGCAGGAATAGTAAAAGGAATTCAACCTATATGCTTTGAAAATGCTTGTTGGGCTTATACAGTAGGTGCAGCAATAGCTATAAAAAGAGGAGTTAAAACAGCGGCAGAAGTTGCAAAATGTTTAGGAGAAGGTTTACAATCATTTTGTATACCAGGATCAGTTGCTGATGATAGAAAAGTAGGATTAGGACATGGAAATTTAGGAGCAATGCTTTTATCAGAAGATACAGATTGTTTTGCATTTTTAGCAGGACATGAAAGCTTTGCAGCTGCAGAAGGAGCTATAGGAATAGCAAATAATGCAAACAAAGCTAGACAAAAACCATTAAGAGTTATATTAAATGGTTTAGGAAAAGATGCTGCACAAATAATTTCAAGAATTAATGGTTTTACATATGTTCAAACAGAATTTGATTTTTATACAGGAAAAGTAAAAGTAGTTAAAGAAACAGCTTACTCTGATGGACCAAGAGCAAAAGTTAGATGCTATGGTTCAGATGAAGTTAGAGAAGGTGTTGCTATAATGCATATGGAAAAAGTAGATGTTTCTATAACAGGTAACTCTACAAATCCAACAAGATTCCAACATCCAGTTGCTGGAACATACAAAAAAGAATGTATAGAACAAGGTAAAAAATATTTCTCAGTTGCTTCAGGTGGAGGAACTGGAAGAACATTACATCCAGATAATATGGGGTCTGGACCATCTTCATACGGTATGACAGATACAATGGGAAGAATGCATTCAGATGCACAATTTGCTGGAAGTTCTTCTGTACCTGCTCATGTTGAAATGATGGGATTAATTGGTATGGGAAATAACCCAATGGTTGGAGCAACAGTTGCTGTTTCAGTTGCTGTTTATGAAGCTGTTAAATAATAAAATATAAATATTAAAAATAAACCTAAATTGTTAGATTAAAACTTTAGCAAAGAGGGTTTATTTTTTTTATTTTAAGAAAAAATTTTTCTACTATATAAAACACTAAAAATGTAAATATGCACATAAATTTTATGTAATAAAATCTGCACGCAAACAAACACGATGTAATTATATAAAATATATGATTTTAAATTTATTAATTTTGCTCTATAAAAGTATTAGTAGTTAAACATTTATATAAAAAAAGTATTTATATAAAAATATTTATTGTAAATAATAAAATAAATAAGAAAATATTTGATTTATTAATTAAGTTATAATAAAATATATAAGATTTTAAAATTGAATATAAAAGGAGAAAAAATGCAAGAAATAATAATAAACATTATGAATCAGTTTGGATATATAGGAATTGCTTTACTTATAGCAATTGAAAATATATTTCCGCCAATCCCTTCAGAAGTAATATTAACTTTTGGAGGATTTATGACTACCTATAGTAATATGACAATTTTAGGTGTAACAATATTTTCAATAATAGGATCTATAATAGGAGCAATAGTTCTATATTATATAGGAAGAATATTAAATAAAGAAAGATTAAGCAAAATAGTAAATGGAAAAATAGGCAAAACTTTAGGATTTAAAATGGAACATATAGAAAAAGCTGAAAAATGGTTTGATAAAAAAGGAAATTTTACAGTATTAATTTGCAGATTTATTCCAATTGTTAGAAGTTTAATTTCAATTCCAGCTGGAATGGCAGAAATGAATTTTATACATTTTATTATTCTTACAACAATAGGATCAGGAATTTGGAATATAGTATTAGTAAATTTAGGTGCGATAGCAGGAGCTTCATGGAATAAAATAGTAGGATATGTGAGTAATTATTCAAAGATAATTTTAATAGGAATATGTATAGTAGGAATAGCTATAGTTTTATTTAAAAATAAAAAATATATTTCAAAAATAAAAAAAGTATTTAAATTATCAAAAGAGGATATTGAAAGCGAAGAATAAATTAGTAAAAAACAACTATAATAAATATTATGGTTGTTTTTTTGTGTTTTATTGCTAGAATTATATTCCAAAAAACAATAATTTGAAAATTTTTAAATTATTTTTAAAAATGTTGTATTACAATTGATGTGAAACAAAATTAAAT